>NC_017506.1:2210955-2526806 GCF_000166295.1 Marinobacter adhaerens HP15
GAAAACGAGCTGGAGGGCAAAACCTCGAAGCTCCTGCGGCCCAGAACCTTTGGCTACGGCGCCGTGCTGTCTTTGATGATTGCAGCAATCATATTCACGATTGCCACCCGGGTCCCGGCCCAGATGGATGCTCTGCGTGATCGCGGCGCGCTGTTCAGCTTCAATGGCGAGGGTCGTATCGAGAACTCCTACACCCTCAAAATCGCCAACATGACAGAGGTTCCTCAAACCTTCTCCCTGTCGGTGACCGGGATGGAGGGAATTCGTATCCTGACTGACAGCTCGGTGACCGTAGAGAGTGGCGAGAACCGCGCGCTGCCCACTGTTGTCGATGTGCCGCCGGAATCCATTACCGAATCCAATAACGACATTCTGTTCAGGGCTCAATCAGAGTCAGATTCTTCACTGAGCCTGGAAACCGAAAGTCGATTCGTCGGTCCAACGCGCTGATCATTGATCAGCGCGCGCATCCGAACGTCTAAATGAGATAGAGATATATGACTACTGAAACACCCGTTGCACCCTGGTATCGCCAGCCCTGGTTCTGGTTCCTCCTGATTTTCCCGGGTGCGTCCATCATTTATTGCGCCGTTGCGATTACCATCGCTATCAACACGGAAAACTCAATGGTGACAGACGACTGGTCCAAGGAAGGTCGTGGGATCAACATGTCCATCGCGAGGGACCAGAAGGCCGCGGACCTTGGCATGGAAGCCCAGATTGACTTTCAGAACCGAAACGTCACGGTCAACCTGAGTACCGTGGAAGGTCCCGCGGACTTCCCGTATCTGATTCTCAACCTGTTCCATCCGACCCTCTCGGACAAAGACCGCACTGTCCAGTTCCAGCAGATCGCTCCTGGCCGGTTTGCCGGGAAACTGCACAGTGACATCGATGGTCGCTGGTACTATGACCTCAGAGGTCCCGCCAATGAGTGGCGCCTTAAGGGTGAAACCTGGTTACCTTCTGAAAGCGGCATTACCATCAAGGCCGGGGAGTCTGCCCAAGGTTGACGCACCTGGATTGCTTCCATTGCGGTGAGCCGGCTGACGGTGAGCCGCCCATTACCCTCGAGCTTGATGGCACAACCCACCACTTCTGCTGTCAGGGCTGCAAAGCGGTTTGCCAGACGATTCACAGCGAGGGTCTGACCGGTTTTTACGATTTCCGGACTGAACCGGCAGTCACGCCAAAGCAACTGACCAACGCCGAAGTGAACCGCCTGAGGGAACTGGATCACCCCCTGGTTCAGGAGTCCTTCGTGGCGCCAGTAAAAGGCGCACAGGAAGCTCAGTTGCTGATTGGCGGCATCACCTGCGCTGCCTGTATCTGGCTGCTTGAAAATCACATGAAGCAGCAAACTGGTGTCGTATCTTTTTCGGTGAATCACACCACACAGCGTGCCCGCCTGGTCTGGTCCCAGGATCAAGCGCCTCTGAGCGACCTTTTGATTGCCATCCATGAGCTTGGCTATACGGCTCGCCCCTATCAGGCAGACGAGGCAGAACAAGCCCTGAAGGCGGAACACCGTTCCATGCTGATCAGGGTCGCCATCGCGGGCATCGGCTCTTTCCAGAGCATGATGCTGGCATTTCCGTTGTACTTTGAACTGGTCAATGATCTCTCACCGGAGTTTGTCAGTTTTTTCCGCTGGTTCAGCCTGCTGGTCGCCACTCCAGTGGTTCTCTACAGCGCCGCCCCCTTTTTCCGGAACGCTCGCCGGGACATCCAGAGCCGGCACCTGACCATGGATGTGCCGGTTGCCATTGCAATCGGACTGGCCTACCTCGCCAGTGCCTGGGTAACAATAGTTGGCGGGGACGAAGTCTACTTCGAGTCCGTGTGCATGTTTACATTCTTCCTGCTGTTGGGTCGTTATATTGAAGTGCAGGCCCGCTACCGAGCCGGCCTGACCGGAAACGCCCTTGCGGGGTTCCAGCCGACCGTTGCCACACTGGTGAGCGGTGACGATACGGACATAGTCCCGGCGCATCAGATTCGCCCGGGAGATATCGTTCGGGTTCGACCCGGTGAAACTTTGCCAGTGGATGGAGAAATCGTGCGGGGCGAGTCCACCCTGAACGAAGCCGCGTTGACGGGAGAGTATCTGCCCGAAACCCGTTACCCCGGGGATACGGTTCATGCCGGCAGTGTGAACGGCGAAAACCCACTTGATGTCCGGGTGGTAAAAGCGGGTGCTCAAACGCGGCTGTCCGGTATTCTCCGGGTGTTGGATCGGGTGCAATCTGAAAAGCCCCAGGTCGCAATGATGGCGGACCGGATGGCGGGGAAATTTGTGGGACGGGTACTGATACTGGCACCCGTTGTCTGGATTGGCTGGTGGCTGGCAGGCGCTGATAATGCCTTCGACATCACCCTTTCGGTACTGGTGGTCACCTGCCCCTGTGCTCTGTCGCTGGCGACGCCCACCGCGATCACCTCCGCCACCGTCAGGCTGCGCCGTCTCGGGTTTCTGCCCACTCGGGGCCACACCCTCGAATCAATGAACACCATCGATACCGTGGTGTTCGACAAAACCGGGACATTGACCCGCGGCGAACTCAGCCTGACCGGAATCGATATTGTTGGCAGCATGGATGAAACAACCTGCCTGAAGCTCGCCGCCGGGCTCGAGAAATATTCCGAGCATCCCATCGCCCGCGTATTCCATCGGCGTGACACCGCAGCCGTCGAAAACGTAGAAAACCACGTCGGTGGGGGTCTCTCTGGCCAGCTGGGAGAAAGGCCGTTGTTCATCGGCCACCGGGGTTTTGTCCAACAGCATGTCAGTACACCCGCGCCCAGCGCCGAACCTCACCAGGGCATGGAGATCTGGCTCGCTTCGGATCGCGAGTGGCTGGCCTGCTTTCGGTTGGACGACCAACCCCGAGCCGATGCCCGTGCGGCGATCAGAGCTCTTCAGGACGCTGGTATTCGCACATTGCTCCTGAGTGGCGACCGGTCCGGACATGTTGAGCAGGTAGCAGGCATGCTGGGCATTGACGAAGCGATCGGGCAGGCCTCTCCCGAAGAAAAACTGGCGGTACTGCAGAAACTTGAATCTGAAGGCAGGCACATCATGATGGTCGGCGACGGGCTGAACGATCTTCCGTCCATGGCCGGAGCGGGAATCTCGGTCGCCATGGGCACTGCTGCGGACCTGACCCAGCTCAAAGCCGATGCGGTACTTTTGAATGGCCAGTTGCTGCAGTTGGTTGAGGCCCTGAAAACCAGCCGCCAGACCCGGCGCATCATCCGCCAGAATCTCTGGTGGGCCCTGGCCTACAATGTCTGTGCGCTGCCCCTGGCTGCCGCAGGCATGGTGCCACCCTGGCTGGCAGCGATCGGGATGTCCCTCAGTTCCCTGGTGGTGGTGTTAAATGCACTTCGGCTTGGCAAAGCGCCTGCACAACCGCATCAGGATAATCCCCCGGTTGGCGCACAGGCGCTGTCCTGATACCGTAGCTTTATACTCGTTTTTTGAGGGTTCGCTGTGAAAATCGTAATGTTCCTCGTTCCGGTGATGCTCATCCTGGTAACTCTGGGTGTCGTGCTTTTTTCATGGGCGGTCAAGAACGGCCAGTACGATGACCTGGAAGGCCCGGCCCATCGGATACTTTACGATGACGATAAAGATATGATTCCGGACGACGCCCGCACTGACAAGACCGCGAAAGAGGCTTCTCCCCCAGAGCAAGCCGTTGAGGTCAGCGAGGCAGGCAATCCGGATGAGGATAAACCTCAAAAAGGATGAGCCCGGAACTTTACCTCAGCTATCCGAGCGCCTTTCTCATAGGACTCCTTGGTAGCACGCACTGCCTTGGCATGTGTGGCGGCATCAGCGCTTCCCTCTCAATGGCACTGCCTGTAGGCCGGGGTTTCCGGGTACGACAGACGGTCATGCTGCTGGCGTTCAACTTTGGGCGCATCGGTAGCTATGTGCTGATCGCCACACTGGTCGCGCTGGCCAGTACCACGGCGGCCAGTCAGTGGAGCACGGCCGGTCTTGTGCTTCGCAGCCTGGCCGGGGTTTTGCTGATCTTCATGGGATTATCCATGGGGCAATGGTGGCAGGGTATTCGTTACGTCGAACGGGTCGGCGCTCCAGTCTGGGCTCGTCTCTCTCCCCTGACCCGTCGCTTCCTGCCGGTAAATCACGGGGGACAGGCGCTTGCCCTCGGAGCACTCTGGGGCTGGCTGCCCTGCGGGCTGGTTTACAGCACTCTCGGATGGGCAGCGCTACAACCGACGGTGGGCTCGGCAGCACTAACCATGCTGTTTTTCGGGCTTGGTACCCTTCCTTCCATGCTCGCAACAGGTTTTGCGGCCAACTGGATCCGAGGCTTGCAGAGCCACCAGTTGTTCCGGAAGGTCACCGGTGGACTGCTTATCCTCTTCGGGCTATGGACCCTGCCTTTCCTGCATCTGTTCGGACACTAGTGTTCCGTCTGGCTAGATATTCAGGACATCCAGGCGACCGAAGTCAGTTGTGGTCTCGGGTTCAGCCGTCTGCACGGCCTGGCGCTTGCCACCCAGGCGCTTGCCTTCCTTGAAATCGTAGAGATTGGTATCAGCCAGGTGCGACGGCTCCACATTGCACATGGCCCGGAACATGGTCTCCAACCGGCCGGGGTGCTGCTTGTCCCAGCTCTGGAACATGTCCTTGATAACCTGGCGCTGCAAGTTCTCCTGTGAACCACACAGGTTGCAGGGAATAATGGGAAACTCTCTCAGACCGGCGTAGCGGGCGATATCCTTTTCGCGGCTGTAAGCCAGCGGCCGGATAACGGTATTGCGGCCATCATCACTGTGCAGAACTGGCGGCATGGATTTCAGTTTGCCGCCATAGAACATGTTCAGGAACAGGGTTTCCAGCAGATCGTCCCTATGGTGACCGAGCGCGATCTTGGTTACTCCGTGCTCTTCGGCGAAATTATAGAGAATTCCGCGACGTAGCCGGCTACACAGACCGCAGGTAGTCTTCCCTTCGGGGACTTTTTCCTTAACAATACTGTAAGTGTCCTTTTCGATGATGTGGTACTCGATACCCATGGAGGACAGGTATTCGGGCAACACCTCTTCCGGGAAACCGGGCTGTTTCTGGTCAAGGTTGACGGCAATCAGCTCGAACGAGACAGGCGCGCTCTTCTGCAGGTTAAGCAGGATATCGAGCATGGCGTAAGAGTCTTTTCCGCCGCTGAGGCAGCACATGACTTTGTCACCGGCCTCAATCATCGAAAAATCGGCAATCGCCTGCCCGACTTCGCGGCGCAGACGTTTCTGCAGCTTGTTCAACTCCAGCTTCTGGCGGCGCTCCCGCTCTGAGTTGAGGGATTGTTCGGCACTGGCGATCATTGCTTCGGACATACCAACTACGTTCACAGGTTAAATGGACGTGGGATTATACGCGTCACATGGATTCAGGGACAGGATACCAACATGGATACGTTGCAATCGAGTGAAGAAGCCGCTGGTAAACGGGAACAGAACCGCATCCGGAACCGGAGGGCTATTCTGCTCGCGGCGAGGGAATGTTTTCGCGAGCGGGGATATGAAAAATCGACCATCCGCGACATCGTCCGCCGCACCGGTCTTGCCGCCGGTACCTTCTACAATTATTTCTCCAGCAAGCAGGACATCTTCGCCGCCCTGCTCACTGACTTCCTGACCAACCTGAATAACAACCTCACGCGCCATCGGCGCGCTGCGGACACCACAGAAGATTTTATCCACTACGCCTACATGGCTTTATTCACTGCGACCGCCCGGGATCCACTGGTTTACGAGCTCGCGCACCGAAATGATCGAGCGCTACGGGAGCTGTTTGGTTCGGATATTCTCGGTCTGACCATGCTGTCCCTGGAAGACGATGTTCGCGAGGCGATGGCGCGGGGACTGCTTCCGCAGATCGATCATGAATACCTGTGTGCCGCTTTTTTCGGCGTCGCCTATGAGACCAGCCTGACGCTTGCCAGGCGGGCCCACAGGAACCCGGATTCAGCGGAAGCTGAAGCGTTGACCGCAACCCGATTCTCGACCGCCCTGTTCATGGGCGGGCTTCCGCGGCTGGCTGCACTTCCCTGATGGCCGGGAGTACCCTACCATGGACTCCATGACCGAAAGCCAAGCCCCGATCAAAATGTCCTACCCTGGAGCGGTGAACGAAGATGACTGCCTGGAGCAGCAGATTCAACACCTGCTGGTGGCTGTTGAGCATGAAATCCGGTCAACACCGGCGGGCATGAATGAGCTGTCGCTGATCAAGGCGCTCCAGGGGCAACCGTGGGAGTTGCTTGGAGACGTTGTTTTCAGCGAACCCGAAAAACTCTACCCGGTTCATTTTCTGCTGTTCCACGTACTCTACCGTCTTCGGGACCAGTTGTCCGAGGCCGGCGAAAGCCTCCAGATATCGCCTCTCAATATACGCATCGAAAAGCAGAGTGTGGTCAGTGGCGAGGGCGTTCCGGACAGTGTCGACACGCTTCGTCAATTCTATCTGGATCTCTCCCAATACCGTCTGCCGGAGGAAGCGATCCAACGGATGATGAATGATTTCTGGGCCGGCGCGCCCGGGCAGGCACCGGCCCAGGGCGAAACACGGGAAGCAGCGGAAATACTGGGCTTCCAGGCTGTCCCTTCTGATTTCCCGACCGTCAAGAAGCGTTTCCGCCGGGCGGTTATGAACGCCCACCCGGATCGCGGAGGCAAGACCGAAACCATTCAGGATCTGAATCAGGCCTTTGCCGTACTCAAAGCACACTTCCGTCACAACATCTGACCGGCCGGTTTGATCGCGTCGGAGCGAAGAAACACAGGAGACGATATGCCGCTCAAAGCATTCCTGAAAATTACCCTGGCTGTCGCGGTTATGTCGACCGCAACCTCGGCCCGGGCAGACCTCGTTGTCCTGCAGTATCATCATGTCAGTGATTCAACGCCGCCCGCGACCAGCACGTCTGTATCCCTGTTCGAGGGCCAGCTGGACATGATCTCGGATCTGGAGCTGGACGTTGTGGATCTACAGGAAGGCACCGAAAAAACGCTGGCCGGTACCGATGAACAAGGTAATCGCATCGCCATTACCTTCGATGACGCCTACGACTCCGTCTACCATACGGCGGCACCGCTGCTGGCCGAAAAGGCCTACCCCTACACGATTTTTGTAAATACAGAAGCCGTTGGCCGAACCGGCTACATGACCTGGGATCAGATTCGGGAGTTGGCCGAACGACCGGGCGTAACCATTGCCAACCACAGCGCTGACCATGGGCATCTTGCCCGTAAACCGAACGAAAGTCAGAGTGACTGGCAAGCCAGGGTTACCAGCAGTCTCGACTCAGCCCAGGCGACCCTCTCAAGGGAATTGAAGGCGCCTGCCCCCATGTTTGCGTACCCTTATGGCGAGTTCGACGAAGCACTGGAGCGCAAAGTGACTGAGCGGGGCTGGTACGGTTTTGGCCAGCAATCTGGCGCCATCGGCCAACAAACCGAGAAAACCCGATTGCCGCGTTTCCCGATGGCAAACGCCTACGGCCAGTTGGGAAGCCTTGAAAACAAGCTTCGCAGCAAAGCCTTCCCTGTTGATACCGGCACGCTGCCGGACGGGGTGATTTCGGAGAATCCGCCGACCCTGGTTTTCCCGCTGGTTGATCCCATTGATGCCAACAGGTTGACCTGCTTCGCCTCCGGCCAGGGACGTATCGACTTTAACGTGACTGATGGCAATGTAGCGGTAGAGGCCCCTAAAGCCTTCAATAGCAGAAGATTCCGTTACAACTGCACCCACCCTGCAAGCGATGGCAGCTACTACTGGCTGTCGCAACAGTGGCTGGATCTTAGCAGGCCAGAGGACTGAAACCTCATTCCTCCACCTGCATCAGGCCGATTTCACCGTGCCTGATGTGGGGGATTTTGCGGGGGCCGGCGGGGGTTTCGATAACAGTCTGACCGTTCAGGTCTTCATCTCGTGTAAACAGGACCAGCCAACGCTCGTCCTGTCCCGGGAAAGCGGGCACCCATGCTTCCAGGTAACCGCGCCGATGCCAGTTCTCCGGGGTAAAATCCATCACCAGGTCTGTTACCAGTCTCAACGGTGCCATCGACTCATCGAGAAACACCAGCGAGGGCACGAACACGCCGTCTTTGGCATAGGAGCGCAGGCGGATAACCAGACTGCGATGCGCGCCCGCGTCCGGGAGTTCAATCAGTTGATAGGGGCTGGTGCCTGTGAGAAACGGATGGGTGGCTGAGTCGTCAGAGAGGGAAATGCCAAACTCCCTTCCCGATTGCCAGCTTTGCCGATCAGTGACATCCATGGATTCACAACAGCTGGCTGAAAACCGGGCAAAAAAGTCATCGGTTCTAGCTTCAATACCCAGTATCGCGAAGGCGTCCGGGTCATAACCCTCTACGGGAGCTGCGCCCGCTACAGAGGGGCCTGTCTGGTAAACGCTGGCTTCAGTGATCTGGACAGGCGGTTCAACCAGCCCTTTCTCAAGGTCAGAGCGGGTATCTGGTCGGTAATAACTAACGCGAACATTGCCCTCGGCGTCGCGCCATGTGAAATAGGGCTGCCGCTCGCCCGGCCGAACGTAACCGTCTTTCGCAAGCGCTTCGGCATCCGGATAGTTTTCAAGCGTGTACTCGGTTTCTTCTTTCAGCCCTGTCTCGGGGCTCGCGTCACTCTCAGAGCGGGCCGGTCCCTCAGCGGACGCTTGATCACGGGACGCCCCGGCATGGTCAGCCGTCCCCCTGGTTGCTGACTCAACGATCGGCGAATATCGAACCCTGCCCTGCTCGTCTACCCAGGTAAAATAGCCTTCCCTTTCGGTGATCGTGGAGCCCCCTATCTGGCAGCCTCCGAGCAAGGCGGCCAGGAAAAGGCACGAAGCGGCTTTCAATAGCGAAGCGTTCATTACTGCAAATGACTACCTTCAGGTTAATGGCACCACTCAGAACCTGGTCCGGAAACTCAAGCCAGCCATGACGACCCGCAGCGATGTCTTGATATCGAGCCCCGCATACGGGTTATAAATAATGTTGGTGATGTTGTCGCAGTTTACGTTACAGCTGGTGTCCGCGGGAATCGACTCCACCGAGTGAAGGTAACTGAGATTCATGTCAATCTCGGTGTCCTTGTCCCACTGGTACCCCATACCAATGCTGTAGAGATTCGCCCCACCAAACGGCGCCATGACCTGTCGCTGATCATCCGGTATAACGGAATCCCGTATTTCCACGCCGGCACGCAGGTCCAGACGGGAAGACGCATGAAACTCCATGCCAAACGCCCAGTTCCACTGGCTCTTGAAACCCAGAGGCAGCCTCAGGGTATTTGGAGTGGCATTGTCCGGTGACAGGATCCGCGCCGCATTGAGGAACTCCAGGTTGCGGTCGAACCGGAAAACGAAGGCATCCCACTGTTCATAATCGGTCCAGCCGATATCAGCGTTGAGGGTCAGCTTTGGATGCACATCAACGCTGATGCCGGTCTGGAAGTGCTGGGGGTAGACCAGATCCATACTGACGTTGCCGGATTCCTTGGGCGCACCTGACGGAAGACTCAGGATCGCCGAGGTAATAGCACCCAGCACGGATCCGTTAACGCTCTGCCAGAAGCCGGACCAGTCATCGGTGTACTGGATTTCGAAGGTGCCCTTCATGTTCATTTCAGCTTCAGAGGTATAGCTCGCCCCCCAGCTGAACCAATCAGTTGGCTCCCACATCACCCCTAGTGCATAGGTGGGTGACAGGGTTTCCTGAACATTGATGTTCAGGGCACCAATGTCATCCCAGGGACCGACATTACCGCCACAAAGCGCTAGCCAGGGCTGCAGGGGCTCGTCACCACTCTCGCAGTTGAATGCGTCCTGCAGAACTTCGGCCACCCCGAGCAGCAGGTTGGGCGCCCGCATGTACTGGTCTGCCGCGATTCCCATATGGGACAGGTGGATACCGGCACCCACGGACCAGTCGTCATTGATTTCATAACCGACCGTCGGTGAGAGATAAGTCGTGCGCTGCAGCGCCGTGGCCTGGGGCTGATAACGGCCAGGGTCGTCCTTGTCGCGATAAAAGCCGGCCGCCAGCGGCAGGTAGAACGCATTACCAAAGGTCAGTTTCGAGCCCGGCGGGTTGATACTGATCCCCGCCGAAGGGGCCAGCGCCGGCCCCGGAGGCGCGCGAAGAATACCGTATCCGGGCAAATACAGGGCCACGTTGTTGGTGTGGCTGTGAGTATTGGCAACAGGGTCCCGTTGCTTTCCGGTCAGCGGATCCGTTTCGAGGCCGTCGATACCGAAAATTTCATACCCTTCCGGCGCTGTGAAGTCCGCGTCAATGTCGAGATAGACGCTCATCAAGTTTACTTCCAGCTGGCGCCCGTCCAGTTTGGTCAGGCCCGCTGGATTGTAGTGAATGGCCATGATCCCCGGCGGATCGGCAGTCACGGCATTGCCGAGCGCCAGCGCCTTGGGGTGAATGGTCAGGTTCTGCGCCAGCTGGGCCTGGGCACCACAAGATAGGGTCGTGGCAATCAGCGCCGCGAGAATCTGACGGTTGTGGATTTTCTGTCCCATGAAGTCCTTCCCTTCCCGTAGATCGTCAACGACACCAATCACTCTTTGAGACCGGAGAAGTTAATGGGCAGGGAGACCCCAAGAGAAAAGTCCGGGGCGTCCTCGGTGAGACCAATCCCGAGACTGGTATTCACGATAGTGGTATCGCTGATGCGCGTTCCCAATGACATGCTAAGGAAACCGGTCATCTGGTCCTGGGCAACGGCCTGATCGCCATTGGAGAAAGTCAGGATGGTTTCATCGCTGTAGCTGAGCTGAGCGGAAATACTCAGTGAAATATCGTAAGACAGGGAATAGGCAAAACCCGCCGAGCCCGACAGCCCGAACCCTGGATCCACCTCTTCAAGAAGCCGCGCACCCCTTACCTGCTGCAGGTTTTCAGCCGGCAAGTTATAGGTGGCGCTGACGGACCCGAAGATCACCACCGGATCGAGGACTTTGGAAAGGCTTGCGCCGCCGCCGATCGAATAGTAACCGCTACCAGTAGACAGCTGCTCGTTGATATCGATCTCGTAAGGACTGACGCCGGTCTTGGTGGACAGGGTGCCAAACAGTGTGGTCGACATCCTGCCGGGAACATAGGCGAACGGCTGCCAACGCCCGGTAAATGAAATATCGCCAAAGTCATAGACGTTGAGCTCATCCTGAGTGTCGTATTTGACCACCAGCGGAATTCGGGTTCCGACCGTCAGGTTGTCCAGCAGGCCATAATCGTAGGAAAAGGAATTCGTAAAGCTGTGGGTCGCCGATGGCACCACATCCAGGTTTCTCACCGATCCATTGGTAATGGCCAGGTCAAGACGCTGGTCCGCTGTGTAGGAATAATCGAACGAGTAATTCAGGGAATGAGAGCCCTTTTTCTGCAACGAATAGTTCTTCTCGGCAGCCTGGAACACTTCCTCCAGTTGTTGCGAAGCATCTTCGTCGCCCTCTTGTTTGGCCAGGGCTTCCCGCGCCTGATCCACACTCCCTTCCTGCGCCAGGGCCATGCCCGGAAGCAGACCTGCCGTGGAAACAAGGATAAAACCTCGCACAAACCAACGATTCATCCTGACTCCCTTATTTTATTTGTAGTGTTCCTGACCCGGGACTACCCGGTAAATTAGTTCCGACGGTAGTGCAACTGCTTGCGGGTGTTCTCCACACTGCCGTCGGGATTGTTTTTCTGGCGTTCAAGCAGATTCTGGATCCGCCGCTGGGTGGACTCGTGAAACGCCGGTATCCTTTCCAGCGCCAGAAGGGTCATTGTCTGGTCATCCACAAAGCGAAGGTCTTCTTCCTTCAGCTCGAGGTTGTCCAGTGGTTTATCGCTGCCCGGGAAGACAATGAAGAGCACATTGTCGTCCCACTTTTCCTCGAACTGAGCCAGCGTGAAGGAGATATTCCCTACCGAGGGGTCTGCCAGATAGGCACGCCCGTCGCGAATCGTCCTCAACACCACGAAGTGTTTGAAACCCGCGTGATGGATGGGCACGATCGCCGGGTGATCAAGATCCTTGAGATCATCAATCGTTGCCCGGAAGCCGCCTGAGGGATAACCGAGCGCTGTCACCAGTCGCTTCATATCCAGCATGGAAAAGGCGCGACGTTCCACGATACGTTCGCTTTCGCCGTAATGAAGCAGCCCCTCCATGACCTGACGTTCCGACAGGGTCCGACCCAGGTAGAAGTTCAGCACGGTGGTCAGCGCTGCACTTCCGCAGCTGTAGTCATAGGCCTGACGAACGATGTTGCGGAACTTCTGCTCCACCAGTGGCTCGACCCTGACATCCGATCGCAACTTTATCGGGCTCGAATCCACGTCCTGCTCAATAACAATCTGACCCTTCTCAAAAGGCTCCACCACGGTGGCTTCCTGCACCATGGTGAATGTAAGAATGGATCCAGCGAGCACCAGCAGCATGTCAGACGAAGTCCCTGTTTTTATTGGCCCCGTTATTCATCGGGTTACATGTTGTTACGGTAAGATACCGAAAAGCCTGCGCCCTTAAAGATAACTGTGCCTCAAATCTGTCGCTGCAGGAGGGGCCTTACGGAGGGGAATTGAGAACTGCTTCAAGACATCGGGAGGAATAAGGCGGCAGGCCCGGTTGCCGGGCCTGATGAGGGTCAGAGGGTAAAGACCACTCCGAGTAGCAGATAGCTCAGGACAGTCACCACCACTATGCCGAGCAGGTTCAGGGCGAACCCGGCTCTGATCATGTCGCCGATCTGCATGTGGCCACTGGAGAACACGATGGCATTGGGCGGGGTAGCCACCGGCATCATGAAGGCACAACTGGCGGCAATTGCAGCCGGTACTGTCAGTAGCAACGGCGACACCCCCTGACTAAGGGCCAGCGCCCCCAGCAACGGCAGAAACGCCGCCGCAGTCGCTGTATTGCTGGTAACTTCGGTCAGAAAAATGATCACGCCAACCACCAGCAGGATCATGACGAGCATCGGCAGGGCGCCGGCCACTCCGAGACTTTGGGCGATCCACTCCGCAAGGCCCGAACTGCTGATCACGCCGGCCATGGCCAGCCCCCCGCCAAACAGGAGCAGTACGCCCCAGGGAATACCCTTTGCAGTTTCCCAGTCCAGCAGAAATTCACGGTTGCGGGTATTCACCGGGATCAAGAACATGGCGATGGCCGCAGCAATGGCAATGCCGGTGTCGCTTAGCCAGGGCATCAATCTGTCGGATAACAGAGGCCTGAAGATCCAGGCACTTGCCGTAACAAGGAACACCAGTGCCACGAGCTTTTCGCCCTTTCCGAGCGTGCCCAACGCCTCAAGCTCTTGCCGAATGGCCTTGCCACCGTCGCCAGAGTTGCCAAGACCGAAGTCCCGGCGGGTCAGCCACCACCACGCCAGAACCAGCATTACGATCGTTACCGGAACGCCAAGAAGCATCCATTGGGCAAAGCCCACGGAGACGCCCTGGTTTTCGCTCAGGTAAGCGGCCAGCAAGGCATTTGGCGGTGTGCCAATAAGCGTGGCAATGCCACCGATACTGGCAGAATAAGCGATAGCCAGCAGCAGGGCCGTGGCATAACGCCGAACACCCTCAGGGTTATCATTGGTATCCATCATGGCTACCACCGACAGACCAATCGGCAGCATCATAATGGCGGTTGCCGTATTGCTGACCCACATGCTCAGAAAGGCCGTGGCCAGCATGAATCCGGCAATCTGGCGTCGGGGCTTGCTACCCACAGCCTTCAGCGTCATCAGGGCGATTCGCCGGTGCAGGTTCCACCTCTGCATTGCAAGCCCGAGGGTAAACCCCCCCAGGAACAGGAAAATGATTGGATTGGCATAGGGCTCGGTGGCTTCACCAACGGTTCCAAGCCCGAGCGCGGGAACCAGCACGATCGGTAACAGGGCAGTGGCGGGGATCGGAATGGCCTCGGTGGACCACCAGGTCGCCATGAGCAGCATCAATCCGAGGGCGGACCATGCTTGCCCAGACATGGTTTCAGGAGGTGGAAGGAGAATAGTCGCCAGAAGAAACGCGGCTCCGAGGATGAGCCCGATCACCTGGCTGCGGGGCATTCCCTCCGGTTGGTTGTCAGCATTGAGTTCTTCCGACATACAGTCCTGTTCCATTAATCAGACATTCCACTCCGGCTCGCGGCACAGCGTCATAGCTCCTCAAGCTGGCGATCATGAAAACGCCCAAGCAGGATAAGCGCCAGGATGGCCCCGGACAATGCCCAGGCCATATCCGACTGAGTGTCCCAGACGTAACCCTGGGTGCCCAGAAATGCCTCGGCGGCTTCATCGCTGAGCAAGGCTACCCACCATTCAATCAACTCGTAAAAGGCGCTCACCGCAAGGCAGAAGCAGACAATAAAAAACGCAGCCCAGCGGCGACTGGAGAACACCTCGAAACGAATGACCACTTCCCTGGCGACCATTGCGGGGATAAAACCCTGCGCCAGATGGCCAAGCTTGTCGTAGTTGTTACGCTCCCAGTCGAACCATTCCCGAAACCAGTCGAACAAAGGTACTTCCGCATAGGTATAGTGCCCGCCAACCATCAAGATGATGGCATGCACCAGTATCAACACATAAACCAGCGGCGTGAGTGGATAACGGAAGAAACACCAGACAACCGCTGCGAAACCAACGGCGGCAGGCAGCACTTCCAGAACCCATGTGGCCCGATCCGTGGGCTCGATGGCAGACCAGACAAATACAGCAAGGAAGACCACCACCCAGACTGCGGGTGCAAATCGCTGGCTCATAAGTTTCCTTTTGTCCGTGATTATCCAGACGCCCCGGCGCGCAGGAAGTGTCCGTATCCGGATTCCCTGCCCAACGCAGGTTGCACCTCACCATTCGTTACCGCAGGCCGGCCATTGATCAGCACCTCTCTGACACAACCAGGGACACGGTTAACCATTCTTTCCAGTCCGAAGTTTTCCATCTCGCCCCATTCAACCTGCTCCAGATCCTGATCAAGGCCACGGGGATCAAGTACCGTTATATCGGCCCGGTCCCCTACCCTGATATGACCTGCATCAACGCCAAGCCAATCTGCCTGTTCGCCGGTCAATCGGTGGACGGCACGTTCGAGGGACATGATTGGCTCGCCCTCCCCGTGGCTTTCATTAACCAGCTTCAGAAACCGAAGCGGCAAGTTGTAGAAGGCCATATTCCGGATGTGGGCGCCGGCATCGGAGAAGGTGATCAGCGCGCCCGGATTGGTCACCATTTTTCGGAGCCTATCCTTTCTGTGATTCCCCACCGTGGTAAACCAGCGCAGAGAACGTCCATGGGCCACCACCATGTCGAGGAAGAAATCGACAACATGGATGCCGCGGTCTGCCGCCAGTTCAGCGAAGTTTCGCCCGACGACACTCTTGTCCGGGCAATCGAGAATGACAGCATCACCGAAATCCCGCTGCCAAACTCGCGGAGAGAGCTTTTCCTTATAGAACTTCCGGAATTTCCGGCGGTACTGTTCGTCCTTGAGGAGATCGTTGCGCTCAAGCTGATCCCGAATATCCAGGGCCATTTCACCGGCACCGAATTCTTCGAACAGCACGATATCCATGCCATCGGCATAGACCGTGAACGGTGTCGGGAGCAGCTGCCAGCGAAAATTACCTCCAAAGCTGTTGGCCAGCCATCCGACCAGACTCGCCATTGGTTTGACCGTGGGGTTACCCTTGAGGTCGATCATCGCAATGAGGGTTGTTTTCAGCGGCTTTCTCAACCAGCCCAGGGTCTCTTTCAGGTACTGGGTCACCTGCAACGGATTGGCCGCATTCGGTGCGCCCTGGTGCACCCGCCCGTACCGGCGCAAAAGTGCATTCAGACGGCTGACCTCCCGCCAGCGGGCGTAAGTGCTTGGCAGGCTCTTGGACCACTCCCGATCACCGTCCACCTTGTCCCATTTCAGGCACATGGTGGAAAGACCGAGGAATCCTTCCTGCAGCGCCTCCTCCAGCAGAGCCTCCATTTTTTGCTGTTCTTCGGGAGTCGGCGTCACGTTTCTGTCAGTGGCGCGATGAAGACCCATCACGGCGGTTCTCAGATCACTGTGGCCGAGAAAGCTGATGACATTGGGCCCCAGTGGATGCTGGTCCATGAACGCCACCCACTCTTTTGGTGTCTGCCAGGACTTGTGCTGCTTCAGAATGGGCAGCACTTTTTCCCTCGGGACCGTTTCCACCCGGGTAAAAATATCCGAGGCGTCCTCCGGATCGGAACAGACCATGCTCAGGGAACAACTGCCGATCAGCACCGTGGTGACACCGTGACGCACGGATTCAGACAGGGACGGCGCTACCAGCAACTCGGCATCGTAATGGGTATGGGTATCGAGAAATCCCGGCGTTACCCAGCAACCGCTGGCGTCAATCGTGCGCGTCGCAAGGCCGGGTTCGGGCTGCTGGTCAAAGACTTCGGCAACCCGCCCATCTTTGATGCCAACATGGGCGATGCGTGAGGGGCCGCCGGTACCGTCAAAGTAGCGGCCGCCGACAATAAGCGTATCGAACTGGTTCACCGTGCCAGTCTCCTTTTTGTTTTTATGTGCCGTCAGTCTAGCCAGCCAAACGTGATATGTCCTCTCATTTTAGCCGGCGGACCGTGCAATGCAGGCCATTAACGAAGACGGATACGGCTGCCGTCTTCAAGCTGACGATCCGGGTGTCGGACGACGTTGTCTGCCTCAGTCAATCCT
The DNA here is from genome assembly GCF_000166295.1 of Marinobacter adhaerens HP15. Classification (NCBI taxonomy): domain Bacteria; kingdom Pseudomonadati; phylum Pseudomonadota; class Gammaproteobacteria; order Pseudomonadales; family Marinobacteraceae; genus Marinobacter; species Marinobacter adhaerens. The sequence goes on from NC_017506.1 coordinate 2,227,711, forward strand.
TCCTGGATAACTGTATGAAATCCGTTTGTGCGACCGACCGACACGTCTGTCAGAACCGCAATGTCATCGACAGCGCGGAATACCTGGTGCTGCCCATCAGTGACAAAGATGGCGGATTCCGGAACCTGAAGGACATTGTCGGAACGCCAGAGCAGAAACTCGGCGTCTACCCGATAGCCGTCCCCCAGGCTTTGCCAGGCATCAGCAGGACTGGTGATATCCGCAACCACCTGTACCCGCCTTTCTTCCACACCCAGGGCCGACACGTCCTCGAATCCAACCGGCTCAACGCGCCGGACGGTAGCGTCCAGGGTGCCTCCACCCCACCCGGTGAGGCGCGTCACCATACCGGGTTGAAGATTGACGGCATCAAAACTCAATACATCCACAACCACCTCAAGCGCCCCGGGATCCCCCAGTTCCAGAATGGCTTCACCGGCCTGAATCACACCCTCGCTTTTTCGCACAATTCCCAACACAGAGCCGTTTACAGGGGACCTGACCGGCACACGTTCAACCGCTCCATCACCGTTCGCACGCGCGGCAGACACCTCAAGGCGGGTTCGGGCCGCTGCCAGTTCGTGGGCCATCACTTCTTCGTCAAAGCGCGCGGAACGCAGAATGGCCTGGGTTCTGGCCGCAGCGGCCCGGGCCTGCTGCAAACGCTCGTCGGAAACAAAACGATCATCACTGAGCGCCTGTAGGCGGGCCAACTCACGCACGGCAAGGTCTGCTTCAGCCTCGGCCGCCGCCACTTTTTGACGAGTGGAGTTCAGCGCCGAGCGGGCCGACTGCACCTTGGCCTCCGCTTCGGCCCGACTTCGGGCATCAAGGGTGCTGGCAGGCATGGGGTCAACCTCCGTCAGCAGCTCTCCCGGAATTACCGGATCCCCCACTTCCAGCAATACCCTGTGCAGATAGCCGGCAACCGGTGATGAAACCACGTATCGGTCACGCACCCGCGTTTTGCCCTCCTCCTTGATAGTGATTTCCATGGGGCCACGGGTTACCGGCGCCAGATCCACCCAGACCGGATCCGGTCGGATCGTGACCACAACTGCAACACTGGCGAGCATTACAAACACCCCCCAGAACAACCATTTTCCGGCAAACCCTTTTTTCGCCATAACCTCAGTTCACTCCCCGATTGCTTTCGCACCTATTCCCGTGTTTTCAACACCGCTACCAGATCCAGCCGTTTCAGGCGCCACCAGGCAATGGCCCCGGAAGCGATCGCCGATACCACCACGACCAACGCGGACATGCCAAGTGTCTGGCTGGTGATCGTCAAGGGCACCCGATACAGTTCGGTTTGCATGGCAGTAACAATCATGAGAGCCAGACCCTGGCCAATCAGCCAACCGAGGGGAATGCCCAGAAACAGCAAAAGCGCAACCTCTCCCAACAATATATGCGCAACTTCATTCTGGGTGTATCCCAGCACTCTCAGGCTCGCCAACTCCCGACCTTTTTCCGCCAGTGAAATCCGGATCGTGTTGTAGACCACTCCAAAAGCGATGATTCCGCCCATCAAGCTGTTGAAAAAGGTGAACGTCAGGAAGGTTCTCGCCAGGGTGTCGTAGAAGCTGTCGAGCATGGCCTGCCGGATGCTCAGGCCAAGCACTCCCGGGGTTTCGCGAAGACTGTTATAAACTTCCGAAGCCTTGTCCGGGTCCAGGTTGATCAGAGCCTGATTGATCAGGGGCCCGTCCCCCAGTGCCCGGTTGAGGGCATCCAGATCCATGTAGGCACCAACCCCGAGAAACTCGCTGGTGATACCGGCGACCGGAACCATAACCGTTCGGCGGTCGCCCTCCAGGAGCTCCAGCTGCAGAACATCTCCCGGACCGACACCCAGTTCATCGGCCAGAAAATCGGTCAACAACAACCCCTCCCTGGGGAGCGGAACCGGCTGCAGGTCACTGTCGATGACAAATTGCAGGCGCGCCTCGGAGGGTATTCCGGTGACTGCGCTTCGCCACTCCCGATGGCCGGAAACAAGACGTGCCGGGACCGAGCGTCGCCCCTCCACGTAACGTATCCCGGCTTGCCGCTGCAAGCCGAACAACGCCGCGCTGTTCACCGGATCAATAAAGGTCGCGGACAGATCCTGTTGCTGAACCCGTGCAAACTGCGTGTGGACCATCAGGGACACCGAGTCGAACTGGAAGTTTCCCACCATCACGATGGCAGTGGCCATAGCGACCCCAGTCATGGATAACAGGGTCCGAACCGGACGACGGGAGAGCTGGCGCACGATCATTCGGGAGGGCTGGGCGAAACGGATTCCCGAGAGCAGCTTTTCCACTATGGTCACCCGGTACCTGGCGGGCCCCTCAGGCCTCATGGCTTCAGCGGGTGGCAGTGCCGCTGCCTGCCTGATGGCTCGCCAGGCTCCGAGCCAGGCGACCACAATTGTCATCAACCCCAGCAGCACAACCCATGCGGGGTCAATGCGAAACAACAGCCCCGGAAAGCGGTAATAATCCATGTACAGTTCGCCGAGAGAGCGTCCAAGCCATAGGCCAAGGCCAAGCCCCGCCAGCAAACCGATGACGGCAATCACGATGACCAGTTTGCTGTAATGCCAGGCGATCTGACGGTTGCTATAGCCGAAGGCCTTGAGTACCGCGACGATATCCCGTTGGGTGCTGATCAGACGGCCAATCACCACATTCAACAAAAACATGGCGACACTCATGAAAATGAGGGGGAAAACCGTCGCCATGGTTTTCAACTGATTGAGCTCGTCACTCAGAAAACGGTGGGAAAACTGGTCGTCCCGGCCAAAAGCCCCCGTTGCCCCATACCGGGCCAGCAATCGATCCAGAGCATCAATGACGGAGGCAGCAGAATGGCCAGGTTTGAGCGTCACCACCAGGCTGTTGAAAGCGCCCCGCATATCCATGGCGGATTCCAGGGACTCTCTGTTCATCCAGAGAACACCATACCGCTGATAGTCCGGCAGCATACCGCCCGGAGGAATGACGTAGATGAATTCCGGTGACTCAACAATGCCGGTTATCGTAAGAGCCTGCCGGCGGCCGTTGATAATGGCTTCAAACTGATCTCCCAGAACCAACTCATGCGCTTCGGCAAAGCTTCCGATAACTGCGATCTCCTGGCTTCGACCAGCAGCCGGGAGCCGTCCCTGGCGAATAAAAAGGCGGTTAACGTCAGGCTGACCTTCCGGCGGAACAGACACCAGGCGAGCCGACACCGGATCCGGAAACCCGGGTATTTCCAGTTTCGCAGCGCCTTCGACCCTCCCCTCGTACCTGGCGATACCAGGCAGCGCAGCGATGTCCTTGAGAGTATGGCGTGGAGCCCGTTTGACCGGCGCAAAGACCTCGGCAAATTCGTGTTGTTCGTAATACTGGGCTCTGGTTGCCAACAGCGATGAATAGTTCACGAGAGACATCACGCACACGCCCACGCCTCCGGCAATAACCAGTGCGATGGCCAGTACCTGGCCGCGCATCTGCCAGAGTTCCCGCCGTAACTTTACGTTCAGAACCGTGTTCAATCCCTTCGGCGACATCGCTGTTACTCTTCAGTACCGTTACCAGGACAATGTACGGGGATCCTGGCGACGCTCATTAAGAAGCTCACCGCTGATGTTGCCGTCCGAGAGCGTTATCACGCGATCCGCCATGCCGGCGATGGAAGCATTGTGGGTAATGATGACGGTAGTCGTGCCGGTCTCCCGGTTGGCTTTGTCCAGTGCCTCGAGCACCAATACGCCGGTGGCGGAATCGAGGGCGCCGGTTGGCTCGTCGCACAGGAGTACATCCGGTCGTTTGGCAATGGCCCGGGCAATGGCAACGCGCTGCTGTTCACCACCGGAAAGCTGGGCCGGAAAATGGTCAATGCGGCTCTTGAGCCCAACCAGTTCAAGTGCCTCTTCCGGCGTCATTGGATTGGTCGCTATCTCGGTCACTGCCGCCACATTTTCCCTGGCGGTGAGGCTGGGAATGAGATTATAGAACTGGAACACGAAACCCACGTGTTCACGGCGATAACGGGTGAGTTCGCGGTCGCCGGCAGCACTGAGATCAAAATCCCGATACCGGACCTCGCCGGTCGATGGCACATCCAGCCCGCCAAGAATGTTAAGGAGTGTGGATTTGCCAGAACCGGAAGCGCCCAGCATGACGACCAGTTCGCCGCCATAGAGATCCAGATCTACGCCACGGAGGGCATGAACCTGAACCTCCCCCTGATCATAGGTTTTCGTCAGGCCCCGGGTCTGGAATACGGCCGAGCCGGTCGTGGATGCCTGCAGTGGCTCCATGGTGTCACTCAGTCTTCGGCACAGTCCACGCAAACCGTGGTATATGGCAGAACCTGCAAGCGGCGTGGGTCAATGGCCTCGCCGCAGGATTCGCATTCGTCACCCACACCGTTATCAATCCGAGCCAGTGCGTGTTCAATCTGAGCGAGTTCGGAACGGGTTTCGGTTTCCAGCGAATCGACCACTTCGTCGTTCTGGGTCTGGGTAGCCTGCTCCTCGAAATCCTTGTCTAACGCGCCCCCTTCCCGATGCTGATGCGCCTCATAACGGGAAAGTCTGGCCGTCAGGTCGGCTCTCAGTGTTTCAAGTTCGGATTTCCGGTTGGTCATATGGCGCCTCCTGCCTTGCCGGGAAAACATGTTCCTACAGTAAAGCATAAGCTGAACCCGGGATTGATGCTTGTCAAAATTGCGTCACGCAGGATGAGGCAGAATAGAATTCCATCAAATCCATACGCAAAGGAGTTGTGACCATGAACACCGAGCTTTTCGAAAAAGCGACCCGTCTGAACGAAACCCTGTTCGAGCAATTTGGCAAGGCTGCAGAAATGCAGATGAACGCCTTCCGACGTTATGCCGATGTCACCATGGAGCAGGCTAAAAAGGTGTCTGAGGTCCGTGATCTGGAGAGCCTGAAAAGCCTGACTGGCGACCAGGCGGAGACCCTGAAATCACTGAGCGAGCAGTTCACCGCAGATTGGAAAGCCTGGCAGGACTACTTCAACGAAAGCAGGGAGCAGATTCAGAAGGTGTTCGAGAAAGCACCCGAGGCATCGGCCAAGCCCGGCCCGAAAACCGCCAAATAAGGGATAGTTATGTTCGGTCTGGATACGCTCGGGAAAGCAGTAGGTCAGCTCGTCAACGGCTTCGAAACCAACGTCCGCCAGGGACAGCAGCAACTGGAGAAAGCATTCGGAGATGCTGGCGTCCTGGATGCCGCAACGCTCTCCACGATAACGGAAATGTCGGATGCCTACCGCACAATGGCCGAAGATCTGCTCCTGCATCCGCTCCGGTTTGCAGGAGCGGAACTGGATCTGGCCCGCAAACATGCCGCGCTGGGGTACTACACCCTTGCACGGCTCGTGGGCAAGGACAAGAAGCCCGTTGTCGAACCAGAGGCCGACGACCGACGCTTCCAGGCCGAGGAGTGGCACAAGCATCTGCCTTTTGATGTCCTCCACCAGGCCTATCTGATCAACTCACAGGCCTTTCTGAACTGGGCGGCCGGCATGGAAGGGATTCCCCCGGCAGGACGGGACCAGATGCTGTTCTACGCCCGACACCTGACCAGCGCACTGTCGCCATCGAATTTCCCCGCCACGAATCCGGAAGTGCTCAGGATTACGTGGGAACGCAAAGGGATGAACCTGATTGACGGTGGACGGCAGCTGATCGAAGACCTGCGGCAGAATCCTTCCCTGTTCAATGTTGGGATGACAGATCGCTCTGCCTTTGAGGTAGGACGTAATCTGGCAACTACCCCTGGCAAGGTCGTGTTCCAGAACGAACTGATGCAGTTGATCCAGTACTCGCCAACAACAGAGACCGTCAGCAAACGCCCGTTGCTGATTGTTCCGCCATGGATCAACAAGTACTACATCCTGGACCTCACCGCCAGGAACTCCTTTATCCAGTGGTTGGTCAACCAGGGACAGACTGTTTTTATTATTTCCTGGCGAAATCCCGGGCCCTCCCTGCGGGACAAAGGCTGGGAAGACTACATGGAACTCGGGCCACTGGCGGCCATGGATGCGGTTACCGAAGCCACCGGCGAAGACCAGATGAATCTGATCGGCTATTGCATCGGTGGCACCCTGCTGGGCTCAACATTGGCCTGGCTCAAGAAAAAAGGCCGTGATCCGGTAGCCAGTGCTACCTATCTGACGACACTTCTGGACTTCTCGGACCCTGGCGGAATCGGTGTCTTCATCAACGATCACTCGATCCGGGGTATTGAGAAAATGCTGGAGCGCAAGGGCTACCTGGACGGCCGCGCTATGGCGTTCACGTTTAACCTTTTGAGAGAAAACGAGCTGTTCTGGTCGTTCTGGACCAATAACTACCTTAAAGGCCAGAAGCCCGCGGCTTTTGACCTGCTGTACTGGAACACCGATGGCACCAACCTGCCAGCGCGAATGCACAGCTACTATCTGCGACAGATGTACCTGAATAATCGACTGGTGAAGCCAGATTCCCTGAATCTGCTCGGCGAGTCCATCAATCTGTCCGAAATCGATGTGCCCTCTTTTTTCCTGTCCGCCAGGCAGGATCACATCGCCAAATGGAAAACCACCTACAAAGGGGCGCTGGCCCACGGCGGTGATGTCCGCTTTGTGCTCTCCGGCTCCGGCCATATCGCTGGCGTGATCAACCCGCCCTACAAGGAAAAGTACGGCTACTGGACCAATGACACCCTGGTGCCGGATGCAGACACCTGGTTCGAGAAGTCCGAACACCATCCGGGATCCTGGTGGCCTCACTGGCTCGAGTGGATTGCCCGTTTCTCAGACGGCGACGTGCCGGCTCGCATCCCCGGCGAAGGGAAACTTCCTGCGATTGAAGACGCACCCGGCAGCTACGTCAAAGTCAAAGCTGCGGAGGCCGTGAAGCAGTAGACCTCTGCGTGGCCCGCATTCCTGCGGGCCAACGTATCTCGCCCCGCTTCCGCCGTTGTGGCACTATGGCCCGCTTGATGAACGGCGGAGAACCTCCCGATGTTTTATACCACCCTCGCGGCGATCGTGGTCGCCATGATCCTGTTTGCCTGGCTCGGACTGAGAGCCCGTCTCGCCGACGGCGGACTGGATGACTATGTAACGGCAAGAAACAGTCAGGGAGCCAGGGCCCTCGGACTGTCTTTCCTCGCTTCCGGCATGGGCGGCTGGATACTGTTTGCCCCGCCGGAGGTTGGCGCACTGGTCGGCCCTCTGGCTCTGGCTGGCTATGCCCTGGGCGCCGCCTTGCCGTTTATCGTGTTCGCCTTCTGTGGCCCCGCTATTCGCCGCTTCCTTCCGGAAGGACGCAGCATCGGCGAATTCGCCAACGCCTGTTATGGCAATGGCGTACGCCGCTACGTTTCGACGATCTCGGTGCTCTATATGCTTTGCTTTCTGACCGCGGAGCTTACTGCCATTGGTGCCATAACGTCGCTGCTTTCCGGTATTGATGGCGGCATTGTGGTCATTGGCGTTGCCATAACCACACTGGTATACACCGCTGTCGGTGGTCTCAGGGCCAGCATCGTTACCGACCAATGGCAGGCGCTGTTACTGATCGGCTTGCTGGCTATCGTCAGTTTTGTTGCCGTAGGCAAGCTTCCGGACGCAGCACCCGCAGCGCTACCGGATATCCCTGCGTCGGCGGCCCTGAGCGTGGCGCTAACCCTGGTGATTGCCGTCACCGCCGCCAACCTGTTCCACCAGGGATACTGGCAGCGTTTATGGTCGGCTCGTGATACGGACGCCCTGAGCCGCGGCGCGTTGCTGGGCGGCGTGGTCACCATCGCCGTTGTCGCCGTGGTTGGCGGGCTGGGAATACTGGCGGCCATGAGCGGCGCCGACCTTGGCAGCCCGCCGATTCCGTTTTTTGCCTTGCTTGCTGATGCGCCGGCCTGGCTCGCTTTACCGGCCCTGATCCTGGCCATCACACTCGTGGCATCCTCGGTGGATACCCTGCAGAACGCACTTGCGTCGCTGGCGGTTACCGAAAAACAGGGGTTGTCCATTGTCAGTGCCCGATGGTTTACCGTGCTGCTGATGATTCCTGTGGTTCTGGTGGCACTTCAGGGGATTTCCGTGCTGCGGCTATTTTTGATCGCAGACCTGCTTTGCGCCACGGCGGTTCTGCCTGTACTGATGGGGCTCTGGGGAAAAATGACCACGAGGGCGGCGATCCTGGGCTGTCTGGCGGGACTTTTCGGCGCGATTCTGCCCGGATGGATTACCGGTGGCAGCCTGATGGCCGGATTGGAAGCTGCCAGCTTCCCCGGCAGCATTCCCACCCTGATGCCTTTCGTTGGTGCCCTGGTAGGCTCCGGACTGGTCAGTGTCGTGATCGCGACCACAACCCGGAAACGCTAAGCGGCATACTTGCTGTCCAGTGCCCTAGCTGGACAGCAATTCGATCGGATAACGGATCTTGGTTTGATCAACGCCCGGTCGGGCCCCGAAATCCACCAACCTCAGACGATTGCAGATCTTGCTCTCCAGCGCCGGCTCATTGAGTGTAGATTCCACCACCGAACAACTCGATACTGCACCGTTCGGCTCAATGACCAACTCCGGGGTAATACTTCCCTGCAGCGACGGTTTGCGCCGAAGCTCCCGGTTGTAGATGCTGTAGATCGCGGATTTGTTGGCATCCATGGTCCGGCGCAACTCTTCCTTGCTCCGGGTTCTGGCCGCAGTTTCCTGCTGTTCCTTGCGTGCCGCCTCTTTCACCGCAGCAACTCTCTCTGCTTCGGCAACTTCCGCGCGCTGACGCTCGGCCAGGGCGACCTGACCGGCCTCCCGGTTGAGCACTTCCTCGTTCACCCCACTGCTCTTCGCGCTCGCGGTCGCGCGCGAGGCCAAAGTATCACCGGTTTTGCGGGCAATAGGTTCCGCTGTATTGGCAACCGGGCCGTCCAGCTTGACCGACTCCGCCAGCGAACTGAGTTTCTTCAGTTCGTTCCCCATTGCGAGAATACCGGTATTCTTTGCCTTCTCCCGCGCCTTGGCGACCTCTTCAGGCTTGGGTTCTGGCTTGGGCTCCGGTTTTTCGGCTACCTGAGGCTCCGGCTCGGGTTCCGGCATCACCGGTTCAGGAACCGGCTCCGGCTTGGGCTCTGGTTTGGCCTGTTCCACCGGCTTTTCCTCAGGCTTCGGCGGTTCGGGCTCCGGCTCGGGCAACACCGGTTTTGGGGGCTCCTTTTTCTCGATGATCAGCTTGGCCAGCTGAGGCGGCAGAGCTTCCTGTTCCTGCCTGTCACGTTCTGGCAGCTCTACCCAGCTGACATAACCTGCAATTGCAAGGAACAATGGCATCACAAAAACAGCGGCGGCCAACAACCGCTTACGTTCACCACGCTCCTGATTCCAGGGCAATCCGTACCGATAATCCATCATGGTCAGGCTCCCTGTTCCGCACGCTGATTAACCGCCAGGGAAATACTGGCGTAACCGGCGTCCACACAGGTGGACATGATTTTTTTCAGCAGCTCGTAGGGCAGTTCGCGGTCTGCAAGAATGGTAATTGGTCGACCCGCATCCGGGGCAGGTGCCGACGAGCGACTGGCCTGATAGTCCAGTTCCTGCTTCAGGGCAGGCTCCACCTGTCCGTCAAACGTCTGGAAGGCGTCGCGTTTCACTACCAGCCGACCGTTCACCAGGATATCCCGGTCTGTGACGGTGAGGGCCAGGACGTCACCAGGGGGTTGCTGAGCGGTGGAATCCGGCAGTTTGATAGTGTTGTTCTGGTTCAATACCTGTACGTCGGAGGAGGAGTTCACCATCAGGAAGAACACCAGGATGGTGAAGATATCCATCAACGAGACCAGGTTCATCTTTCCCTGGCTTTTATTGCGCCGGTAATGGCGTTTCTGGCGGCGGGCCTTGGCAGATTCTTTCATGAACTCACCTCCGCGGATCCCGAAGGCTGTGCGGGCGCATCGCCGAGAGAGATCTCGGGGAACAGCTCCGCTTCAACCACACTACCAGCCACTACTGCCTCGTACGAGCGCACCGTGTCCATCACCGAGACCAGAGACTGATAGGACGTCTGCCGGGACGGCATAATAATCACATCCTTTTTGTCGGGCACACGGCTCTTGATTTCCTTCATGACATCCTTGAGCAGAACGAAATCATACTCGCCCTCGCGCTGGGGGATGTTCTTGATGACGCCGCCCTGGTTATCCGCAACGACCAGGCGATCCTCATAGATCACCACCTGGATCTGCAGCTCTTCCGCCTGCTGGGCCGACAGGCTCTCACCGGTCGGGAAGTTGAGTTCCAGAACGCTGGTGTGGGCGAACACCATATTCAGCAGCAGTACCGGCACCAGCACAATCATGAGATTCATGAAGGGCGTGATGTCGAGATCGGCCTCACTTTGTAGGCGACGATGTTTCCGTCTCATGGCCTGACATCCTTCTGGCTGGTTATCAGGCCGGGCTACCGGCCGGAGTCGCTACCTGTGCCGGCGCAGCGGCATTCTGTCCCTGTGGTTGAGCGGCGGTCTTACTGCCAGAACCATCGCTGAGGAGGTTCAGGACCTTGATGCCCGCCATCTCAAAGCTGTCGACGATCTCATTGGTCTTGGTCTGCAGCAGTGAGTGGATCAGCAGCATGGGAATTGCAGACATAAGGCCGAAGGCGGTGGTGTTCATGGCAACCGAGATACTCTGGGACAGAAGGCTCGCCTTCTGGGCCGGATCCGCTGCAGCTACCGCGGTAAACGCTGCAATCAACCCAATAATGGTACCCAGCAGGCCGAGCAGCGTGGCAATGTTGGCCAGCGTGGCCAGATACTGGGTACGCTTTTCCAACCGCGGCATCACATCCAGCAACCCCTCTTCCATCGCGTATTCGATCTCTTCACGACCCTGGCGGCGGGCCAGGCGCTGAAGGCCGAAGCCGATCATGGTCGACATGGCACTACCGGATTCCTGGGTGTAGTTCAGGGCGCCCTTCAGGTCACGCTTGGCGATCATCTGATGCAGGCGGTTGAAGTCCCGACGGTTGGTCAGTTTCTGGGCGGAAAGGTAAACGTAACGTTCAATGGCAACAATGAGTCCGACAATCAGCACAACTGCAATCGGAAACATAAAAAAGCCACCTTCCTGGAAGAAGCGAACGGCGGTATCGATCATTTTCTGGGCACTCCATGGTCCGGTTTTCAGATCAGTCTAAGCGCGTCACTCCCCTGCAAGGGTAAGTTCGCGAAAGTCTGTGTGAGGGTTTGTTTAATCTTGCGCAGGAACACACTCATGACGTGACAGGCATCACACTCTACTGCCCTGTGTTGGCCTGGGTCTGTTTGATAAACGCTTCGTGGTACTTGATAAAACGCTGGAACTCATAGCGTTCCAATGGCCGGAGACCCTGATCAACCATCAGGCGTTCTTCTGGCGCACGCAACTCGTCCACTTCCGGTGGCTGCCAGGGCACCAGATACATCACCGTAGGCACTTCCTGATCGCCACGGATTCGCGTGCCCTCAATGGTAACCACACCCGGAGCGTCCTGGGCGAAGACCATCGGCGCCGTGGGCACCAGCGCGGAAACTGCCAGAGCGATTAGCGCGAGACGTTTCATATCACATAGTCCACATCAGATTCTGTTTTTGGCATCGAAGATCCAGTCTTCCAGTCTGGGGTGCGGCTCACTGGCCGCGGACTGATAACGCTCATAAAGGTCAACCGCCTCGGCAGGTTTACCCAGGTAGATATCAAGCAGGAAGGCCAGATTAAGGATCGCAGGCGCGTAATTCGGATCAGCAGACAGTGCCGCGCGATAATACCCTTCTGCTTCGTCGAATTCTCCGGCATTCCGGGCAATTACTCCCAGATGATTCAGCGCCTGGACATGTTCAGGATTCACCGTGAGCGTGCGTTCAAACCAACTTTTCGCGGTCTCGGTATCCTCTTCCTGGAACGCAATAATGCCAAGGTTGGCCATGGGGCCGGCTTTTCCGGGGTAGTCGCTCGCCAGTTGCTCGAATCGGGTTTTGGCCTCGGCAAGATTTCCCTCCTCCATGGCACTCACGGCCTTGGCGAATGACGCTTCCAGTGCAGCTTGCTCAACTTCTGCCTTAGACTCCGGCGGCGCCGGCGCCGTCACACACCCCGAAAGCGAAAAAATCACGAAAAGACAGAGTCCGCAGGCCTTAATCGAGCTCATAGACAACCCCCTGGGTAACTTCTTCTTTCCGATAACGTCCGGGCAACAGGGCTTTCAAGGCCTCGTAACTGCGCTTGACCCATTCATCGAAAATGCCCTCCCGGGCCCGCCGGATATTCTGCTCGTGGATATCGATGGCGTTGTCCTCAAACGGGTAGGCCTGCTCTTCCAGGAGAAGCTCGTACTGAGCCAGTTCAAGCTCGCTCAATCCGGTGGGCCGCTCCGAGTCCATGAGATCGGCACCGAGGCGTGCATAGATGTGGGCGATCTGGTAACCAGCCTCGGTTGCAAATGATGAAAGGCCATAGCTGGCCGTCTTCTTGTAGGCGTTGACCGCTCGTTCAAGCGCATCGGTCTTCGCTGTCATGCTTTGATTGAGTGGCAGAGTCAGCCTGATGCCGTCATACCGGGCAAGGGCGTCGCGGGCGAGGATTGCAGAGGCTGACGCCGCAAGGTACCGCATGCGATCGTCGGCGGCGTCCGGGTCCCGGTCCACCGTTTCCATCTGCTTTCGCAACCAGTAATCCCTGCTTTCGGCATCCCCGTCTTCCTGATAGAGCTCAGCCAGCCGATTGGCCGCTTCCATGTAGACGTCCGTCGGCTCGGGGTGGCTGTTGGCGTAATTTCGCCAGGTATCAATCGCCTTCTCCCGGTTACCGGCCTGATCGTACAGTTCTGCTGCAATCAACAGGTTTTCCCTTCGCTCTTCCGGCGTCTTGGCGAGGGAGACCATTTGCTGGAGTTCGTCGGCGGCTCGCTCCCACTGCTCCGTTTCACGGTAGGCCAACGCCAGTTTTGCAGGGACTGTGTCAATCAGCTCGTGATTGGGGAAAGACCGCCTGAAACTGGTCAGCACACCGATGGCCTGCTCCCAGAGATTGGCGGTGATAAGAAGTGAGGCAGCATCGTATTCGGCGTTTGCCCGCAGAGCGGATTCTGGAACGGCCGTGCCGACTCGCAGGAATTCGCTCACCGCAGCCTCCACATTTCCGGCATCAGCTAACTGCTCCGCCTGTCGATAGACCGCGGCTGCCAGATTTTCACGAACGCCGCTTCTGCGTTCATCGTCTTCGGCCATTGTTGCCAGGGCGTCACGATAAGCCTGTTCCGCCTCGGCGTATCGGGCCAGTTCGGAGAGGCTGTGCCCGGATAACAGCAAAGCTTCCGTCGTCAATTCATCCGGGGGCGTGGGTTGCCAGGTAACAAGTCGGGCCGCCATATTGACGGTCTCTTCCCAGTTGTTCAGGTCAAATTCACGCTGCAGCGCAATGTAATACACCGCCGGCGCCCGGGCGTCGCCGGGAAACGCATTTGCGAACCGCAGCCGGTTCAGTTGTTGCAGCTCCTGATAGGCCATCCGCTCCGATACCGGTTCACTCTCCCAGGTTTGCGAGTACTCCCGGAATGCCAGCACCGATGCATACCCGGCTTCAGCTGCCCGATCGGCTACTGTGTCTTCCGGATAGTCATAGGCCACGCGTTCGAAAGCTGCGATTGCTGCCGGCCAGTCTTCCAGCTCCAGGTAAGTCTCACCCAGAAGGAACAGCCGCTCCGGTGTACGGGGGTGGTCCGGGAAGGTAGCCGCAAATTCGGCGTAATAACTGGCGGCTTTGCGGTAATGATCGTCCGCCTGCTGATCATCCTCCGCCTCCCCTGCCAGCAGGTACTGGCGGTCCGCCAGTTCCGGCAACAGTTGTTCCAGTTGTTGCTCGATGAAGCCAATTGCATCGGGGCCCGCTGACTGCCAGTAATCGCTGTAGATTCCGTAAAGGCTGACAAAGCCGGCCTTTCGTTCAGGGATCGTACGGGTGAAACCGGCCAGCTCAAGGGTATCAATGATCCGGATGTGGTAGCGCGGCGCCCAGGGACTCTCCGGATGGTCTTCTATGTAGGCCTCGAAGACATCGATGGCATCACTGTATTGCTCTCTCTCGAGCAAGAGCTCGCTGTAGCGGTCGTAGACCAGTATTTCGTAGGGGCGACCACCCGTTTGGCGGAAAAGCGCCTGGAGGGTTTCCGCTCCGTCAAGGTACGACAGGGACAGCCCTACCACCCTGAACAGATCTTCGATCAGTGTCTGGCTCCGCTGATCCACGTCCGCCACCGGCCTGCCCTCGGGCATGACAAGATCAAGCACTTCAACGTAACTGAAGAGCGCTTCCTGGTATTGCGCCTGCTTGAACAGACTCCAGCCCTTCATGTAATGCGCGTTCACCAGGAACGAGGGATCGGCCATGCGTTCCTGGCTCGCGAGGGTAACCTCGTCGAAAGCCTGTTCCGCTTCCCCGTATCGACCATCGATAAACAACAGATCGCCGCGGCGGAATTGAGCCTCAACCCAGTATTCTGAATCCGGGTAGCGGCGAACCAGAGTATTCAGGGCTTCAAGCTGCTGCGGCGTCGCGCCTCGAAGCTCCCAGGCTCTGGCAAGCTGATAATAGATCTGGTCATTGCCCTCACGCTCTGGATATTCCGACAGAAGACGCTGGTAGGCATCGATGGCGCCGGACAGTTCATCGACAGCCGAATCCGCCATTTTCCGCTCCGCACGCTGGAATTCCAGATCGGCCAACCGATGCCTGATGGTAACCTGCTTGCGGGGATCCTCTACGAGTGGCAAAAGCGCCTTGTAACTGTCCATTACCGTTTCAATGGAAACATCTTCTGCGGGGTCGCTGACCGCCGCTGCATCTGCACTTTCCTGCCGCGTTTCGATCGCCGGAAGCGCAGCCAGTGTGCCCTCACGGACTCGCGGCATTTCTTCGCCACCGGCAGGCATCATCGACTGCAACATCTGGCAGCCACTCGCCATGACAAGGGCCCCAACCATGAGGAGGCCTTTAACAGTCCTGCCGGCCATCCGATTATTCATCACCGGCACCTGCAGTTTGCGATGCGCGGAACAACTGGTCCGCCAGCCTCGCCTGGGCGTGGCGAGAGGCCAGCAGGTATCCATTAAGCTCCTGTTGCTGGGCAGCCAGCATCCGATCAACCTGCGCCAGGAGTGTTTGCCGGGCACTGCCTAATGCCTCGGACACCTCTGTTCCAAGAGTCGCGAGTTCCCGTTCGCTGGCAGCGATCCGACGAGCCAGTTCCGCATGGCGGGCATCATCGGCCATCAGGCTTTCAACCCGTTGCCGCTGGGCCTGAAAGCTCTGCATCTCGCGATCCAGTTGCATGAGCTGTTTTTGCGCCGCCCAGCGATTGATTCCATAGTCATCCGCAATCCACCAATCGAAGTAGGCACGCATCCGCCGATACGTCGCACGCTGCCTGGCGGTCGTCGCGTCGTCAGGCAAATCCGCCAGAGTTTCCTCCACCTCATCGAGCTTGTCTCTGAGCGCTTTTTGTTGCGAGGTCATGAAGAATCCCGCATCTTCGTCTGCCAGCGCCGAGGAAATTCTGTCCGTGAAGTCCTCGTGCAACTGCTGCCACTGGTCTGCCTGTTGGGTTTCGAGTGCCCGACGGGTCTCGGCAATACGAATCTGCCGTTGCTGCTCACGGGTCTCCAGCATGATCCGGAACGATTCAAACCTGGACTGCCGCTCGGCAATGAAGGACTGCATTCGGTAGAGTTCGTTCAATTCGGCAAGCGCCTGCTGGAACGTTTCCGAAGCCAGCACTTCCGCCATACCAGAATCGAGGGGCTGCACGCGCAGCCGGCCATAGGAATCTGTAAGAATCCCATCGCTGTCACGGCTGAACTCAAGCTGGGCCATCAGACTTTCTTCATTCAGCCGATCCCGGATATTGTCGAGCTCCCTGATACGGGCCTCGTAATGGTCGGCTGCCTTTTTAAACGCAGGCAATGCTCGCTGTGGAGCGTTCATCTGCTCAAGAACATAGGCGCGGGCAAAGGGAACCTGCTGGCGCCAGGGCAAAAACAGTTCACGGTTCGCGAGAGTATCAAGGGCGTCGAGAGCCCTCTCCGGCCTGCCCTGGCCCGCCGCGGCGACGGCGTAGTCAAAGAGAGCCTGATCGGCGAACACGCCGGTCAGTGGCATGGCTCCCAGGACCTCCAGAGCTGCCTCAAACTGGTTATCACGCAAATACAGGCCCGCAAGCGAGAGGCGAGCGCGGCCCAGCAGGCCCTCCCGTTCGGCATCTGGCTCGACGGAGTCAATGGACTCGTCGAGGATGGCGATGAGCTTTTTCAGTGCCTCTTCGGCGGCAGCTCCGTCTGCCGCATCGAGAGCGGAGACCGCGGAATTGTACCGGAGGTAAAGGGACCAGATGTCCGTTTCGTCCAGCTGCTCCCGAAGCGAAGTCAGTTCGGGTTCATCATCAGGGCGGGCAGACATCATGACCAGCCGGGAGCGCAGATAAATCCATTCGCGGAAAAGATCGTGGTCGGCCTCGGCCAGTATCTCGCCATCGACACGATCGAGGTTCTCACGTGCGAGCGCCTGATTCCCCTCGAGGTAAAACACCTTACCGAGATAGAACCAGGCCTGGTTGCGAACATCAGGCGACAGATTGCTGCCGGCGCCATCGGCCCCGAGTAGCTGCGTAAACAACCTGCTCGCCTCTCGGGTCATCCCCCAGGACAGCATGAGCCCGCCCTCGACGAGAGCCGGATGATCTCCGTGTCCCTCGATGCCGCCCCGTTCGCGCGCCACGGCCAGCTGGGTCAGAGCCTCGAAGGCGTTACCCTGATGGTATTCGTACAGCGCCCAACCATAACGAAGGTCCTTCGCCCGCTCGGGTTGCGCCTCGTCGGCATGAGCCGGAGTCATCATCAGCCACAGTAGGGCACCCGCGTAAATGAACGGGCGTCGACCTGAGGACTGGCTTGCTTTCAATCCCACGACGCGGCTTACTCCCACTCCACAATGGATACGGAGGGTTGGTAGTTGGAGGAGCGATCTTCAACGCGGATTTCCAGAGCGGCCGTTCCAGTGCCCTTCTCAAACTCCAGGGAGGCCGCCTGCTTGTAAGGCCGCTGATCCGGGCCGATTCCCTCAACAAACGCCGTCATCTCATGGACGCCGGTTTTCAGGTTGCCAACGTATAGCCGCTGCATGCCGCCGCGTTCAAGGGCAGTCACCTGTCGCTCCGTATACAGGTGGGAAGCAACAATCTCGTCGTCGACTTTCAGTTTGACCGCATCCAGCTTCAGAAACTTCCCGGCATCAACGCTGAGAAACACGGCAACCTGGGTATTGGCTGGAAAAAGCAGATCTTCCTCAAGGATAAACAGGTCACGATTCAGGCGTATCACTTTCTTCTTGAGCGCCTCCACCTGCTCGGCGACGGCTGTATCATCTTTCTCCGCCCCGGGATTGGTCTGGGCAAATGCGGGGGCTGTCAGGGCGAGGGTCAATGCCGCTAAAAGCACCGGAAATCGGGAGTTCAAGCAAGTGGCCATGGTCGTTCTTCCTGCATGCTCAGTATTCAAGAATCAACGACGCCCGGGTTACGTAGGCATCGAAGGAATATAGGGGTTCTTCGCCGGGGAGAAAGTCACCTGCTGCGGTGACATCCCGGAAGTTGTCATATTCAAAATTCAGCCAGTCCACCAGTAAGCTGAACTGCAGGCGATCGATGCCGGGAAGCGACGTCTGCTTCCATTCGTAGACCGCGCCCACCGCCAGGGTTGTCCCGGATAGGGAGCTGAGCTCCTTGTCACGGGCCAGGTGTGTCTGGGAGTTCTCGAATGGGAAAAGATCGCTGTAAAAGTCCGCCTCGCTCTGGCTGTAGTAACGAATGGAACCTTCAAGGGTCCAGTGCTGGTTCAATCCGTGCACGTATCCCAGTTCGACCGTGTGGGCGTTGATGCCCCAGGTATCGGAAAAATAACGGTATTCACCGCGAATTGAGGCGCGATATGGCAGATAGTAAAGCGCTCGCATGGCCACGGAGGTACTTGTTCGGGTTTCCGGATAACGTTCTGGTTGATACAGGAACGCTGTGGAATCGTTCGGGTCGATGTAGCGGTTCTGTCGGTAAGGGTTCTGCAGGAAGCCCTCATCCGTAACCACCTCAAGATCCAGGCCTACCAGGCTGTTGCGGGTGACGACCTGGCTCAGTCCGAGCTGATAGTTCCGACGATCAGCTTCCTCGCTGAAGGAATCGTTGCCGACCCGGCCCACTTCATCCCAGCCGCTGGCATAGCCCATGGTTACTGTGGACATGCCCCCGAAAAACTCCTGGCTGAGCGAGAAGTAAACGGTGTTGGCCTCGTAATCGTTTTCGGAACTGTTGGTGAAACCCAGACTCAAAATGGACTTATCGTGCAGGTAATCGACACCAAAAGTGTACTCGTTGCGTTCTTCCTCGTAGGGGCTCGCCGTGGCCAGAACGTCCACAGAGGCAGCCGAAACGGAGTCAACATAGTACTGGCCGGAAAACGAAACCGACGAGCCAATACCCTTGCGCACCAAAACTGAGGGGCCATCAATGACCATGCCACCACCGTCATAGCGGTGGTAGAGAACATCCACGTTATCCACTGGCAAGGTCGCCGCAATCGCCTGTTGCCCGGCCAACATCAGCACGAACAGAGCGCAGACGGAGCGTACTAACCTCTTGCCGTCAGTTACAGCCACAGCCACCCCCAGAACCGCCTTCTGCTCCCCGCGCAGACTCCCGGGACTGATAGACGTGATGCATATAGGAATCCGCCTTGCCATGACGGCTGAGACTCATGACCGGATCCGCCAGATTATCCCGTTCATAGGGTTTTACCCACGGCTTGATTGAGCTGCATCCAGAGATCGTGAAGGTCGCGACCAAAAGAGCAGAGGCAGTGAAGATCGACAAATTACGCATAAACGTTCCGTCCGAAAATTATTCGCGCACCAGCTCGCGAATCTGCTGTTCGTACTCGTCTTCGTAACCCGGCTGATAGCCGTAGTGGAGATACCGGGCATTACCATCGCGATCGATCATCACGGTCGTTGGCATAGCCTGGACTTCATAAAGCTCGCTCACCGAACTCTCCGGATCGTAAAGGATCGGGTAATTCACGGGTACCTTGTCCAGGAAGCGATGGGCCTCTTCCCGATTCTCATCCACATTGACCGCCAGAATCGTGAAGCCGAGATCCTTGTATTGGCTGTAAAGCTCATCCATCAGCGGCATTTCCTGGCGGCAGGGACCACACCATGATGCCCAGAAGTTCAGCATCACCACTTCACCACGATGGTCCTCCAGCCTCAGGTTTTCGCCGGAACGGCTTTCCAGGGTGAAATCCGGAGCTGGCACATTGATGGCCTCGGCGCCCGCCATGGGGCTAAGACAGGCCAGGACGCCCGCCACAGCCAGTGATTTTATGGATGCTTTCATAACCATTGCTCCTGTAATCAGAAAAAGACCGACAGGCCAGTGCTGACCTCTGTGTTCATGGAGGTTTTCTCGGCCCCAAGAACATCTATTCGGTAGTAGTGCTGTCTTACGCCAATCTGAACTGCAACGCTGTCCGTCAACAGAACCTGATAGCCCGCGCCGGCATTCAGGGTAAACCGGGTGTCACCCGCAAAATCGGTAGCGCCGGCACCCGCAATCAGATAGAAATTGGTGTTGAATGCGTAGTTCTCGGTGAGGAAGGCCTCGCCCGGAAGCACGTTGTAACCCAGGTTGATGTTGTAATAGCTGTAATCCCGCTCGCTGTCGGTAAGCACCTCCACGTTACCGGCCAGCTTCTCGAAACTGGTTTCTCCACCCTCCGCGAAGCCGACTCCGGCCTCGAAAAAGAAGGACTCGCTGAGGTGGTAGGTGAGCTTGCCGCCATAAAGCAGCGACGACTCGAAGTCCTCGATATTGAGCACGCCCACAAAAGCGCCAATTTCAAAGTTCTCGGTGTCAATCAGCGCCTCGGTGACCGGCACTGGGGTAACATCCGGCTCGATCAGCGGCCGATCATCCTGGGCCTGGGTTGCTGTGGCTATGCATAGCCCTGCCCCGAGACACAGCGTTTTCAGAAAAAGATGCTTAGTCCGATTTTCCATTCTGTCGCTTCTTCGTTGGTGGACCGGGTAGTGAACACTTTGTAGTCCTTCACTTCGGCACGGATGAAATATCGATCGGTGATGTAGGCGCGGATGCCAAGCCCTGCATGGCCAATGCTGTTATCCCGCTCTTCGGGCTGAGCCAGAGTGGCCTTGGGATCAACCCAGATATGCCCGACCCCCAGGGTAAAAAAGGGTGATACCCGCCAGTCAGGAAATGGCTGATGCACCAGATTCGCATTAACCATCCTAATTTCCGAGGCGCTGCCCAGAATCTGAGAAGCCCAAAGCTCGGCGGACAGGTTTCTGGTCATCCAGAAGCCTCCGTAGCCTGCCGTGACAGCGGCACCGTCAAACTCCCCCATCATCAATCCGGCTTCCACCCGCCGGCTTTCAAAAGCCTCAAAATCCGGCACCTGAAGATCCACACGATTACCCGTGGCATCCACCGTCTGCGCAATATCCGCAACCGCTATCCAACCCTCCCGGCCACGGGTATCCGTCACTTTGATCCAACTTGTCTTGCGCTGGAGAATGGTCAGCCATTCCCCTTTTTCGCTGGTATGAAAAACCGGATAGCCCGTTGCCGGTCCGGTTCGCCAGGACACATAGGGCTCCGCCACCTGCACTTTCAATGCATCGTCTTCAGCCTGCCCCCACAGCCAGCCGGCCCAGCTCTGGGCCGGCAACAACAAAAGAAACATAAGAATGGCGATGGGCATGGTGCGAATTTCAGTCCTTGGATCAGTCTTCCGGAGCGTCGAACGGATTGTTGAAATACTGGCCGCCAATATCCAACCACTCTGCAATCAGTCGCAGTTCGGCGGGCGAGAGGAAATCCCTGTGTGAACCGTCGTCGGCGAATACGTCGAAGAAACGACTGGCACGAGCACCGTTGACGGACATTGAAGCCTGCACCGGCACAGTTACCAGGATGGGTTGTTCATCTCCGTTGGCGTCCAGAATGGGATTGCCTTCTTCGTCCCTCAAAACCTCCCCGGAGTCCACGAGCACATCGATCAGAGCGCCGTTCACCAGTTCCTGCTCACTGTCCGGGAAGAGCAGTTCTCTGTAGGCGTTGAAGTGTAGCGGTTCATCGGGTGACGGGCCATCGCCCAGATCCAGTTGTCCAGCCGGCACTTGCTGAGCGTCCGCCGCATCGGTGTCCGTATGGCAACTGGTACAGGTGTAGTCATCCACGACCGCCATGGTGTCCGGGTCCAATACCTCCCGATTGACGCTCCACAGCGGATGAATATGCTGCTCGTAGTTGATCACAATCCGGCAATTCGGCGCCCAGTCGGTGGCACATACGCCGGATATCGGCGGCGGTGTCTGCAGATCGGCATAGGCGTAGGCAAAGCTGTCAGGCTTGGGATCCACGGCATCTCCGGACCATTCATCGGCATAGATCACATCCGGCGTCGGCCGGCGAATCTCGTTGATGCGGGCAAACACCTGAGCCATGGTTTCACCCATGTCGGCAAACAGAGCCGGGTCGGTATTCGGGAACGGAAGGCTGGTGGTTGCGGCCCCACCCCACACGGACGCTGGACCGGCATCCGGTCTGCCATGGGGTGTCGGACTGTTCGGGTTGTGGCACCCTGAACATTCAAGGGTCTCGCCGGGGCGCACCGTGAGCCAGTTCTGGTGCCGGTTGCCCATAGCGCCACCAACACGCTGGCCTTTCTCATCGAGAATACTGATGGCAAATGCAACATTGGCGGGCACCGCCACCTTCACTGACCCATCGGGCTCTATCGGCACGTAGCCCAGTATCTCCCGCATCAGCTGAGCCCGGCTGCGGCCAAAGGCGCTGTTGTCGAAATCCCGGACATTCTCATCGGGGATGGCCACGGGCTTTTCCAGTCGAAGGAATCTTGCCGGGCGATCTTCCGGCGGCGTTTGCAGCGGATCAGCCATTGCAGCAATACCAGTCGGCGTGGTGTCCACTCCATCGATATCATAGACGCTTCGAATGTGCAGGACGCCGTAGCCGGCATCGCCGAGGGCCCCCTCATCACCCGTGAACTGGGATTCCGGGATGAACCCTTCCAGAGGCCGCTCCTTCATCAGGACCGCCTCATCAAACTGAACGCCCTCTACCGGCGGGACCACCGGCCGCTGGGTTTCGCTGTTGATATCCAGAAGCCACAAACCGTAGACGGGCTCTGCGGGTTGATAGTCTTCGGATTGCAGGCGATCTTCCGTGCAGTTCACAATCCGGTCGGTCGCTGTTTCACGCAACCGGCAAGGTGTCCAACTGACCAGGTAGCGGTTGGTACCATCAAGCAGCGGTGAAACCGATGCATAACTGCCCTTCAGCGATAGTTGGCCATCCAGGCCCACGCCGGGCACAAGCGAGCGCTGGCCCGAACCTTCTGTGCCATCGAGACGAAGATTGGCCTCAACAAATTGGTCAACATCGACTTCCGCCAACACAGACGCGTAATCATCTGTTTCAAACGGCCTTAGCTGCACGAGCAGATTGCCGCTGTCTGATTTGCGTGGCTGCAGGTACTGTATGTCGTTCGCTTCTGGAACCGAATCGTGGGAGTGACGACCGAAAAGATAACTCAGGCCAGTGCCGTCAGGGTTGACGCGGTAGAGGTTCACACCGTTGTTCCGGGTTTGGCCGGCATTATCCCAGCGGCTGAACACAATGGTGCCATCATCCGCCACCATGGGGTCGAGGTCGTGGCTCTGATTGAAGGTGATCTGTTCAATGTTCTGACCATCGTCGTCCATCACATGCAGAACAAACCCGGGGCTATCACCCTCCTCGTCCAGACCGGAATACTGGGGTTTGCCTTCATCAAGCAGCACCGCCTTGGAAATCCGCTGGCGGGTTGACGAGAAAACGATTCTGCCATCAGGCAGATAGGCTGGCGCAACGTCCTGCCCGGCCCCGGCGGTAACGTCCGAATCGATGATCCGGCGCAGGATGTCGGTACTAACGTCGTATTCCCAGATATTCCAGGTTGGCTGATCCTCGTCGTCTGCGTCCTCGATTTCCGGCGCACGCATGGCAAACAGCAGTCTGGAGCCGTCGTGGGAAACGTGGAGATCTTTCACGTCGTAACGCAACTGACCATTGTCATCAAGGAATTGCGGCCCCGCGAATGCTCTTGAGGCAATATCCCGCGTCTCGGCGTCCGCAGTGGCACTGGCCTTCAGAAACAGCCGCGCTCCGGGGCGGAAAGCGCTCGGGTCGGCCAGGTTGTCCTCGACAAGGGCCCCGGTATTTTCGTCAAAAAGCAGAGCCCGTTCGACATAAGCCACAGGGTTCTCGACGACAACCGGATCCGCCTGCTGACTGTCGCTGCTCGAAAGACAGCCAGACAGAGCAGCAAGCGAGCCGAGTGCGAAAGCCAGGCGAGCACTGCGAGAGATGGTTAGAGTGGGCGACTTAATTTCCAACGTGAGAAACCCTGTTTCGGATGACATTCCATGACATAAATTAAGTCGGTTCCGCTGGCAGGCTCCAAGGGTTTTACGTAACGCAATGTAATAACGTGGCCTACGGCTCAAAACGAAGGATATAGCAAGCCGTAAACTTTTAACAATTGTCAAAAAGCATTAATGTGCACATGCTATCGATCACCGAGGGAAAGGACATGACCGCCCGGAACAGGATCAGAAGCCTGCTTTGCAAGGCTTGCAGTACCGCAGTTCTCGTCGCATTGGTGTCTGGACAGGCCAGCCTTGTTCAGGCTGGCCCCAGGGAGCAGGCCAAAAGAATTCACGATCGGGTCGCCGGCGTGCCACCCTCTGAAGTCGTCCTTGACGATATGGCGAGCGACATAGAGTCCGGCAGAGCGATTGATGCCGCCTTCACGGCCATGCAAGACAGCGCTTTCTACGACGTCACCCTGAAGAATTTTGCAGCCCCCTGGACCAACGAGGCGATGTCAAAGTTCGTGCCCCTTAATGATTACATTGCCACGGTGATTGGCCTGGTGCGGGACGGGGAAGACTTCCGAAAAGTTCTGTATGACGATGTTCTTTACATCGGGAATGCATCCCTGAACCTGCCAAACTACTCCACCAGCAACAACAACCACTACGAATCCCTCGAGAACAGTGGAGCCAGCCTTAAGGACAACCTGGAGCGGGTAAACCAGTCGACCTACACGGGCCTTCCTCCCTCGGCCACCGCCGGCGTCATTACATCAAGAGCTTCCGCCCGGGCTTTCTTCAGTGCCGGCACCAACCGGGCGATGTTCCGCTTCACACTAATCAATCACATGTGCAACGACCTGGAGCAGGTTGCGGACGTTACCTTGCCCACGGACCGCATTCGCCAGGATGTTTCCCGCAGCCCGGGTGGTGACAGCCGGGTATTCCTGAACAACTGCGTTGGCTGCCACACCGGCATGGACCCCATGACCCAGGCGTTTGCCTACTACGACTACGAGTATGACGCCAACACCGACCCCGATGGAGAACTGGGCAGGCTGGTCTACAACGCTATTGGCGAAACAGATCCAGAAACCGGCTCCAGGGTTCAGGCCAAGTACCACATCAACTCTGCAACCTTCGAGCAGGGCTATGTCACACCTGACGACAGCTGGGATAACTACTGGCGCCAGGGCGCCAATCGCCGACTGGGATGGGATCCCTCACTCCCGGGTTCCGGCAGCGGTGCCAAGAGCCTGGGTATGGAATTCGCGAATTCCGAGGCCTTCGCAGAGTGCCAGGTCAAGAAGGTGTTCGAGAATGTCTGCCTGCGACCTCCCTCCGACAGCGCAGACCGTTCGCAGGTAAGCAGTATGGTTGCCAGCTTCGCAAGTCAGGGTTACGACCTGAAGCAGGTATTTGCAGAATCCGCCGTGTACTGCATGGGGGAGTGAGGACGCTATGAAAACATTTAAAGGAATTTCCATGAGCTCCCTCAAATCGGTCCTTGCCATCACTGCCCTGGCCCTTCTGCTTTCTGCCTGCGGGGGCGAATCCACGGAACAACTGCCGAATACCTCCCAGAATTCCGGCACGGTTACCTACAACGGGCCTGCCCCCTCGACGGATGATGTAGCCAACTTCAAACGCACCGTGTGGGACAACCTGGTCACCCAGGATAAATGCGGCGCGTGCCACGGCTCCAATGGCCAGACACCCACATTCGTCAATGAGCAGGACGTTAACCTTGCTTACGCACAGGCGAACTCTATTGTTAACCTGTCTGATCCATCCCAGTCCACAATGGTGACAAAGGTCGCAGGTGGCCACAATTGCTGGCTCCAGAGCACGTCAGCCTGTGTGGACATTCTCACCACCTATATTTCCAACTGGGCAGGCGGGTCAGAAGGCTCTGCCAAAACCGTGGAACTTCGCGCTCCAGCGCTCAAAGAACCGGGTGCCACGGTTGCCCTTCCAACCGACACTGGCCTGTTTTCCACCACGGTATACCCCGAACTCAGACAGTATTGCAGCGACTGCCATGCTGATGGTGGGCAAACCCCTTACATTGCCAGCGCCGATGTTACTACTGCCTACGATCAGGCGAAAAGCCGTATTGATCCTATGAATCCGGGCGCATCCCGACTGGTTGAACGTCTGCGCTACGACTTCCACAACTGCTGGGACGACGACTGCGAAGCCTCAGCCGATTTGATGGAACTGAAGATTCTTGAAATGGTCCAGGATCTGAGCGCCCAACCCGTGGACCCGGCAATCGTTGCTAGCAAGGCACTCAACCTGCAGGCAGACGGCCTGCTCGCAAACTCCGGCGGCCGGTTTGAAGACAACGTGATTGCCCTGTACGAATTCAAGTTTGGTGAAGGCCAGACTGCCTTTGATACCAGCGGCGTATCGCCAGCGCTGGATCTGACCCTGAGCGGAAACGTTGACTGGGTTGGCGGCTGGGGCATCGACCTTGGCCCGGCGGGCGAAAACGAGCAGGGCTTCATGATCCCCGCGGGCAAGGCCCAGGGCAGCACCACCGCCAGCCGGAAGCTGCACACCCTGCTGACCGCCTCCGGCGAATACAGCATCGAGGCCTGGGTCGCCCCGGGCAACATTACCCAGGAAGATGCCCGGATCGTGACCTACTCCGGCTCATCCACCACCCGCAACGTCACCCTGAGCCAGTCGCTCCAGCGTTACGAGGTACTGCATCGCAGCACCACCAGTGACGAAAACACGCCTTTCGCAACCCAGGACGCCGACATGCTCCTGCAGGCAACGCTCCAGCACGTAGTGGTTAACTACACCCCGGCGACCGGTCGCCAGATCTTTGTGAATGGCGTTCCAACCGGCGATGTTGATCCGGACGACGGCGGACTACTGACCGAATGGGACGACAGTTTTGCCCTGGTCCTGGGCAACGAGACCGATGGCAACTCGCCCTGGCAGGGCGCGATCCGGATGGTCGCCATCCACAATCGGGCGCTGACACCGGAACAGGTCCAGGCCAACTTTGAGGTGGGCGTTGGCCAGAAGTTCTACCTTCTGTTCGGGGTCTCTCACCTGATCGACCTGCCCGAGAGCTTCATCGTGTTCGAAGTCAGCCAATTCGACAGCTACGCCTACAGATTCACCAGTCCCTTCTTTATCAGCCTTGATGACTCCGTCGAGCCATCAAATATTCCGCTGCGTGGCATGCGACTGGGTATTAACGGCAAGGAGGCAACGGTGGGACAGGCCTGGGCCAATCTGGACGTTACCCTCGACAGTGGCAGCTATGAACCGGGTACTGGGCAACCTCTCTCCTCCCTGGGCACCATCATCGCTCTTGAGAATGGGCCCGGAAACGATGAGTTCTTCCTGACGTTCGACCAACTGGGCGGAAACAACTTTGCCCGCTCCGAACCCTCGCTGCCGCCGCAGCCGGAACCCGCTGACCTGCCACCGTCATCGGAGATCGGCTTGAAGACTTTTGACGAGATAAACGAGTCCATGTCGAGGATGACCGGTGTTCCCACAACCAATCAGGCTGTATTCAACACATACACCACCGTGAAGCAGCAATTGCCTACGGTAGAGACTATTCAGGGTTTCCTGTCCTCTCATCAGATGGCCGTTACCCAGATGGCCATCCAGTACTGCGATGCCCTGGTCTCAAATGCGCAGCTTCGGGACCAGATGTTCCCAGGGTTCGATTTCTCCGCCCCGGCCAGCACCGCCTTCGACCACGGTGGCAAGAGCCTGGTTACCGGGCCATTGCTGTCGCGCTTTGTGGGCAGCAACCTGGCATCACAGCCTGGTGACAGCGCAATCGAAACGGAGCTCAGCGAGCTCATGGATAGACTGACCAGCTGTGATACAGGGTGTGAGCCTGACCGCACAGAAACAGTCGTGAAAGCAAGCTGTGCCGCCGTGCTTGGCAGCGCCACCACCCTGGTTCAGTAGAGGAAGCCGATCATGTTTATACGCAAATCCCGTAAAAAGCCTTTGGCCAACGGCAGCCCACTGCTCCACGACGATCACGGCAAGCCACGGACCCGCCGCGAATTTATCGCACAGGGCCTGATGGCAGGCTCAGCGACGGTGTTCGGTGCTTCCCTGTTCAGCCTGTTCGGTAATCCGAGAACAGCATCCGCGGCGCTCTCTTCAGACCTGGAAACGCTGAAAGCAAGCTGTGGCATCGCGGTTCAGGGCGCCGGCAAGATTCCGTTTATCTGCTTTGACCTGGCAGGAGGCGCCAACATTGCCGGCTCTAACGTGCTGATGGGCAAATCCGGTGGGCAAATGGATTTCCTGAGCACCGCGGGCTACAACAAACTCGGGTTACCAGGTGACATGCTGCCGAACGACCCGGCGTTCGTGAACACTGAGCTGGGCCTGGCGTTCCATTCGGACAGTGGTTTCCTGCGCGGCATTCTCCAGAGCACGAGTGCCGGCACCCGAGCAGGAATCGACGGCGCCATTATTGCGGCCCGCTCGGAAAACGACACCGGAAACAACCCCCACAACCCGATGTACGGCATCCATCACGCGGGTGCCGACGGCTCCCTGCTCTCCCTCATAGGGTCCCAGAGTTCGGAATCCGGCGGTAACTCGCTGGCACCGATGAACCTGATCAACCCGGAGGTTCGCCCCACCAAGATTGACCGGCCATCAGACGTTACCGGCCTGGTAGATGTAGGCGACCTGATTGGCATTCTGGATCAATCAGACGCGGTCGCCGTGATGGAATCCATTCAGCGCATCAGCGACGCCAAGATGAATCAGGTCAACACCGGCATCTCTACAGACGACGTCGTCAAGGATCTGGTTCGTTGCGGCTACATCAAGAGTGCAGACCTGGCAGACCGCTTCGGCAATCCGGCAGAACTGGATCCAGAGCTGGACCTCGAAATCGTGGGCCCTACCGGCATCTTCACCCGCGATGAGTTCAATAATAACCGTGAGTTCCGCAAAACTGCGTCTGTCATGAAGCTGGTGCTGAACGGCTACGCTGGCGCCGGCACGATCACCATGGGCGGCTACGACTACCATACGGGTGAGCGCGGAACCGGCGAGCGTCGTGATGAACAGGCCGGTCGGTGTATGGGCGCCTGTCTGGAATACGCCGCCCGGGTAGGAATGCCATTGATGCTCTATGTGTTCAGTGACGGCTCGGTGTCGAGCAACGGCCGAATCGACGATTCCATGGACGGTCGTGGCAAGGGCGAATGGACCGGCGATAACCAGCAGACGGCCGCCTCGTTCTTCCTGGTTTACAACCCGGCGGGCCGCCCCGCTCCGATTCGCAGGCAGATCGGCTTCATGCGCTCTGATGCGTCGGTGGAAACGGCCTCCAGTCCTGCGGCCAACAACGTCAACCAGTTGGTTCAGACCGTGCTGCTCAACTACATGGCATTGCACGGGGAGCAGGGTGACTTCGGTACCCGTTTCAACGGCCACGGGCTGGGCAATGGGACATCTCAGGACAGCCTGATTGCGTTCTCGAATGTCGTGAACGGCACTATCGGAAATTGACGGAAACTGCTCGTTCCGCCCCTAGTCTGATTGGGGCGGAACGAGGCCTTCTGAAACGTGCATCATGCGCTGATCATCGATAACCACAACATCGATACCTTTCAAACGCTCAATCATCTCCAGTCCCTTTTTGGGCCCGAGCACGAAAACCGCCGTGGAGAGGCCGTCGGTTGTCAACGCATCCTCGCCGATAATGGTCACGCTTTGGACACCCTGGACCGATTTGCCGGTCTCAGGCGACAGGATGTGATGAACCCTTTCTCCCGCCTCATCCACGAAGAACCGCTCGTAGTCGCCGGAGGTGGACACGGCCACATCCTCGAGCGGCAAAACCACCGCGTTGCGCCCTTCTGAACGGGGGTCCCGAATGCCCACGTACCAGGGCCGGCCCCGCTTGTCCCCTAACAGTCGCATGTCGCCGCCAGCACTCAGCCGGGCATGGCGAATGCCAAAACTGACCAGACGCTCGATTCCCAGATCCACTGCATACCCTTTGGCGATGCCACCGAGGTCTACCAGAATCCCTGCCTGCCGGTATTCGACCGTCTGATCATCCTCATCAAGAATCACATCCCGAAAATTCACCCGCGGCAAGCCGGATCGAAGCTCCTCGTCCGTGGGCTTTTTGCCGGCCCTGAAGTCATACAGGTAACCCACTGAGCCAAAGGTGATGTCGAAGGCGCCCTGGCTGAGTAGAGAAACCTCCCGTGCTTTTTCAATCACCTCGAACAACCCGTCACTGACTTCTACTGGCCCGTCGGGTGCATTGCGGTTGAGCCTGGAGACCTCGGACTCTTCCCGATAGCGACTCATCTGTTCATCAACCTGATGAAAAACCGCCAGCACCTCTTTGCCAACCCGGTTCGCCAGCTCGTCATCTTCCGCCCAGAACTCCAGTTCGATAGGCGTTGTCATTGCAGTATCCGAAAACCGATACCACTCGGCGCTGGCCGACATCGGGACAAAGACAAGCCCCATTGCCGCCACAAGAGACGAAAGAGTCGATCCAATTCCGAATTTCCAGCGCTTTATAGTTACCAAGACCCACAAAACTCCATTGGCTGCCGCGAAGCCCACACCGGGCATTTCCGGAAAGTATATCCATTTCTTCGACCGCCGCCGAACCGATTCATGGGAACAACAGAGGCCAGACAAGATGCAGATCACTAACCTACAATTTGTTACCCAAAATTCCACTTTTGTCCCATTGTTGGCTTCATAATCAGCAGAGACACTAGCGTTGCTTAACAAATAATCAAAACAATGATTGGCAGCCCTTTTCCCCATTGGCGCTGCAATTCCGGAGGCCAACCTGAATGAACGTCAGAAAAGTACTCTTTTCTGCTTGTCTGCTGTTGCTGGCGAGCACCACTGTGTATGCCGAAACCCTTAAAATCGGCCTGAACTACCCGCAGACCGGTCGTTACAAGGATCAGGGCCTGCAACAACGTCTGGGCGCCTTTCTGGCGGTTGATGAAATCAATAAAGCCGGTGGCGTGATGGGGCGTCAGCTGGAGCTGGTGATCAGAAATACCCGCGGTGACCCTGCCCAAGGTGCAAAGAACACCGCAGAACTCATCGACCGTGAAGGCGTCCAGATGGTGTTCGGCGGTGTGTCCAGCGCCGTTGCCATTGCCTCAGGCAAAGCTGCTCGCGATCGCAACCGGATCTACTTCGGCACGCTGACCTACTCGAACGCCACCACCGGCGCCGAAGGGCATTCATACATGTTCCGTGAGCCCTACAACGCCTGGATGACTGCAAAGGCGCTCAGTCAGTATCTGACCACCAATCATGCGGAAGACGATTACTTCTACATTACCGCCGACTACACCTGGGGCTGGTCTGTGGAGGAGTCTGTTCGCAAGTTCTCGGGAACCGAAGACACTGACCGCCATCAGGGCGTGAAAACCCCTTTCCCCGGGCACTGATTACCGATTTCAGGGAGGCGCTGGAGCAGGCAGAGGCCAGTAACGCCAAGGTTCTGATGATGGTCCTGTTCGGCGACGACATGGTGAGAGCACTGAACGTTGCCTACGAAATGGGCCTCACCAAGAAAATGCAGATTGTTGTGCCCAACCTGACCCTGGGCATGGCTCGGCAGGTAGGTCCCACCATTATGGAGGGCGTTATCGGTGGCTCCCCCTGGGTATGGAACGTACCCTACGAGCTGAACTATCCGAGAGGAAAAGAGTTTGTTGAGGCCTTCTCAGCGCGGTATGAAATGCGGCCTTCTACCGCTGCGGCCTCAGCCTACAGCATCGTCTATCAATACAAGGATGCAGTGGAACGTACCGGAACCACCAATACCGCCAGCCTCATCAGGGCCCTGGAGGGACATCGATACACATTCCTGAAGGATGAGCAGTACTGGCGCGAATTCGATCACCAGAATGTCCAGACGGTGTATGTGGTGAAAGTAAAACCACGCAACACCATCATTGCTGACGAATACAGTTCCGATTATTTCAGCATCATTGATTCCATGCCCGGTGATCAGGCCGCACAAACCCGGGAAGAATGGGAAGAGCGGCGCCGGGAGGCTGGCAAGCCCCTCCAGCTCTAGTTCCAAGACAGAGGGTCCGGCGATCAGAACAGATAGTCGGTTGTCAGTATTTTCGAGCTTCGTCCCCGCACAATGCCGGTCACCAGGTCCCGATTGCTCTCACTGGACTTGGTGGCCACGGTTGTGCGAATCGAGAACACCCGAAGGGCATCCGATACCGAAAGTGTGCCTTCCGCGGAGTCTTTGCGTCCGTTAAATGGCAGGGTATCGGGCCCCCTCTGGCACTGGGCATTGAGGTTGATCCGACCCACCTGATTTGCAAGCAGATCAATCAGCCTGCCCACCGTGTCGGAATCCGAACCGAAGATACTTAGCTGCTGCCCGAAGCTGGAATCCCGAACGTGCTCAATCACTTCCTGCTCATCCGAGAAAGCAGCAACAGGAATGACCGGCCCGAACTGTTCTTCATGATAGATGCGCATCTCGGCAGTGACCGGGTAAAGCACGGCAGGGTGAAAATACGTGCCGTTGACCTCGCCACCACACTCATTGACCACGGATGCGCCCTTGGCGATTGCGTCGTCTACCAGTTCCCTGAGAAACCCGATCTTGCCCGGCTCGGGCAATGGCGTCAGCGATACGTCCTGCTCCCATGGCATGCCCGCAACCAGTTCATTGACCGCATCCGATAGCTTGCTGACAAACTGGTCCGCAAGGGAATCATGGACAAACAGCAGTTTCAGGGCGGTGCAGCGCTGACCATTGAAAGACAGCGCTCCGCTGATACATTCACTCACGGCAAGCTCAAAGTCCGCATCCGGCAGCACGATGGCCGGATTGTTAGCGTCCAGGCCCAGCACTGCCTTTAAGCGATGCGGTTTCGGATGCATCTGTTTGAGCGCTGACGCACCCCGGTGGGTTCCTATAAAGGCGAACATGTCGACCTTGCCGCTTTCCATCAATGGCCCAACCGTATCCCTGCCCCGTCCGAAAATAATGTTGATGACTCCTGGCGGAAACGACTTCCGGAATGCATCCATCAGCGGGCCAATCAACAGCACACCGTATTTGGCGGGTTTGAAAACCACCGTGTTGCCCATGATCAACGCCGGAATCAGCGTCGTGAAAGTCTCATTGAGCGGGTAATTGAACGGCCCCATGCAGAGGGCTACCCCTACCGGTAGGCGACGAGTCTGAGCCACCACGCCACCGACGATTTCAAATCTCGAGGACCGGCGGTCAAGCACCTTAAGCTCATGAATCGTATCGTTTATATAGTCGCAGGTCCGGTCAAATTCCTTGCAGGCATCTTTCCGGGTCTTGCCGATTTCCCACATCAGAAGCTTTACCACGGCCTCCCGATGGTTACGCATCTCCGCGAGGAACTGCTCGACATGTTCGATTCTGTTGGCGACAGACATGCTGGGCCAGTCGCCACTTCCCTGACCGTAGGCCTGAACCGCCGCGTCCAGTGCTTCCAGAGCAGCCGCCTCATCCATCAGAGGCGTCCGCCCGATCAGCAGAGGTTGAGGAACTCCGTCGCCTTGCGCTGCTGAGCAAATCGGGCTGCGAACCTCTGCATAAGAACCGTCCCAAGGACGCAGTTCGCCGCCAACAAGGGTATGATTTAAGTTCACGCCTCCCTCACGGAACTCCTCCGGCACATCGGTTTCTTTCGGGAAAAACGTGGTTTGCATCCAGCGTGTTGGATCCATTTACATCTCCATCAGTGGGTTTCGCATTCGCCGGCCAGAATTCCGGAAGCCTCAGCCAGGGCTCCGGCGATCGTTCCGAATTCATCCGCGTGCAGTGAGGCACCGCCAATCAAGCCGCCATCAACGTCGGCAAGGCTGAACAGTTCATAGGCATTGGCAACTTTAACGCTGCCCCCGTATATCACCCGCAGCTCCTCGCTGATGTCGTCGGCTGACTCGGGCGCGCTTTTGGCGAGGAACTGACGGATCTGTTGATGCACCTCCGAAACCTGCTCCGGCGTTGCTGTTTTGCCCGTTCCGATAGCCCAAACCGGTTCATAGGCAACGATTCCATTAGCCATGGCCGCCAGGCCGACCTCGTCAATCACTGCCTGTAGCTGCTGTTCGATAATCAGACCGGTACGGCCCGACTCCCTGTCTTCCAGAGTCTCACCGACGCATAGCACCGGTGTAAGGCCGGACTGCAAAACCGAGCGGTATCGGGCTGCCACCTCCTGGTTGCCCTCGCCGAACAGTAGTCGGCGCTCGGAGTGACCCACGAGCGCATACCGGCAGCCCATTTCCTGAAGCATGGTGGCGCTGACCTCGCCGGTGTAGGCACCAGAGACAAACCCGGATGCATTCTGGGCGCCCAGCATGATGCCGGTATAGCCAAGCAGATCACGCACCTGGAACAGGTACGGATGCGGCGGGCATACCACCAGATCAACAGACTTACGGAACATCCGAAGTCGGGGTAAGACGCGCACCATCAGGGCCTGGTTTGCCTGGAGGCTGCCATTCATTTTCCAGTTTCCAATCAGAATCGGTTTTCTCATGGTGTTTCTCCCGCAAAGAAAGTCATGTATCGAGGGCACAACGTATCGCGCCGACACCCGGATAAAACGCGTGAGCGCCAAGATCCTGTTCAATGCGCAGCAGGCGGTTGTACTTGGCAACCCGGTCTGATCGGCAGAGAGAGCCGGTTTTTATCTGGCCTGATCGCGTTGCAACGGCCAGATCCGATATGAAGGTATCTTCGGTCTCGCCGCTACGGTGGGAAAT
This sequence comes from Marinobacter adhaerens HP15, assembly GCF_000166295.1. Lineage (NCBI taxonomy): Bacteria > Pseudomonadati > Pseudomonadota > Gammaproteobacteria > Pseudomonadales > Marinobacteraceae > Marinobacter > Marinobacter adhaerens. Next base: position 2,262,023 of record NC_017506.1, read on the forward strand.
CACCGTGGTGTAGCCGGAATCCTGAGCCATTCCGATAGCATCAAGGGTCTCGGTCAGGGTTCCGATCTGGTTAAATTTAATCAGCACTGAATTGGCAATGCCCTTCCTGATGCCTTCGGTAATGATTGAGGTATTCGTGACGAAAAGGTCGTCCCCTACCAGTTGGACGCGTTCGCCAAGTTTTTCGGTCAGAAGCTTCCAGCCGTCCCAATCGCTTTCATCCATACCATCCTCAATCGAGGCGATCGGGTACTTCATGGCCAGATCGAGCAGGTAATCCGAGAACTCTTCGGAAGTGAACTGCTTTCCAGCGCTCTTAAGGTTGTAATGGCCATCTTCATAGAATTCCGACGCGGCGCAATCGAGGGCAAGGACCACATCGGATCCGGGCCGATAGCCCGCCTTTTCGATGGCCGCCAGAATCAGATCGAGGGCTTCCTCGCTGGAACGCAAATTCGGCGCGAAGCCACCCTCATCGCCAACCGCGGTGGAAAGGCCGTTTTTGCGGAGCAACGCCTTCAGGGCATGGAAGGTTTCCACTCCCATGCGTAGCGCCTCACTGTAACTGGGCGCCCCGACGGGCTGGATCATGAACTCTTGGATATCAACGTTGTTGTCTGCATGGGCGCCGCCGTTGATGATGTTCATCATGGGCACCGGCAGGATGCTGGGGCCGTTGCAGCCGTATAGCTCGGCAAGATACCGGTACAGAGGCTGTTGCCGATAATTGGCCCCAGCGTTGGCCGTGGCCAGGGACACGGCAAGAATCGCATTGGCGCCAAACTCTGCCTTGTTGGGCGTGCCATCCATTTCGCACATGAGCCGGTCCATCACCAGTTGGTCAAACACCACACGGCCCTCCAGTGCTGGTGCTATGCATTCGTTAACGCACCGGACGGCTTGCAGAACGCCCTTGCCGTTATAGCGCCTGTCATCACAGTCTCGCTTTTCAAGCGCTTCCCGGGTTCCTGTCGAGGCACCGGATGGCACCCGGCCCTGCCCGACCACGCCGTTTCGGAGTTCCACGTCCACTTCCACTGTAGGCAATCCTCGGGAATCCAGAATCTCTCGAGCCGTCACTGTTTTTATATGTTCCATGGTGTCGTTCCTGTCACATCATTGTTGTTTGTGAATTTTATTTTCGGATAACGAACATTCTAAACATCTTAATATTCGTAAACGAACATCTTCAAGCGAAAATGAACGTTGGATCAGACAAATTTGTTATATGAAAACAAAAGTTGGTCAGTTGCCGATTTGTTTATTGGATCCGAAAGCGAGCCATCAGTGACTCAATGTTTGTCACCGAATCCTCCAACCGGTCACAGGTTGTGACCAAATCATCAATGCTTTCAAGCCCTTCAGCCGCAGAACCGCTGATATCACTGACCTGTCGGGCCACCGACTGACTGACGTTTTCCTGCTCGTCCATGCCGTGGCGGATGTGCTCAGCACCCTGATGAATCCGCTCCATCGCCGAGCCAATTCTGCCTGCGCCCTCGGAAACGCTGGCCATCAGCTCACGCACAGATCGCAGCTGTTCGAAGCTGGAGTTCATAGAGCTGACCGATTCCGACGCTTCTGCCTGAAGCCCTTCTACGAGGCTCCGGATACTATCGGTGCTCTCAGTAGTCTTTTGGGCCAGACCCCGCACTTCATCGGCGACCACTGCAAAACCGCGACCGGCATCACCGGCGCGTGCCGACTCGATGGCGGCGTTGAGGGCCAACAGGTTGGTCTGATTGGCGATGTCATCAATTGCCTCGGTAATCCTGCCAATATCGAAGGACGCCTGCTCAAGCTGACGCAGCTTCCCTGCGGTCTGCTCCGCCTGGACCTCCAGATCTGCAACACAGTCCATGCCGCGTTTAGCGGCAGAGAGATTGTCGTCCACCTGGAGATTGACCTTGCCAACCAGATCATGGGTATCCCGAACCGATCTTGCCACCTCCCTTGCAGAAGCCTCCATTTCAGTCATGGCAGCCGCAATGGAACCAAGTTCGTCAGACTGAGTCCTTGTCCGTTCGTTGAATTCGCGGGCGAACCTCGCGTTGCCCGACGCAATCACCGAGATGTCTGACCCCGCCTGTTGCAAACTACCCAAAACCGTGGCCATGGCCTCCGACAGCCGGTTAACAGAACTCTTGAGATCAATAAATTCGCCGCAGGCAGGAAACTCGAGAACCTGTGAGTAGTCACCCTCGGCCATTGCAGCAAGATGAGCCTGGGTCACCTGCAGTGGCCTGCTGATCATTCGCCCCAGCCTGAACGAGGTTGCGAGCGTCAGAAGAACCACCACGGGCAACAACCAGTAGACCAATTTTTCCGAAGTCAGAGCGGTTGCATCCAGTGTGAACACCGAGGCGCTGGCACGATCAGAGACCGTCTTCGCAGCCTCATCCAGGGCTGACGCCAATGCTGCCAGATTCTCCTCGACCTCTCTGGCAACATTATCCAGCTCTAGCCGCCTCTGGCGATAACCCGAGTACTGGCTGATTATCCCGGCCTGGTCATTTACCGCAGACAGAAACGTCGTCACAAGTGCCGGCAAACCATCCAGACGTGGTACCTCCTCAACCAGGGCCGATATGTCCTGCTCGATGGTCTGGGTATTGAATCGGAGATTCTCGACTATGGCATCGAGCTGACGCGCATCCTCGGTGCTGACCATCTGCATGACCAACAACTCGATGTTCGCCAGATTCTCCATGACGGTAGTAAACAGATCACGGATGTAAATATCCCGGCCTGCCGGTTCGGTACCCTCCCGAACCAGGGTTCGTTTGATTTCCCCGTTATTGGCGAGAAATTCAGTCAGGCCAGTATTCACCGCATCCGAAACCGACAACACCCGTGCCTTGAGAGAGGCCAGCGCGTCAGTGCTGCGATCAAGTTTCGACAGCTGTGACTGAGCTGTCCTGTTGACAGCCTGCAGTGGAGGAAACATGGCAGAACTGTTCGTGGTTAACAGCGTGTCACCACTGCCGCGCAGTCGCTCAATGCTGTTGGAAAGCTTTTCCAGCCTGGCATCCAGTGCCTCCGGATCGTCGGCCGAGACTACCTCCACCACATACTTGGCGGTTTCAGAACGATGGGCTTCCATTTCCTGAATCAAACCGCTGAGCGGAAAAACATCCGATGTTAGTTTGTCCGTAGTTCCTGAAAAGGACGACATGACGCTGATATTGAACGCTCCCCAGCACACAATAATCACGCAAAGCAGGCCAAAGCCAGCGTACAAACGATGAATTACGGAGATTTTGTTCATTGGAAACACCCTTCCCGCTATCGACATGCAGAGGCGGGCCAAACGGTAGAAAAAGGGCCGGCAGGGTTAACCCCGGGAGGGGCTACCTTGAAATGCTTGATAAGGGGGGGACTATAAGCAACCGGCCAAAACCCACCGTGACAACGGTGCTCTGCCTGCCGCAACCAAAGGGTCCTGTTGCGACAGGCATTGCTCTTCAGGAATCAGCTCGCCTTAGCGCGCCTCTTCCCAGGTTTTCAGCAGCTCATCATAAGCAACGGTTTTGCCTTGCGGCTTCTCGTTTGCAAGCTTGGGCTTGGGTGCGCCTGGCTGGTCCAGCCAGTATTGCGGATCGCGCGGCTCATTCAGCTTCGGACCACAGGTCGGCTGGACATTGGCGCGCTCGAGGCGCTCCATGACACGATCTTGAGCCTGCGCAAGACCATCAAGGGCTTCTTGCGGAGTAGCTTCGCCACTGGCTGCCTGAGCGATGTACTGCCACCACAGCTGGGCCAGCTTCGGATAGTCCGGTACGTTGGTACCAGTGGGAGACCACTGAACGCGCGCAGGGCTGCGATAGAACTCAACAAGACCACCGAGCTTGGGAGCCATTTCAGTCATCGCCTCAGACTCGATATCGGATTCCCGGATCGGAGTCAGACCGGCAATGGTTTTTTCTAGAGAAACGGTCTTGGATACGGTGAACTGAGCATACAGCCACGCTGCAAGACGACGCTTCTCGGGCGTTGAGTCCAGGAAGGTCCAGGAGCCGACGTCCTGGTAGCCCAGCTTCATGCCTTCTTCCCAGTATGGCCCGCGTGGCGACGGCGCCATGCGCCATTTGGGTGTGCCATCTTCGTTCACCACCGGCAGGCCATCCTTGATCATGCTCGCGGTAAAGGCTGTGTACCAGAAGATTTGCTGGGCAACATTACCCTGAGCAGGTACCGGGCCGGCCTCGGAAAAGGTCATGCCTTGGGCTTCGGGTGGCGCATACTCACGCAGCCAGTCCACGTATTTCTCGGTGGCATAAACGGCAGCGGGACCATTGGTTGCACCGCCACGGCTGACGCTGGACCCTACCGGGTGACACTCTTCAACCCGAATACCCCACTCGTCGACCGGCAGACCGTTGGGCAGGCCCTTGTCGCCAGCACCCGCCATGGAGAACCAGGCATCGGTGAAACGCCAGCCCAGAGATGGATCCTTCTTGCCATAGTCCATGTGGCCGTAAACGCGCTCGCCATCAATTTCCTTCACGTGCACCGAGAAGAATTCGGCAATATCCTCGTAGGCTGACCAGTTGACAGGTACACCCAGGTCGTAACCGTAGATGTCCTTGAACTGCTTTTGCAGATCTTCACGTTCAAACCAGTCGGCACGGAACCAGTAAAGGTTTGCAAACTGCTGGGAGGGGAGTTGGTAAAGCTTGCCGTCAGGCCCGGTGGTAAAGTCGAGCCCGATGAAATCATCGAGATCCAGGGTGGGCAAAGTGAGGTCCTTACCAGCACCATTCATGATGTCTTCAACAGCCACCACTTTTCCATAGCGGAAGTGGGTGCCGATCAGGTCGGAATCGTTCACGTAGCCATCGTAGATGTTCCGTCCAGACTGCATCTGAGTCTGGAGTTTCTCGATAACATCGCCTTCCTGAATCAGCGTGTGGGTAAGGTTGATCCCGGTAATTTCGGAAAACGCCTTGGCCAGAACATTGGACTCATACTCATGAGTCGCTATGGTTTCGGAAACCACGTTGATGTCCATGCCACGAAACTGCTCAGCGGCTTTGGTAAACCACTCCATTTCCTTGAGTTGCTCTTCCTTGCTCAGAGTGGAGTTCTTGAACGCTTCATTAACCCACTTCTCAGCTGCTTCACTATATTGATCGGCACTGACATGCAGGCTCAAACCCAAGCTGGCAACACCAACGGCGGCGCTGAGCAACAGGGTCCTCGGATATTTATTGTTGTTGAACATATCCAACCTCGTTCGTCTTGTTATGAATGGAACGAAACAGCCGGGTTTCGTTTCCGCATTTATAGCGCTCTGGTCGCTATTCTTTTCACCGGAATCTCCCGTGATCGATTCCGATCATTAAACTAAAAATAGTTCGTTTACGAAATCATTACAAGTGTTTTTGCAGATTTTCTCGGGCGAAATGTTCGCAAAAACAACATAGCGAACATCCGGCTTCAAATTCATCCCCAACGCAACAACACCAGTAACCAGGCCACCGAAACCGCCAGCGCCACCCAGAGGGTGATATCGCTGACCGCCAGGAAGGTTAGATGTATATACGCAGCCGATAACAATCCGATAAACAACCGGTCACCACGGGTGGTGGCTATCGGCAGAAACCCCTTTCTCTCGGTGCACGGGGAGACAATTTCGTAAACCGTCATTACCGCTAGAATTCCCGCAATCACTGCAAAGAAGATGGCGACGGTCGGCGTCCAGTTCATCCAGGCAATCATAAAACGTCTCCTTACACGCGTCCGAGGGCGAAGCCTTTGGCAACATGGTTACGAACGAACCAGATCACCAGCAGGCCGGGAATAATGGTGAGCGAACCGGCGGCAGCCAGAACACCCCAGTCGATACCGCTCGCCCCTATGGTTCGGGTCATAATCGCCCCGATCGGCTGGGCATCCACGGACGTTAGCGTCCGGGCCAGCAGCAGCTCTACCCAGGAGAACATGAAGGCAAAGAAGGCCGTCACCCCGATCCCGGAACGAATCATCGGCAGGAACACCTTCACGAAAAATTTCGGAAAGCTGTAGCCATCAATATAGGCCATCTCGTCATACTCACGGGGAACACCGGACATGAACCCTTCCAGAATCCAGACAGCCAGGGGCACGTTGAACAGGCAGTGAGCCAGTGCCACCGCAATGTGGGTATCGAAAAGGCCAATGGATGAATAAAGCTGGAAGAAAGGCAGCAGGAAGACCGCCGGCGGCGCCATCCGGTTGCTCAGCAGCCAGAAAAACAGATGCTTGTCACCCAGGAACTTGTAGCGACTAAACGCATAGGCGGCAGGCAGGGCCACAAGTAACGTGATGACCACGTTGATCGACACGTAGATCATCGAATTGATGTAGCCGTTGTACCAGCTGGGATCCGTAAAGATCACGGCATAGTTATCCAGGGTGAAGTTCTGGGGCCAAAGGGTAAGCCCGCCCAGAATTTCCTGGTTGGTCTTGAACGACATGTTCAACAACCAGTAGATCGGAGTCAGAAGCAAAAGAATAAACAGCGTAATCCCGACGTTTTTCGAACGTGTCTGTCTCATCACACTCTCCTTATTTTTCTTTGTCGGCGTGCGTAATGGCGGTAAAGAAGAGCCACGAAATCAGCAAGACGATCAGGAAATAGATCAGCGAGAACGCGGCCGCGCGCCCGAGATCGAACTGCCCGATGGCCATAGTTGTAAGAGTCTGGCTCAGGAAGGTCGTGGAACTGCCGGGACCACCACCAGTCAGCACAAAAGGCTCTATGTAAATCATGAAACTGTCCATGAACCGCAGGAGAACCGCGATGATCAGAACGCTTTTAAGCCTGGGGAGCTGGATATACCGGAACACGGCCCATTTCGAGGCGCGGTCGATCTCAGCCGCCTGGTAGAAAGCTTCCGGAATCGCCCTCAGCCCGGAGTAGCAGAGCAGGGCCACCAGGGGCGTCCAGTGCCAGACGTCCATCAAGAGAACCGTCAGCCAGGCATCGAGGGTGTCTCCGGTGTAGTTGTAATCTATACCCAACTGATTAATGCCCCATCCGAACAGACCGATATCGCCGCGGGCAAAAATCTGCCAGATGGTGCCAACCACATTCCAGGGAATCAGCAGTGGAATGGCCAGAAGAATCAGGCACAGGGAACCCTTGATACCGGATTTCGGCATCATGAGGGCAACACCGATACCCAGAGGAATCTGGATCAGCAGTACCGCACCCGAGAATATAAATTGACGAATCAGGGAATCCTGCAGGCGCTCATCAGTCAGTACCTCTTTAAACCACTCTGTGCCTACAAAGAACGCCTGGCCCGGGCCAAAAATATCCTGGACCGAGTAATTCACCACGGTCATCAGGGGAATCAGCGCCGAGAAGGCAACGAGCAGGAATACCGGCAGCACCAGCCACCAGGCTCTATTGTTTTGTACCTTTTGCATCACTGTTGCTCCTGTACCAGGAATTCATCCACATACAGCTTCAGCCATTGCCTCGGGAACGAGAGGTGAACCTTACTGCCAATCGATGCGGCGAACTCCTCGCTCTGCCGGACTTTCATTTTTTCATGGTCAAGCTGAACGGTAACAATCTTGTAGGTACCCAGGTCCTCTACATCCAGGACCTCGGCCTCGAAGGTGTCGTCTGAAGCCACAGAGGACACTTCCACAAACTCGGGACGGATTCCGATCTTGATGTTGGTGGACCTGGTCCGCTGCAAGACATCTACCTGCCAGGACTCGAGTGACACAACTGTGCTTCCGAAACACACGCCCCGGGGACACCGCTGCACTTCAATAAGGTTCATGCCGGGGCTGCCAATGAAAAAGCCCACGAAGGTATGGTTGGGCTGTTCGAACAGCTCGGTCGGCGTACCAAACTGGACAATCTGCCCGCCGTACATCACCGCTATCTTGTCGGCAAAGGTGGAGGCCTCGAGCTGGTCGTGGGTGACATACACCATGGTGATGTCAAACTGCTCGTGAATCTGCTTTAGCTTGCGGCGCAGTTTCCACTTGAGTTGCGGATCGATCACCGTCAGTGGCTCGTCGAACAGAATCGCGGACACGTCCTCCCGAACCAGGCCGCGGCCCATGGATACCTTCTGCTTTTCATCCGCGGTCAGGTTCTTCGCCTTCTTGTAGAGCTTGTCCTCTATTTCGAGGACCTCTGCAATCTCATGGACGCGGGCCTTGATCTTGGAGGCTGGCACCTTGTTGTTCTTCAGTGGGAACGCCAGGTTGTCGTATACCGTCATTGAGTCGTAAATGACGGGGAACTGAAAAACCTGGGCGATATTCCTGTCCCGGGGAGACAGTTCATTGACCCGCTTGCCGTCAAACAGAACATCACCTTCCGAAGGCTGAACAAGACCGGAAATAATGTTCAGCATGGTGCTTTTTCCGCAGCCCGACGGACCGAGCAGAGCGTATGCACCACCTTTGTGCCAGACATGGTCAAGCTGGCGAATCGCGTAATCATCCGGCCCGGTAGGCATATCGCTGTAGCTGTGGGCGAGTGATTTCAATTGAATTTCAGCCATCAGACAGACCCTCCTGAAACCTGGGACGGTGTGTGCACCAGTTGCTCGTCGTTGTCGAAAACGAAAAGCTTGTTGATTGGCAGGTACACCTTGATGGGTGAACCCGTGTGGTACTGATGCACGCCCATCAGTTGCAACACCATTTCAAAGTGGCTGTTCTCAACGTGCATGAAGGTTTCAGAACCACTGATCTCACTGAGCTCCACCTCCATGGACATCTCCAGGTCATCATCACTGGTGGGCACCAGACCGATATGGCTGGGACGGATCCCGAACCAGTAATCACCCGGTTTCAGCTTCGCCAATTCCTGCGTGAGCGCGTGGTGGGAGTATTCGTCGAAGGTCACCTCGGTTTCGGAAACCCGGCCACGAATCATGTTCATTGGAGGCTCGCTGAACAATTGTGCAGCGAGAGTGTTCACCGGTGCCCGATAGACATCCATCACCGGGCCGGTCTGAACGACCTGCCCCTCGTGCAGTAATGTTGTTGTACCGCCGAGTGCAAGGGCTTCATTGGCCTCTGTGGTTGCGTACACCGCAATACACTGGCGCTCGCGGAACAGATCCCGCAGTTCCGCCCGGAGCTCTTCGCGCAGCTTGTAATCAAGGTTGACCAGTGGCTCATCGAAAAGCACCAGGGTGGCATCTTTAACCAGCGCCCGGGCCATGGCCGTTCGCTGCTGTTGACCACCCGACAGTTCCAGGGGATAGCGCTTCAGCAGAGGGTCAATCCGGAGCATCGACGCGGTTTCTTTCACCCGACGATCAATCTCGGACTCGGTCATCTTTGCAAGCCGCAGGGGCGAAGCAATGTTTTCGTAGACCGTCAGGTTGGGATAATTGATGAACTGCTGGTAGATCATCGAAATATTACGGTTCTGTACGCTCTGCCCTGTTACGTCCTCGCCGTTGTATATCAGACGGCCATTATCGGGCTTGTCTAACCCGGCCATCAATCGCATCAGCGAGGTCTTTCCGGCCAGTGTCCGGCCGAGCAGAACGTTAAAGGAACCTGCCTCAAAGGTGAGGTTGGCATCCCGTATGTAGTCGACACCGTCGACCTCACGGGAGAGATTCTCCAGTGTTAAGGACATAGGCTTTCCTTTTTGTTCTTGTGGAAACGCGCTTCGGGACCGGCATACACCGACCGCGAAAATTCGATTTCGAATCCACTAACGCAAACGGTGTACCACTTCTTTAAGGTTTGTAGGTATCTCTACCTACAGCACTGTTTTTCAAGACTTTAAATTTTTATGACGATTTCCTATCCGAAAATAGCAATGTTCGTTTAGCAATACTTTGTTCAAAATGAACATTGACGTGAACAGCATTTGCACAGATTATTGAGCAACAGCAAGAACAGGCCTGTTCCACTTTGCTGCTCGAATCGTCAACCAGAACAACAAACGAAAAACTGAGTGACGCCTGATGAGAAAAAACGAATATTCGGATTATCGAAGTGTGATTGCCGATTCCTGGAACCGCTGTATTGCCTGGGGCCTTGATCACGATCATGAGCCAGCACCATTGAAACCAGAGCCGGCGAGGTTAGAGGAGATAAATCGACAGCACAGCGAACTGCTTTCGGTGACCGAAGCAGAAGTTCTGCCCTATTACCGAAACGTCCTATCAAACAGCCGATGTCTCATCCTGCTTGCCGATCAGCACGCAACCGTACTCAGCAGCTGGGGTGATGAACGCATCACCGAGACCCGTCTCAAACCCTGGTTCCAGACCGGTGCAAACTGGCAAGAGCAGAACTGCGGTACCAACGCTATTGGCACATCAATTGCAGTGGGGGGGCCCGTTCAGATTCAGCGTAATGAACATTTTCTGAAAACAAACCGGAGCATCATCGGCTCTGCCGCACCGATTTTCGATGCCCACCGCCAGATCGCGGGTGTTCTGAGCGTGTTTAGCGACGCCTATCTGCCTCAGGCTCACACGTTAGGCATGGTGCGACTGCTGTCCCAATCTGTGGAAAACCGCCTGATCAATCGTCAGTTCGGGCCGGATCACTTCCAGATCACCCTGAATACAACGGCGGACAACTTCGATAGCCCCTGGTCCGGCATTCTCGTGTGTGATGATTCCGGTCAGGTGATCGCCAGCAACCAGAGGGCAGATCAGCTTCTGGGAATGAACACCGTCGAAGCCAGGCTGGATGAGCTATTCACCCGCCACCGGAATCACATCCTCGGCCACCCTGAAACAGAAACCCTGCAACTGACCACCCGGAGCAAGGTCCGTCTTAGTGCCCGGATCAAACGCCCCACCCGAATCCCCGACGCCAACGGAAAAACAAAGCCGTCTCCAGTACCGGAGGACCTCCGACAATCCGCCCGACCGCTCGACATCGACAATCTTGATTACGGCGATTCCGCGGTCAAACGCTGTGCTACGCAAAGTCTCAAAGTTCTGGAGCGGGGTTTACCGGTACTCATCACCGGCGAAACGGGGGTAGGCAAGGAAGTGCTGGTGAAAGCTCTTCACCGCGCATCCCACCGCAAGGACCAGCCGCTGGTCGCGGTCAACTGCGCAGCCATTCCGCCGGAGCTGGTCGAATCGGAATTGTTCGGTTATGAAGCCGGTGCTTTCACCGGCGCAAGGGCGCAGGGATCACTGGGGTTCATACGAAAAGCGCACAAGGGCGTTCTGTTCCTCGACGAGATCGGCGAAATGCCTCTTTCTGCGCAGTCGCGTCTATTGCGTGTTCTACAGGAAAGGGTCGTTACACCGGTGGGATCCACCGACAGCGTCCCGGTCGATATTCTGTTGGTTACGGCAACCAATCGACCGCTGACCACCCGGATTGAAAACGGCCATTTCCGGGCCGACCTCTACTACCGCATCAACGGGTTGTGCGTCGAACTCCCAGCCCTTCGAAACCGTGCCGACAGGCGGATGCTGATACAGAGCCTGTATGCCCGGCACCGGGATCCGGGTCAGTCTGAGCAACTTTCACCGAAAGTCCTTTCGGCCCTGGAAGCCCACCCCTGGCCCGGTAACATCCGCCAACTGGTAAATGTGCTGAGGGTCGCCATCGCAATTGCCGACGGCGAGCAGGTGCAGGTTTGGCACCTGCCAGAAGATTTTCTTGCAGAGTTCGAGGCCAACCCCCTTGAACAGAGCGATCCACCGATGCAGGAACAGCCAGTTGCTGGTTCCGAAGCAGAAACCGAGGACACCCTTGCTAGAACCCTGCAAATTTACCGGAAATGCACCGGCAATATCTCGCAGGCGGCCAGAGAACTGTCCATCAGCCGCAACACCCTCTATAAGCGCCTGCGGGAAATGGGTGTTCGCTGACGTTCGTTGCCGCGGCCGCTTTGTTGTGTCAAAGCTTTTGCACCGCTTGGCTCCAGCCGTCGTAGAGCTTATCCCGATGCTCTTTAGTCATAACCGGCTCAAAATTCCGATCGCATCGCCACAAGTCCGAAAGCTCCTCGAGAGAGCCATAGACCCCGGCTTCCAGACCGGCGAGGTAGGCGGCGCCAAGCGCCGTGGTTTCAACCAGTGAAGGTCGATCCACCCGGGCGCCGAGAATGTCTGCCAGGAACTGGAGGACCCAGTTGTTGGCCACCATACCACCGTCGACTCTGAGGTTGACTGGGCGGATACCGTCCTTTTCCATGGCTTTTTGCAGATCCTTGGTCTGGTAGCAGACCGATTGCAGACCTGCCGTCACAATCTCCTTGATACCGGTATCACGAGTCAGGCCGAATATCGCGCCTCTCGCGTTGGGGTCCCAATAAGGTGCCCCAAGCCCGGTAAACGCAGGCACCAGATAGACGCCGTGGTCGACCGGTGTCCCCTCTGCCAACGGCTCTGTTTCACAGGCATCCCGGATAAGCCGAAGCCCGTCCCTCAGCCATTGAATGGTGGCCCCGGCAATGAAAATACTGCCCTCAAGGGCATAGGTAGGCTTGCCATTTACCCGGTACGCCACCGTCGTAAGCAAACGGTGCTTCGACTGCAAAGCCTTGTCGCCAGTATTGAGCATCAGAAAGCAACCCGTGCCGTAGGTGCTTTTCGCCATGCCAATGCCAAAGCAGGTCTGACCGAACAGGGCCGCCTGCTGATCGCCGGCCACCCCCAATACCGAGGTGCCGCTGAGTGCCCCGCCCTCGGTGATCCGCCCGAACTGATCGGCGGAATCCATCACCTCCGGCAACAGCGATTCGGGAATATCGAAAAGTTGCAGAAGCTCCGGATCCCATTTCTGGTTGTGAATGTTGAACAGCAGCGTACGACTGGCATTGGTGGCGTCAGTACGGTGCTCACGGCCACCGGTCAACCGCCACAACAGGAAGCTATCAACCGTCCCGAACGCAAGCTCTCCGCGCTCCGCACGCTCCCTGACTCCAGCGACATTTTCCAGAATCCAGCGGAGTTTGGTGGCCGAGAAATACGGATCAACCAGCAACCCGGTTTTGCTGCTGACCCACGGCTCAAGCCCCTCACTCTTCAGGGATTCGCAGTAGGAGGCTGTCCGCCGGTCCTGCCAGACAATAGCGTTATATACGGGCTCCCCGGTTTGACGATCCCATACCACAGTGGTCTCGCGCTGATTGGTAATGCCCACCGCGATCACTTCATCGCGATCACCACATTCCTCAGCCATCACCGCGTCGCAGGTCTGCTTAACCGATGACCAGAGATCCTCCGGATTGTGCTCTACCCAGCCACTGGCCGGGAAATGCTGCGGAAACTCTTGCTGGCGGGTGGCGTGTATGTTGCCCTGCAGGTCAAAGAGTATGGCTCTGGAACTGGTAGTTCCCTGATCAATGGAGAGTATGTACTGGCTCATAGAATTTCGACCTCGGTTTCTTATTTTTTCGTATTTTTACTTTTTTGAACATAAATGCCAAGTGGTTTTCACGGCAAGCGCGCATCTGGCCAACCTGTCCCGGTAAAAAAGCTGCATAACCCGCTGAAAACCACTAAACTTTGGGAATGTTTTCGGACGCACTATATTTCGCATGAGAAAAATGACAGAGCGGAGGAGGTTTTAATGGCACAGCGTCGCCGACAGGATCTGATTATGGAGCTGATCCAGCAGAACGGTTTCGTCACCACCGAACAGCTGGTAGACCAGTTCAAGGTGACGCCTCAGACCATCCGCCGGGACCTGAATGAACTCGCCAAACAGAAGAAACTCCGCAGGCACCATGGTGGAGCCGGCATTGACTCCAGCACTGTGAACACCGCCTATCAGGCCCGCAAGATCATGGATCTTGAAGCCAAGGAACGAATTGCCGAAGCACTCGTGGAGCTTATTCCTGATAACTCCTCAATGTTCATCAACATCGGCACCACCACCGAAACCATTGCCAAGGCACTGCTTGAGAAAACAACCTGCAGATCGTCACCAACAACCTGCACGTCGCATCTATTCTCTCCGCCAAAGAGACTTCCATGTCATCATTGCCGGTGGGGAAGTACGTAACCGCGACGGCGGCATCGTCGGTGAAGCCACACGGGACTTCATCAATCAGTTCAAAATGGACTTCGGCATTATCGGCATCAGCGGCATTCATAACGATGGCTCCCTGCTCGATTTCGATTACCGCGAAGTCCGCGTCGCCCAGGCAATCATTGCCAACTCCAACCAGGTTCTTCTTGCTGCCGACCATTCCAAGTTCGGGCGCAACGCCATGGTCCGTCTCGGCAGCATCTCCCAGGCTGACCACGTGTTTACCGACCAGCAACCTCCTGTAGAGATCCGCCAATTGCTGACCGAGCATAACGTACAGCTTCATATCGTCTGATTTCTTTTCGGTCCCTCCTGTTCGAAAATGTGACCGCCTCGCTCTTTTCGTTTTTTTCTATTTTTTCCTTTACGAATATCCTTGCCTTTCGCATAATAGTTCCATACCGCTTATTGAACATTGAAAAGTGCGCATCACAACAAAGCGTCTTTTCCAGTGGCGTCAGGAGATGACCAACAATGACTATGGAGCACGAACAGTTTGACGTTATTGTCGTTGGCGGCGGAGTCAACGGCACCGGCATTGCCATGGACGCAGCCGGGCGAGGTCTGAAAGTCCTGCTATGTGAAATGAATGATCTGGCTTCGGCTACCTCATCCAGCAGCAGCAAGCTGATACACGGCGGCCTTCGTTATCTTGAGCACTACGAATTCCGACTGGTCCGGGAGGCACTGGCTGAACGCGAGTCTCTGCTTCGCAACTCGCCACACATCATGTGGCCAATGCGCTTTCGGCTACCTCACCGCCCTCACCTGCGCCCGGCATGGATGATTCGAACCGGCCTCTTCCTTTATGACCATCTGGCAAAGCGTGAGATCCTGCCGGGCTCTCGCTCGATCAAATTCGGGGCAGACGATCCGCTCAAACCCGATATCACCAAGGGCTTTGAGTACTCGGACGGTTGGGTTGACGATGCCCGCCTGGTGGTTCTGACCGCAAAAAAAGCCCAGCAATTCGGTGCGCAGATTCTTACACGCACCAAATGCGTCAAAGCTGAACAGGGCTCCCGAGAGTGGCAAGTGACCCTCCGTGACATGACCGATGAGACCGAGAAAACCGTCTCGGCAAAGGCAATAGTGAACGCTTCGGGCCCCTGGGTGAGCCGGTTGTTCGGAGAAACGCTGTCGATGCCCGCCCCGAAGATGATTCGCATGGTTAAAGGCAGTCATATCGTTGTTCCGAGGCTGAACAAGGGAACCGAAGCCTATATTCTCCAGAACGAAGATGAGCGGATAGTGTTTGTTATTCCCTACGAGGATGAATTTTCGCTCGTGGGCACAACCGACGTGGACTACGAGGGTGACCCTAAAAAAGCCAAGATTTCGCCCGAGGAAACTGATTATCTTCTCAACATTGTGAACTCTCACTTCAAGCGACAACTTGTACCTTCAGATGTGATCTGGTCGTACTCCGGCGTACGCCCTCTGATGGATGATGAGCAGGAAAACGCTCAGAAAGCCTCGCGGGATTATTCTTTTGAGATCAACAGCGAGAAAGGCAAGGCACCGCTGATTTCAGTCTTCGGGGGCAAGATAACGACCTACCGCAAGCTGGCCGAAGCCGCGACTGACAAACTGTGCCAGTTCTTTCCCGAAGCCGGCGGACGCTGGACCAAGAAAGGGGTTTTACCAGGCGGTGACTTTGCCAATCACGAGGCTCTGGAGGAAACTCTGCGTCGCGACTATCCATGGCTCGCCGAGAAGGTCATCAGCCGCTATGTTCGCACTTACGGCACAACCAGCTATGACATTCTCAGAAATTGTACGTCTATGGAAGACCTCGGTATTCATTTCGCCGGAACTCTCTATGAACGTGAGGTCGAACACCTGGTCAAGAACGAGTGGGCCATGACGTCGGAGGATATTCTCTGGCGCAGGACCAAACAGGGGCTATACGCCAGCGACTCCGATATCGAATCCCTGGAACGTTATCTGATGAAAACTGTCACCACTG
The DNA here is from genome assembly GCF_000166295.1 of Marinobacter adhaerens HP15. Classification (NCBI taxonomy): domain Bacteria; kingdom Pseudomonadati; phylum Pseudomonadota; class Gammaproteobacteria; order Pseudomonadales; family Marinobacteraceae; genus Marinobacter; species Marinobacter adhaerens. The sequence continues at coordinate 2,277,984 of NC_017506.1, forward strand.
AAACTCGCAAAACTGCTCTCCACCACAGCGCCTGAAGCTCTCTCAGGCATCCTTGCTCCGGCCGGATAATTCCGCCCGGAGCTTTTTTCGGCGCTTCCACGGCCAGGGATTTTTGGCTTGGGAGAAGTCGGCCAGGCAGAGGAGACTCCTAAAACACGCTGTAAATACTTCCCTGTACGCTCGGCTCCGCCATCCATGGCTCCGGACGGTTTTTAGGAGTCTCCTCTGCCTGCCCTCCCATACATTTTCGGAATCTCGGACAATAAAAAAGGTTGAGGAATTAACCTCAACCTTTTGAGCACCGACTTCCGAGGGTGCTTGCCTCTTTTTGAGACAATCAGAACGTCAGTTGCGAACCAAAGATGATCGCATCGTATTCGCCCTGACCATTCCCCGTGCCCAGTGTCGTGTATTCCGCCATCAGGGTGAGGTGGTCTGTTGCTGCGTAGCGGGCAAACAGCATGGTCAGATCGGTATCGTCACCATCACCGGCGATGAAGTCGTCCTCACCTTCACCATAACTGACACCGAGTGTGGTCCGGTTGATCTGATAGGTTGTTTCAACATACCACTGGCTTGCGTCTTCTTCGTTCGGGTCCAGGCGCGCGGCAAACACACCGTTGCCTGTGCCCTGGGTGATGCCGTAGTTGCCACGAACACTCAGACCACCCAGCGAGACGGAACCACCGAAATCGATACCAGACATAGTGTAGTCATCGAAGGTGCCGGTTTTGGAGTCCACATCCTGGGTAAAGCCACTGGACCAAAGGGAGAAGTTGTCGCCGGAATAGACCACGTTCGCTTCGATGCGGGGCATGGTGTACTCGGCATCAGTAACGCCATCCACTTTCGACGGGCTAAACAGACCAACCTTGAATTGCAGGCCACCCAAGTTGTTGGAGGTGTACATCACACGGGGCGTGAAGTTGGCGTAAAAGTACCCGTTACCGATGCGCCCGGCGGTGGCCGCCACCTGGTCTGGCCCGCCAATGAGGCCGACACCCAACGCGCTGCCGTTATCACCAATGGCAGGAACCCCATAGATCCCGAAGCCTTTTCCTATATTAACCTTGCCAAAATCACCTGCCACTGCAATCTCCGAGACCCGACTGCGGAACTCCGTATTGGCATCACCGGGCGCAATATTGGCATTCATCTGGAAGTGGCCTGACACCTCCAAGCCGTTCTGGGTGGGCGCATAGATGTTCGTTTGCAGTGTTGCGGGGTTAAAACCGGTTGTGATGGTGAAAGAATCCTCATCGGTTGGCTCGTCATAGTTTCCGAACACCGCAAAGATCGGAATATGGCCGTTGAAGCCCGCCTTCCACCCATTATCGGACTCGAAAGAAACTTCCGCCATGACTGGAGAGGAGACACCTGCCGCCAATACCAGTGCGGCTGCCATTGGGGCTTTCCGGAAAGAGCGGTTGTTGGACGATATAAAAACGTTGTTATTTTCGATCATGTTAATTTCCTGTTTTTGTTAGCGCTGAACTTTAGCCAGCCAACCGAAACACCTCGCCAAAAGCCTTAGCCCCGGCCAGGCGCGTGGCAGCCAACTGCGTTAACGAACCGATTTATTTTCGCTTTAAGACAAAACAGTTCGAAACAGCACAAATTTAGCGCTCAAAATTCCAAATGAAAAGTTTATGATCGAAAAAATTTTCGTTTAGACGTGCCGCACATAGGCAAAAATTCCATTTAATGACTTTAACTTGTTGTATTAAAGGTATTAAATCTCAAATAGCCTAATCCTAAAATTTTTCGTTGACGAACCTTTTAGCGAACCATATGATCGTAAATTGTACGAAAAGCAACAAAAACAAGAGACGATCATGAACAAACTCGCGTTGTTAATAGGGCTGACACTACTGATCGGCCCACCGGTAACCGCCGGGCCTCTTTTCGAGTCGCTCTCTGGGGAGAAGCAGTCGCAGATCCGCACGCTGATCGAAGACCATTTCCCGGATTCAACTCTGTCCGCGGATGAACAGGCGGAAGAGCTGGCCTGGTTTGCCCATGCAGCCTCTGAGCTAAAGGGAACAGAGATCTCGGTTCTGTCCGAACAACTGCCGACCCACGATTACGAGGCAGAAGTCCTGGCACCTGCTTTTTCCGAGCTGACGGAGATTCCGGTAACACACGATAGAAGGCCAGAGGGCGAAGTCATTCGCCAGATCAATCTCCAGCGAATCATGGCTGCCAAGGGCCGATACGATGCGTTCGTTAACGACTCAGACATGATCGGCACCCACTCCCGCAGCGGCTGGGCTCTCGCACTCAGCGATTACATGGAGGGCGCGGGCGAGGCATTTACCCTGCCTACCCTGTCACTGGAAGATTTCATTGGGCTGGAATTTGTTACTGGGCCGGATGGGAAGATGTACCAGTTGCCCGATCAGCAGTTCGCCAACCTTTACTGGTTCCGATACGACTGGTTCCAACGCCCGGAACTGAGGGTTCGGTTCATGGAGCGTTACGGTTACGAGCTTGGCGTGCCCGTCAACTGGTCTGCCTATGAAGATATTGCAGAATTTTTCACGGTACACGTTCGGGAAATTGATGGTGAAAGGGTTTACGGCCACATGGACTACGGCAAGCGTGATCCCTCCCTGGGATGGCGCTTCACCGACGCCTGGTTTTCCATGGCAGGCGCGGGTGATCGGGGTATTCCCAACGGCCTGCCCGTCGATGAATGGGGCATTCGTATGGAAGGCTGCCATCCTGTTGGCTCTTCTGTCAGTCGCGGCGGCGCCACCAACAGTCCTGCGGCGGTCTACGCACTGGCAAAATACATAGACTGGTTACAGCGCTTCGCGCCTCCTGAAGCCGCAAACATGACGTTTTCAGAAGCCGGACCCGTGCCGGCCAGAGGCCAGGTAGCACAGCAGATTTTCTGGTATACCGCCTTCACATCCGACATGGCAAAAGAGGGTTTACCCGTCGTCAATGAAGACGGCACTCCGAAATGGCGCATGGCGCCCTCTCCTCGCGGCGCCTATTGGCAAGAGGGAATGAAACTGGGATACCAGGACGTTGGCGCCTGGACCATTCCCAGGGCCATGGGTTCGAACCAGCAGAAAGCAGCTTGGCTTTACGCCCAATTTACCGTCTCGCGTACGGTATCACTGCAGAAGACCCTCTATGGCCTCACCCCGATTCGCCTCTCAGACCTGGAGTCGCCGCAAATGCAAGAAAAAGCGCCGACACTGGGCGGTTTGGTCGAATTCTATCGGAGTCCTGCCAGGACAGCCTGGTCGCCGACGGGTGTGAACGTGCCAGACTATCCCCGCCTGGCCAAACTATGGTGGCCTAACATCGCCGATGCGGTAACAGGCAAAGTCACTCCTCAGCAGGCGCTCGATAACCTGGCCGCAGCGCAGGACAGGACTCTGTCGGTCATTGAGCGTAATTTCCTGGCCGGTGATTGCGGCCCGAAAATGGCAAAGGAAGAGCAATTAAAGGACGCCGACTGGTGGCTGGCGCAGCCGGGCGCGCCCAAACCACGTCTGCGCAACGAGAAACCGCCGGGCAAAACCATCCGATACGAGGATCTGCTCAAGCAGTGGGACGTTGCTGCCAAATGAACACCGATGAAACTAGAGACTCCAGCGGACGTTGCCGGCTGAGCACACCGGCTATCCGTACTCGGGTGCGAGAAGAAGAGCCACCCGACGCTGCAGTTCAGGCACAACATCACTTTCGAACCAGGGATTGCGACGCAGCCACAGGTTGTTTCTCGGGCTGGGATGAGGCATCGGGAGAACATCTGGCCAGTAGTCCTGCCAATGTTGCACGTTGGCTGTTACGGATTTTCGGCCGTCGGCAAGGTGCCAGGCGTGCGCATACTGCCCGATAACCAGCGTGAGCCCAATCTGCGGCAGACGATCCAGCAGCAGGTTCCGCCAGGCTGGCGCGCACTCCGGCCGCGGCGGAAGATCTCCGGACTTGCCTGTGCCCGGATAGCAAAACCCCATCGGCAGGATCGCAAGCTTCTGCTCGTCATAGAAGGTATCCCGGGTAACCCCCATCCATTGCCGAAGCCTATCGCCGCTGGGATCGTTGAAGGGCAGCCCGGTTTCATGCACGCGCCTGCCCGGGGCCTGCCCGACTACGAGAATTCTGGCGCTTTCAGATATCTGAATGACAGGCCTCGGCCCGCGTGGAAGAACGTCGGCGCAAATCGTACACGCCCGCACGCGCCGAACCAGGTCATCGAAGGGAAGCCGGGAAAGGTCCTCTGTCATGAGCGTTCCGTTATCAGGGTGATTGCACATACCGTCATTTCCCGTAACGATAGAGGCACAATCACGACACAACAAGTCTCGAAGGACACATCATGAATGCGAAAGCAGGCTCTCTCCCGCTGCCGGAAATCGATATCGAAGAGTTCCGGAAAGTTGTTCGCACGCGCCGCTCCATCAGGCGCTTCACCGATGAGCCGATTCCTGAGGCAGTGCTTGAAGATTGCCTGGAACTGGCAACCCTGGCTCCGAATTCCAGTAACCTTCAGCCCTGGGAATTTTTCGTTGTCCGCACGCCGGAGCTCAAGGCAAAACTCGCCCACGCCTGTCTTGGCCAGAATGCAGCGAAAACTGCCGCTGCGCTGATCGTAGTGGTTGCCCGACCGGATAGCTGGCGGGCTCATGCACGGCAAGCTCTTGAGGATTGGCCAGAAGAAAAACTGCCGCCCATCGTTGAAAAATACTACCGCAAAGTCGCCCCCATTCATTACAACCAGGGGCCGCTCGGTATTCTGGGGTTAGTGAAAAAAGCGGCAGGCCTTGCGGTGGGAATGACCAGGCCGGTGCCCCGGGGGCCCTACTCCAATTGCGAGATGAAAATCTGGGCTACCAAATCCACAGCCCTGGCTGCCCAGAACCTGATGCTTGCGCTCCGCGCCCACGGGTATGATTCCTGCCCCATGGAGGGTTTTGACGAGCATCGAGTGAAGAAGCTGATTAATCTGCCCGGAAAAGGATTGGTAACCATGGTACTGGCAGCCGGCCGACGGGCTGAAAACGGCGTCTATAACCGCCAGTACCGTTTTGATCAGCGCCAGATGGTGCACTACCTCTGATCCAGTAACGGCAATCCGGCCTCATACTTCCGGATTGCCCAGTGCCTCGGCAGCCCCCAGCAGGCCGGTGTAGGGCTCAGTGACCACATAAACAGGTGTGAACTCCAGCAGCGGGCGCATTCTTCCCTTATCCTCAAAGCCATTTCGGAACGGGCTTTCGAGAAAGAACTCGAGGAAACGGGGCAGGATTCCGCCACACAGGAAGACACCGCCTGTGCTACCCAGGGTCAGAACGCCATTGCCGGCTACCCGACCGAGAATTTCACAGAAATGGCTGAGCGTGTGGCGAGCCAGCCTGTCGGTGTTTTCTACCGCAGCCGCGGTGATTTTCTCCGGCGCATCCAGTGGCGCCGCAACGCCCTGAATCTCCGCATGGGCCTGATACAGGTTCAACAAGCCCTGACCGCACAGAATCCGTTCCACGGACACCCGGCCAAACCGGGCCTTGAGAATCCGCAGCACAGCCATTTCGGCATCGTCCGTGGGCGCGAAATCCACGTGGCCACCCTCGGTCATCAACGGCACCCAGCCATGCTCGATGGGCACTAACCCTGAAACACCGAGCCCGGTTCCCGGACCCATCACCAGCCTGGGGCGCCGGCTGTCACCGGGGCCGCCGCAAACATGCACCAGATGGTCGTTCGCAACGTGAGGAACGCCGAGGGCCATGGCGGTAAAATCGTTGATCACCTTGAACCTGGACCAGCCAAACTGTGCGCGGACTTCTTCGGTATCAAAAAGCCAGTGGTTGTTGGTCATCCGAACCTGGGTCCCGCGAACCGGTGAGGCAACAGCCAGACAGGCCCCATCGACCTCCGAAACCCCAACCCTAGCCAGGTAATCCCGCACTGCGTCATCGAGGTTCGCGTATTCCCCGCAGGGCAAAATCTTGATGGCGCGAGGCTGCACGGTTCCCTGCTCTACCAGTGCAAAACGCGCATTGGTGCCACCAATATCACCGACCAGTGAATAGTGTGTTGCTGTCATGCCTCGTGATTCCAGAAAAAGCTGGCCCCTTCCTCGGGATTGCTGGCAGCGCGTCGCATCCAGCCGAACAACTCCCGACCATAGCCGTGATGATACCCGGTCAGGTCCGCTTTTTCAGATTCCCGGCCGGCGAACTCCTGATCATCCAGGCGGATGGCAAGAACACCACTCTCGGCATCCAGACAAACCATGTCGCCATTCTTGACCTTGGCCAGCGGGCCACCGTCCAGCGCCTCCGGGTAGACATGGATCGCCGCAGGCACCTTGCCCGACGCACCGGACATACGGCCATCCGTCACCAGACCAACCTTGAATCCGCGATCCTGCAACACGCCAAGGTAGGGGGTAAGCTTGTGCAGCTCTGGCATACCATTGCTCTTGGGACCCTGGAAACGCACGATCACAATACAATCCCTGTCCAGATCCCCTGCCTCAAAGGCTGCCTTGAGTTCGTTCTGGTCGTTGAACACAACGGCCGGCGCTTCAACTTTACGGTGCTCCGGGGCAACGGCAGAGACCTTGATAACGCCCCGACCGAGGTTGCCATCAAGCACCCTCAGCCCACCATCGGGTGCAAACGGCTCGGCAACCGGGCTGAGCACATCCGGGCGAAGACTTTTTTCCGGCGCGGGCTTCCACACCAGTTGCTCATCCGACAACTCCGGCATCTCGGTATAGCGCTCAAGGCCATAGCCAACCACTGTGTTCACATCGTTATGCACGTATCCGCCGCTCAGCAGTTCCCTGATCAGGAACGGCGTTCCGCCAGCCTCGTGGAACGCATTCACGTCTTCCTGCCCGTTAGGGTAGATCCGGGTCATGGACGGAACCACGGAGGAAAGCTCGGCGTAGTCGTTCCAGTCGATGATGATCCCCGCCGCCCGGGCAATCGCTATCCAGTGAATGGTGTGATTGGTGGAACCGCCAGTAACCAGCAGCGCCACCAGAGCATTGACAATGCTCTTTTCATCCACCATATCGCCCAGACCCAGCTCGCCACCGTGAGGCTTGGACAGCCTGATCACCTGCTCGGTCGCCGCCCGGGTAAGCTCATCACGGAGCGGCGTATTGGGGTTCACAAACGCAGACCCCGGCATATGCAGGCCCATGACTTCCACCAACAGCTGGTTGCTGTTGGCGGTGCCGTAAAACGTACAGGTGCCGGGGCTGTGATAGGACTTGCTCTCGGCCTCCAGCAATTCTTCCTTGCCAACTTTGCCCTCGGCGTAAAGCTGGCGGATCCGCTGTTTCTCCTTGTTCGGGAGCCCTGAAGGCATTGGACCTGCCGGAAGCAGAATAGTGGGCAGATAGCCGAAGCTCAGCGAGCCTATCAGAAGGCCAGGCACAATCTTGTCGCAGATCCCCAAAAGCAGCGTGGCATCGAACATGTTGTGACTGAGGGCCACGGCCGTACTCATGGCAATGGTGTCCCGGGAGAACAGACTCAGCTCCATACCCGGCTGGCCCTGGGTTACGCCGTCACACATGGCCGGCGTACCCCCGGCCACCTGAGCCACCGACCCCATTCCACGGGCCGCCTCCCGAATAATATCCGGGAACTTTTCGTAGGGTTGGTGGGCCGAAAGCATATCGTTATAGGCCGTTACCATGGCCACGTTGGCCTTGTTCATGAATTTCAGGGTGTCTTTGTCACCCTGATTACAGGCCGCGAAACCGTGGGCCAGATTGCCGCAGGACAGAGAGCTCCGGTGTGGAGACTGGGCTTTGAGGGCATTCATGCGGTTCAGGTAATCCTGCCGCGTTGGGTGACTGCGCTCGATGATTCTCTGGGTAACCTTATCTACGGTCGGGTGCATGGTGGGCTCCATTGCGTAATTTATTAGAGTGGTCGTTTTTAGACGTAATTTTACTTCCTTTTTTTGGCATTTCCACCGGTTAATCGTTCATTTCTTCTTTTTTTGTTGTTATATTTACTACATTACTGAGGTAAAACGAACAAAAAACGACCACCCAAGGAGTCAGACAATGACGATCCGTATCGCAATCAACGGTTTTGGCCGCATCGGTCGCAATGTTCTCAGAGCATTGTATGAAGTTAACTACCGGAGCCAGCTACAGGTTGTTGCCATTAACGACCTTGGCGACGCCGAAACCAACGCCCATTTGCTCAAGTATGACAGTGTTCATGGTCGATTTGAGGCCGATGTCAGCCACGACTCAGAATCGCTGACAGTGAACGGCGACCGCATTGCTATCACAGCACTGCGCAACCCCGAAGAACTGCCCTGGAAAGATCACCGTGTCGACGTTGTTTTCGAGTGCACCGGGCTTTTCACCAAACGGGACAAGGCGGCAGCTCACCTGAAAGCCGGCGCGCGCAAGGTTATCATCTCTGCACCCAGCCCCGATGCGGATGCCATGATTGTCTACGGCGTGAATCACGAAACCCTGACCACCAATCACGACATTATCTCCAACGCGTCTTGCACTACCAACTGCCTGGCACCGGTTGTCGAAGCCTTGCACAAGGCCATCGGCATCGAGAGTGGCCTGATGACCACCATCCACTCCTACACCAACGACCAGAAACTGAGCGACGTGTACCACTCTGATCTTTACCGCGCTCGCTCTGCCACTCAATCGATGATTCCAACGAAGACCGGCGCGGCTGCCGCCATTGGCAAGGTTATTCCGGAACTTGAGGGAAAGCTTGATGGCCTCGCAGTTCGCGTCCCCACCATCAACGTATCATTGGTGGACTTTGGCTTTATCGCCAGCCGCGAAACGACCGTTGACGAAGTAAACGAGGCGATAAAAACAGCGGCCGAGAAAAATCCGGTTCTTGGTTATAATATCGAGAAACTGGTCAGCATCGACTTCAATCACAACGCACTTTCCAGCATCTATGATGCCAACCACACCCGCGTTCTGGGTCGTCACGTAAAAGTCATGGCCTGGTACGATAATGAATGGGGCTTCTCGAATCGTATGCTGGATAATGCCCTCGCCCTCCTCGAGGCCGGCCAGTAAATCTGGCCGTTTCAGCTGATTCCGCTACTCTTTTCGAGACCATTTTGAAGAACCAAAGGACACCAACCATGCTCAGGCGTACCAAGATTGTCGCCACTCTCGGCCCGGCCACCGATTCACCGGAATCCCTCGCGGCCATTATCGCCGCCGGTGTGGATGTCACCCGACTCAACTTTTCCCACGGCAGCGCCGAAGAGCACATCGGCCGCGCTCGCCGGGTTCGCGAAGCAGCAGCGGCCCAAGGCCGGTTTGTCGCTTTGCTGGCCGATTTGCAGGGCCCCAAGTTGCGCATCGCACGGTTCTCGGAGAACAAGGTCACCCTCAAGGCAGGCCAGACGTTTATCCTGGACGCTGCCATGGACAAGGAGGCGGGTACCGAGGAAAAGGTCGGCATCGACTACGAGCAACTGATCGAAGATGTGGAACCGGGAGACATTCTGGTTCTGGACGATGGCCGCATTGAGATGGAAGTGCAGTCGGTCAGCGACCACAGCATCACTTCCACCGTGCTTATCGGAGGTCCGCTCTCGAACAACAAGGGCCTGAACAAGCGCGGCGGCGGCCTGTCCGCCGATGCACTGACGGAGAAAGACAAACAGGATATCGTGACGGCCGCCAAACTGGGCGCGGATTACGTGGCGGTTTCGTTTGTGCGTACTGCCGAGGATATGCACATCGCCCGGCGCCTGCTGAAAGAGGCAGGCTCCGACGCAGGCCTGGTCGCGAAAATCGAACGGGCGGAACTGGCCGACGATGTGGAAGCCCTGGACGCGGTAATCGAAGCATCCGATGCCGTGATGGTTGCCCGTGGCGATCTCGCCGTTGAAATCGGCGACGCCCAGTTGGTGGGCGTACAGAAGCACATCATCTCCCGCGCCCGCGTTCTCAACCGCGCGGTGATCACGGCCACGCAGATGATGGAGTCTATGATCACCAGCCCGATGCCAACGCGAGCCGAAGTCTCAGACGTTGCCAACGCGGTGATGGACTACACTGATGCAGTGATGCTGTCTGCGGAAACAGCCGTGGGCGATTATCCCAAGGAAGCAGTCGAAGCCATGGTGCGCATCTGCCTGGGCGCAGAGAAGCATCCGTCGATGCATCAGTCCAAACACCGGATTCACGAGAGCATGGAGGAAGTTGATGAAGCTATCGCTCTTTCCGCCATGTACGCCGCGAACCACCTTGAGGGTGTCTCGGCCATTATCTGCATGACCGAGACGGGTGCCACGCCGAGGTTGATGTCTCGCATCAAGTCGAGCCTGCCAATCTTTGCGTTTTCGCGCCATCACTCCACCCAGCATCGGGTCGTTATGTTCCGTGGCGTTCAAACGGTGCCTTTCGATTCAGCCAAGATTCCGAACGAGCGGACCAATGCGCTGGCGGTGTCGGAGCTGGTGAATCGCGGAGCAGTCAAGGATGGTGATCTGGTGGTGATTACCAAGGGTGATTATGTGAATGCCCAGGGTGGAACCAATACCATGAAGATTGTTCGGGTTGGGTCGGATATCCGCTGATTATTTCTTCCCGATTAGCCCGCCGTCGGCGGTGGAAGACCTTGTAGCCTGAGGTTCTTGTGCCGGGCGGCAGTGGGGTTCCCCTTTCCAAAAACCGCTACGAGCACATCCATGTGCGCTTGGCTGTGGCCATCCTTGGCCACAGACATTTTTGGAAAGGGGAACCCCACTCCCTCGTTCAGAATGTTGCAGTTTTCTCGGCGTGACAGTTTCTCGAGTATTGAGAACTAAGCACGTAGGTCGGATTAGCCGCAGGCGTAATCCGACAAAATCCAAGCATAATTACAGTGCCAGATCAGCAAGGCTCCCCCGCGCAATCTCGGTAATCTGCGCCCAGTCCTTGGCCGCGACCAAATCTGCAGGGGTCAACCAGGTGCCACCAACGGCCTGGACGTTGCCCAGTGCCAGGTAGTCTGCCGCGGTGTTGCGGCGTATGCCGCCGGTTGGGCAGAAAGTGACGTCCGGGAATGGCCCGCTGAAGGCTTTGAGGGCCGGGATGCCGCCGGCGACTTCGGCGGGGAAGAATTTGAATTCGCGGTACCCGAGGTTATAGCCAATCATCATTTCCGAGATGGTGGCAATGCCCGGCAACAGCGGGGCTTCAGAGGTCAGGCCGAATTCCAGGATGGCTTCGGTTACGCCCGGGGTGATTACGAACTGGGCGCCAGCGGCCTCTACCTGTCGGTACTGGGCAATGCTGGTAACGGTGCCCGCGCCCACCCAGGCGTCCGGGATGGCTTTACGGACTTCTTCGATGGCTTTTAGGCCGTGTTCAGTGCGCAGGGTAATTTCGAGGACGTTGATGCCGCCATCAACGAGAGCCTGGCAAAGGGGCACGGCGTCGTCGAGGTCCTGAATGGCGATGACCGGCACCAGAGGTGAGGATTGCAGTACTGCCCTGACGCGCTCGCGGTGGTAATCGGAAAGTTGGCTCACGGTTTTCTCCATAACAAATGTCGGGCGTTTCAGGGACTCCAGAACACCTGGAGGCCTGGTTTCAGGAAAGCTCTGATTGGCATCTCGAGCACCTTGTCCGGTTCAGACATAGCACGGTCCAGTGTCTGCAGTTTGTCCTCGCCCTTCAGATGCAACGCGGTGAATCGGGCATCTCTAAGGGGTGGCCAGGTCAAGGTGATGCGCTTCTGCGGCTGCGACGCGGGCGTGGCGGGCGCAACGATTTCCTGGCATTCAGGATTCATCGCACTTTCCAATTCGGGTGCGTCGGGAAACAGTGAGGCGGTATGGCCGTCGTTGCCCATACCAAGAATCAGCACGTCGATGGGCAGGGCCAGGTCCGCCAGCTCAGCCTTCACCCGCTCAAGTCCCTCTGAGGGTGTCGCACCAGGCTGTTTGAGCGACAGGAACCGGGCCGAGGCCGCCTTATTCTTCAGCAGGTTCTCCCGAACCAGGCGGGTATTGCTGGCGTCATCGTTTTCTTCCACCCAACGCTCATCCGCCAGCAGAACGTCTACCCTGCCCCAGTCCAGATCCTTGCCGGACAGCGCTCTGAAAAATGGCAGCGGCGTGGAACCGCCGGATACCACCAGGCTCGCCCTGGGCGCTTCTCTCAGGCGGGCCGTCAGAAATCCCGCCACGGCATCAGCAAGATCCAAGGCCACGCCATTAGCCGTGTCACCTGAACGGTCGCTGACACCCTCGGGCAAACGCAGATCACACATCTTCATACCAGCTCCTGCCATCCCGGGTAATCATGGCGATGGAAGCAACGGGGCCCCAGGTTCCCGCCGCGTAACGTTTTGGCGGCTCGCCGCCATCCTTCCAGTTCCGAATAACCTGATCGACCCAGCGCCAGGCATACTCCACCTCGTCACGGCGCACGAACAGGTACTGGTTACCCTTCATTACCTCCCACAGCAAACGCTCGTAGGCATCGGGAATCCGATCGGTAACAAAGGTCTCAGAAAAGGTGAGCTCCAGAGGGCCTTGACGAAGTCGCATGCCCTTATCCAGGCCCTGGTCCTTGGTGAGGATCTTCAGGGCCATGCCTTCGTCAGGCTGAAGACGGATAATCAGCTTGTTGTTGGCAAGGTGCTTCTGGTCCGGATCAAAAATGTAATGCGGCGCAGGCTTGAAGTGGATGATGATCTGGGACAGCTTTTCGGGGAGGCGTTTACCAGTGCGAATGTAAAACGGGACACCTGACCAGCGCCAGTTGTCGATCTCTGCTTTCAGCGCAACGAAAGTCTCAGTAGCGCTGCCCTTGTTTGCCCCCTCCTCTTCCAGATAGCCGGGCACCGGCCTGCCGTTACTGGTGCCGGCGGTGTACTGGCCACGCACCACGTAACTGTCCATCATATCGGGCGTTATGCGCTTCAAGGCCTTGAGAACCTTGACCTTCTCATCCCGGATGCTGTCGGCAGACAGGTCCGAGGGCGGGTCCATGGCGATCAGGCACAGCAGCTGAAGCAGGTGATTCTGGATCATATCGCGAATCTGGCCAGCTTTGTCGAAATAGCCCCACCGTCCCTCAATGCCAACGCTCTCGGCCACCGTGATCTCAACGTGAGAAATGTGGTTCTGGTCCCACTGGGAGGCAAACAGGTTGTTGGCAAAACGCAGAGCGATCAGGTTCTGGACCGTTTCCTTACCCAGGTAATGATCAATCCGGAACAGCTGGTTCTCGTTGTAGACCTCGCCAAGCTCATCGTTGATCACCTTCGACGACTCCAGGTCGTGACCGATCGGCTTCTCGACCACCACCCGCGTCTTCTCGGTGCAGCAACTTGCGGCCCGCAGATTTCGGGCTATGACGCCATACATGGACGGCGGGGTGGCCATATAAACAATAAGCTCATTATTGGCATCATCACGCCACTCGTTGAGCACACCAAAAGCGTCGGGTTCGTTAAAATCCAGAATCTGGTAATCGACCCGCTTAAGGAAGGATTCGGCGAGTCCAGCATCGAACTCTTCCGGCTTTACGTACTGCTTCAGCTTGTCAAACAACTGCTGGCGCACGGTCTCGTTATCGGCATCTGAGCGGGCAATGGCCAGAACCCGGCTCCCCTCCGCCAAGAGGTTGGCGCGCTCAAGCTGGTACAGCGCCGGAAACAGTTTTCGCTGGGCAAGGTCACCCAAGGCTCCGAAGAGCATCAGGTCACAACGGGTATTGATCTTGTTGACCATTGGTTCCTTCTCTCTGGTGGGCAGTCCGTCGCAAAAACTCGACGACAGAACTCAATGTAGTAATTTTAACCAAATAATGACATCCAAAAATCGTTTTTCCAAGAAAAAACTGCGTTTCGTGATACTTTTACTACCCCAAAACCGGTAAAAAAGCGGTATAATCACCGCGTTTTCAAGACAACGACCGCCCATGATTCAGGGAGTACCATTGATGGCCGCGAACCAGGCGCACCGTGACGACAATCTGCTTGAGGACATCCAGTCCAGGCTGGAGACCCTTAACAAATCCGAGCGGAAAGTGGCCGAGGCCATTCTCCGTGACCCAAGCGCGGCCACCCGTTACAGCATAGCTGCCCTGGCGAGAGCCGCCGACGTCAGCGAACCCACCGTTAACCGTTTCTGCCGGGGTTTCTCGGCAACAGGTTTCCCGGATTTCAAGATTCGCCTCGCCCAGAGTATCGCCACCGGCACCCCCTATATCGGCCAGAACGTGGAGCCCGACGACACCGTTGCCGAATTCGCCGACAAGATCATGCTCAGTACCATTGCCAGCCTGGACAAGGCTCGGCAAGCGCTGGACCCGAAAGCCCTGGCAACGGCCATCGATTACCTGATCCAGGCCAAACAGATCAATTTCTTTGGCATGGGCGGATCTGCTGCCGTGGCTATGGATGCCCAGCACAAGTTCTTCCGCTTCAATATCCCGGTCATGTCCTACGACGACGCCCTGATGCAGCGCATGGTGGCGGCCGGGGCAAACGTGGGCGATGTTATCGTGCTCATTTCCTACACGGGCCGCACCCGGGAAACCGTGGATATCGCGCAACTTGCGCGGGCCAACGGTGCTACGGTGATCGGTATCACCAACCCCGATTCCCCCCTGGCGGAAAGCTGCACGGTGGTGCTGGGCGTCACCGCGCCGGAGGACACTGAGGTCTATATGCCAATGTCCTCTCGCATCATTCATCTGAGCGTTATCGACATTCTTGCAACCGGCGTAACCCTCAAACGCGGCGCGGATTTCCTCGGGCACCTCAAGAAGATCAAGGAAAGCCTCAAGCCCACCCGCTTCCCACCGACCTGAGCCTCAGTGCCACAATAGAAGAGGTCAGCAGATACAAGAAAGCCCGGGCATTCGCACCGGGCTTTTCGTTGATCGCGGGGCGCCATTCGGCGCCTTTTTCATGACGCGGATATCAGGGTCTCTCGACCTCCGCCCGGTTTCGAAGGAACTGCTGGTACGCGGCGTATTCCCTCTGGCCTTCGAGAGATGCCAGGAATTCCCGAAGCTGGTTCAGTTCGGTACCATCTTCCGAGACCTGCCCGTCCGTGACCTCGTCCAGCGCGATCACCGCGGCAGAATTGGCCATCACAGCCTTGCCAAACCGGGCGCCATCCGCAGGGCGCGGCAAAGAAAACACCTGCTGGAGAATGGCGGGACCTGCCTCGGAGGCGTTCCGTGCCAGCCCTTCATAGCTGGACCACTCACCAATACCCTCGGGGCTCTGACCTGACTCAAGGTCAGCGATAATCGCGTCAGCCCTTTCAGAAAGAGCTTCCCGCGTCTTGCGCTGCTCCAGCGTCGTCCGGATCTGATCGCGAACCTGATCCAGGGGCAGCTGCTCGGCTTCATGATACTTATTCACCCGGGCAACGACAGACACGTTGTCACCCACATCGATCAACTCGGTGTTGTAACCCGCGTCCAGGACATCTTCGGAAAACAACTGCCGTACCAGACCGGCGTGGTCAAATGGCGCCTGACCACCGTCACGGGTAACGCCGTTGGCCTCCCGCACCTCAAGCCCGAGCTCTTCGGCAGGGCCCGCCAGATCATCGGCGGCATACGCGGAGTCGGCAAGCTCTGCCCGGACTTCAGCAAACTGCTCACGAGCCTTTTCACGGGCCAGCTCACGACGGAGCTGGTCTTCCATTTCATCCAGAGACGGCACCTCGGACTCCCTGACATCCTCGAGGCGAATAAGATGAACCCCGAACGATGTCCGAACCGGCTCGGAAACTTCGCCTTCCTCAAGGGCAAACAGGGCTTCCTCGAAGGGCTCGGCGTAAATGCCACGACCGGCATAGCCCAGATCGCCGCCGTCTTCGGCCGAAACGGTATCAATGGAGTACTCCCGCGCCAGGTCAGCAAATGACTCCCCAGCCGCCAGGCGCTCCTGGATCGTTGCCATGGTTTCGTCCGCGTCACTGCCCTCTTCGATCAGGATGTGGGACGCCCGACGCTCCTCACTGGCCAAATCGGCCGCCTGCTGCTCGTAGTAGGCCTGAAGCTCCGCATCGTCAACTTCAATGCTCTCAGCAAGGGCACCCAGCGAAAGTGTGATGTAGGCAGCGTCTACACGCTCTGGCTGCTGAAACGCGCCCGAGTTTTCTTCATAGAAGGCTTCAACGTCAGCATCAGAAACCGATACTGCGTCCGCCACTGAGCTGGCAGGAATATCCAGTACCCGGAAACTGCGTGTCTGGTTCTGAATCTGGAGCAGCTGTTCGGCATTCTCATCCGCCACCAGGCCACTCTGAACGATACCCGCACGGATCTGGTTCACCACATATTGCTTGCGCATGGCTTCCCGAAACTCGCCCACGCCCATGCCCATATTACGGACTGTGGCCACAAAGCGGTCGCGATTGAACTGGCCATCCACCTGGAACTGCGGCATCTGGGTAATCAACGCATCGATATCAGCATCATTGAGTTCCAGTCCCTGAGCGTTGGCATCCTGGATCAGGACCTGCTCCTGGATCAGGGAATCCAGAACGTCTGTGCGAATCTGGTCTTCGTCAAGCATCGAGGGATCCGGGTTTTCCATTCTGGATAGCCGGCGCTGGCTCTCCATCTGGACCACGCGGAGAAACTCCCGCTCGGTAATATCCTCGCCGTTGACGGTTGCCACCTCAGGCTCGCCGGAGAAGCCGCCGACAATGGCGTCCATCCCCCAGATGGATAGCGACACAATAAGAAGACCAATGATGACCTTGGCGATCGTGCCCTGGGCATTGTTCCGAATATCTTGAAGCATGTTTCTCCCGGATCCCTGTTCAAGGTAGTGCAGTTTTATTCGTTTCAGCGCGCGGCGAAGGGCGGACCTAACGTAAAAAGGCGCACCCGGTGTGGAATGCGCCTTGAATTCTTCTTGGGTGGCTTCCTGCGACAGAAGCCACCGGAGAAAGAACCGTTACTTAACGGCGTCTTTCAGGGCCTTGCCTGCTTTGAACCCAGGCACTTTGGAGGCCGGAATCTTGATCTCGGCACCAGTCTGCGGGTTACGACCGGTACGAGCAGCACGCTCTTTTACGGAGAAGGTACCAAAACCGATCAGAGTTACCTGATCGCCTTTTTTCAGGGCACCGGTGATTGAGTTGGTCATTGCGTCCAGAGCACGGCCAGCGGCGGCTTTGGAGATATCTGCGGACTCTGCAATTGCATCGATAAGTTCGGACTTGTTCACACTAAACCCCTTCGATTTCAGGTTGAAGATGTTATAGGTTGGTTTGTTTTTTCTCGGACGTTCTCGACTATCGCATAAGCGGTCGGAGAATTCCATTCTTCACTTTTCTTATTCCTTTCGGCTTTATACCGGCATTCGGAATAGGGACTGACTGCGCGGGAGCCCTTGGTATTGGCTGCTTCACGGCGAAACAGTTATACCAATGGGCTCTCAGGCATGTCAACAACTCATCAAGGCTTTAATGTGTATTTATGCGCTCTGACGCGTCGCCTTCTTCGTCACGCGGCTTGCCAGAACCCGTTTCCGGAGATGAATCTTCAGCCCTGGGCTCGGGTGAATAGGCCAGTGCAATATCCAGCACTTCGTCGATCCACTTCACAGGACGAATCTCCAGCGACTCCTTGATGTTTTCAGGTATCTCCTTGAGATCCCTGACATTCTCATCCGGAATGATCACCGTCTTGATGCCACCCCGATGCGCTGCCAGAAGCTTTTCTTTCAACCCACCGATGGCAAGAACACGTCCACGCAGAGTGATTTCACCGGTCATTGCAACGTCGGCGCGAACCGGAATCTTGGTCAGAGAAGAAACCAGCGCTGTGCACATACCGATACCGGCACTGGGACCATCTTTCGGTGTCGCGCCCTCCGGTACATGCACGTGCAGATCGTGCTTCTCGTGGAAATCATCGGCAATTCCAAGACCGGGTGCCCGGCTACGTACCACTGTCAATGCCGTCTGGATGGACTCCTGCATGACATCACCCAGGGAACCCGTCTTCACGACCCGGCCCTTGCCAGGCGTGAGGGCGCACTCAATATGCAGCAGTTCGCCACCCACCTGGGTCCAAGCCAGACCGGTCACCTGACCAATCTCGTTCTTTTCCTCGGCGAGGCCGTACTTGAATTTTTTGACCCCCGAGTAATCTTCGAGCATGTCCTGCGTGAGAGTGACAGAGACCTTCTCTCCGCTTTCCACATGGTCACGCACCACCTTGCGGCAGATCTTGGCAATCTCGCGCTCCAGGCCACGTACACCGGCTTCACGGGTGTAATAGCGGATCAGGTCGCGAAGGGTGTCCTCTGGCAACTTGAGCTCATCCTTGCGCAAGCCGTTGGCCTTGATCTGCTTTGGCAACAGATAACGCAGCGCAATATTGACCTTCTCGTCCTCCGTGTAACCCGGGATACGGATGATTTCCATCCGGTCCAGCAGGGCGGGAGGAATGTCCATGGAGTTGGAGGTACACACGAACATCACATCGGAGAGATCGTAATCCACTTCGAGGTAGTGATCGTTGAAGGTGTGATTCTGTTCCGGGTCGAGGACCTCCAGCAGCGCTGAGGCCGGATCACCACGATGATCCATGCCCATCTTGTCAATTTCATCGAACAGGAACAGCGGATTCTTCACGCCCACCTTGGACAGTTTCTGAAGAAGCTTACCGGGCAACGCACCAATGTAGGTTTTCCGGTGGCCGCGGATTTCAGCTTCATCACGCACGCCGCCGAGGGCCATCCGGGTGTACTTCCGGTTGGTCGCACGGGCAATGGACTGACCGAGCGAAGTCTTGCCCACACCGGGAGGACCAACCAGGCAGAGCACAGGACCCTTGACCTTCTTCACACGGCTCTGAACCGCAAGGTATTCGAGAATACGCTTTTTGACTTCATCGAGGCCATAGTGGTCCCGATCGAGAATTTCACGGGCTTTTTCGATGTCGTGACGGACACGGCTGCGCTTCTTCCAGGGAATCGCCAGCATCCAGTCAATATAACCACGGACGACGGTCGCTTCCGCAGACATCGGAGACATCATCTTGAGCTTGTTCAGCTCCGTTTCAGTCTTTTTGCGGGCCTCTTCCGGCAATCCGGCTTCTTCCAGCTTCTGCTCAAGCTCTTCGAAGTCGTTGTTGCCTTCGCCCAGGTTACCCATCTCTTTCTGGATAGCCTTCATCTGTTCGTTCAGGTAGTACTCGCGCTGGCTGCGCTCCATCTGCTTTTTCACGCGGCCACGGATGCGCTTCTCAACCTCGATCAGGTCGATTTCGCCATCCAGCTTACCGAGCAGCAAGTCCACCCGCTTGCGGATATCCAGCGCTTCCAGCAGTTCCTGCTTTTCCGGAATACGCATTTCCAGGTGAGCAGCCATGGTGTCGGCCAGGCGTTCAAGCTCCTCAATACCGGTGAGAGCATTGGAGACCTCGGAAGGGACCTTTTTGGAGAGTTTCACGTACTTCTCGAACTCGTCCATCAGGGTCTTTATCAGGACCTCCTGCTCGCGCTCGGGCAGCCCTTCTTCATCCATCAGGACAGCGCCACCGGACAGGTACTCACCCTCGGAGATATCGCTGATGGTGGCTCGGGCGTTGCCCTCTACCAACACCTTGACGGTGCCATCGGGCAGGCGAAGCATCTGCAGAACCGTTGCCAGCGTGCCCATCTCGAACACATCCTTCGGACCCGGCTCATCAGTAGAGGCGTCTTTCTGGGCTACCAGGAGGATTTCCTTGCTTCCTTCCATCGCGGCTTCGAGAGCCTGAATGGATTTTTCTCGGCCCACAAACAGTGGGACCACCATGTGCGGAAACACCACTACGTCACGCAGCGGAAGCAGCGGGTACTCTTGCACGGCATCTTCGGGTATACGGGTCATTGGGAATCCTCTGACGGTATTTCTTTCAGCATATCACCCTTCATTGGGGCGCCCGCAAAAATTGCAATCTTTTTACTAAACGAAACAGGGCAGGAATATCGCAATACAAAAACGCGAAAAGGGGCGTTGCCGCCCCTCTTCATTTCAACCGCTAGCCTAGACTCAATCCTCGGGCACAGCCTTGGCGTGATCACTGCTGGCGTAAATCTTGAAGGGCTCGGAGTCCCCGCTGATCACGCTCTCATCGATCACCACTTTGGTCACGTCATGCTCAGAGGGAATCTGGTACATGGTGTCCAGAAGCGTCGCTTCCATAATGGAACGCAGACCACGGGCGCCTGTCTTTCTCTCCATGGCCTTGCGGGCAACAGCCCGAAGCGCATCTTCACGAAAATCAAGCTCGACCCCTTCCATATCAAACAGCTTCTGGTACTGCTTGGTCAGGGAGTTCTTGGGCTCGGTCAGAATCTGCACCAGCGCTTCTTCATCAAGTTCGTTTAGGGTTGCCACTACCGGCAAACGACCCACAAACTCCGGAATCAGGCCGTACTTCACGAGGTCCTCGGTCTCCACATCCTTGATAACGTCGCCGGTGTTCTTGGCATCGTCCTGGCTGGCAACCGAAGCAGAGAAACCGATGCTGTTCTTCTCGGTACGCTCGCGAATTACCTTGTCCAATCCGGCAAAGGCGCCACCGCAGATAAACAGCATATTGCCGGTATCAACCTGCAGGAATTCCTGCTGCGGATGCTTGCGACCTCCCTGCGGCGGGACCGATGCAACGGTACCCTCGATCAGCTTCAACAGTGCCTGCTGAACACCCTCACCGGAAACATCCCGGGTAATGGAAGGGTTGTCAGACTTGCGGGAAATCTTGTCGATCTCGTCAATGTAGACTATGCCCCGCTGAGCCTTGTCGACATCGTAATCGCATTTCTGCAGCAGTTTCTGAATGATGTTCTCGACATCCTCACCAACGTAGCCGGCTTCAGTCAGCGTGGTGGCGTCGGCGATCGTGAAGGGCACGTTCAGCATCCGCGCCAGAGTCTCGGCCAGCAGAGTTTTACCACTACCGGTTGGGCCAATCAGCAGAATGTTACTCTTGCCTAGCTCGACATCACCCTTGCCTTCGCCATAACGCAAACGCTTGTAGTGGTTGTAGACCGCCACCGACAAGACGACCTTGGCCCGGTCTTGACCAATCACGTATTCATCAAGGGTATTGCGGATCTCGGCCGGTGTAGGAAGGCGATCGCTCGGCTCTTCCTGTGCATTCTCCTGGATTTCCTCCCGGATAATGTCATTGCACAGGTCGACACACTCGTCGCAGATGAACACCGAGGGCCCTGCAATGAGCTTTCGGACTTCATGCTGGCTCTTTCCACAAAACGAGCAGTAGAGCAACTTGCCGTTATCGTCGCCCCTGCCGTTTCTTTCATCTGCCATTGAAATACCTCTGATCTCGTTTTGCCGGCGTCACTGCCTGATACGCCGGCCAAGTATGATGCGATTACTTCCAGTATTATTTATTCGGTACGCGCTTATCAAGTATTGAATCGATCAGCCCATACTCTTTCGCCTGAGCCGGATCCATGAAGTTGTCACGGTCCGTATCCTTGGCGATAGTCTCCAGATCCTGACCGGTGTGATGGGCCAGGATCGAATTCAGGGTATGACGAATCTTCAGGATTTCACGGGTGTGAATCTCGATATCCGTTGCCTGACCCTGATAGCCACCCAGCGGCTGGTGGATCATCACTCGGGAGTTCGGCAGACACGCCCGCTTCCCGGCAGCACCGCCCGCCAAAAGGAAGGCACCCATGCTGGCCGCCTGGCCAACACAAAGGGTGGCTACATCCGGCTTGATAAACTGCATGGTGTCGTAGATAGACATACCTGCAGTTACCGAGCCGCCGGGGCTGTTGATATAGAGGTGAATATCCTTGTCCGGGTTTTCAGACTCGAGGAACAGGAGCTGGGCCACAATCAGATTCGCCATGTGGTCCTCAACCGGACCCACCATGAAGATCACCCGCTCCTTGAGCAGACGGGAATAAATGTCGAACGACCGCTCGCCGCGAGCTGTCTGCTCGATAACAATCGGTACCAGTCCGGAATTGGTAACCATTGCGGGACCATCAATTGGTTTCTGCGTCATGATGCGCCTGAACTCCTTATGGACAATGGGTCGTGGACTCGCGCCACGGCAGTTTCAATAAAGTTGCACCCCATACTTTGCCAGCAGCGGCCCCAGATGAAAACAGCCGGGCATGCCGGCTGTTCTCAGGGGTCGGCCTTCGGGACCGGCTTTCTACTCCGATCCCGGGCAAAATCAGCGCTGGGGCTGACCGGCCTGAACGGCCTCTTCATATTTGACTTTCTTTTCTTTGACCTGGGCCTGCTCCAGCACGTGGTCAACAACTGCATCTTCCAGGACTGAAGACTCAATCTGAGACTTCTGCTCCGGGTTGCTGTTGAAGTGTGCAACCACTTCTTCTGGCTGTTCATACGTAGACGCGATCTCCTGGATCTTTTCGTCTACCTTGGCCGGGTCGGCTTTCAGGTCGTTTTTCTTGACCACTTCCTGGAACAGCAGGCCAGTCTTCACGCGGCGCTCAGCCTGCTCCTGGAAAATTTCCTTGGGCAGCTGCTGCGGATCAATCTGGCCGCCGAAACGCTGGACGGCGTCCTGACGGAGACGATCGATTTCCTGATCAACCAGGGCAGCCGGAATATCCAGCTCAGTGGTTTCCAGCAGACCGTCAACAACGTCGTTCTTGACCTTGTTGGAAACCGCCTGCTTGAGCTCGCGCTCCATGTTCTTTTTGACTTCTTCGCGGAAAGTCGCTTCGTCTTCGGCATCAATACCGAACTTCTTGAAGAATTCGGTGTCGAGTTCCGGCAACTGCGGCTCTTCAACCTTGTGAATCTTGATCTCGAACTTGGCCGGCTTACCCGCCAGATCTTCGTTGTGGTAATCCTCCGGGAAGGTAACCTCAATTTCCATGTCTTCGCCGGCCTTACCACCAACGATGGCCTTCTCAAAGCCCGGAATCATCTGGCCGGAGCCCAGAGTCAGACGATGGCCTTCAGCGGCTCCGCCTTCGAATTCTTCACCGTCGATAAAACCTTTGAAGTCAATGGTCAGCACGTCCTTGTTTTTGGACTTGCGCTTGACTTCTTTCATGGTGGCCTGCTGACGACGCAGGTTGTCGATCATGTTGTCGACATCTTTGTCGGTGATCTCGGAAGTCAGCTTCTCGACTGAAATCTTGCTGAGATCGCCCAGCTCGATTTCCGGCAGCACTTCGAAGATGGCGACAAATTCAAGGTCTTTGCCCTCTTCCATGGTCTTTGGCTCGAACTTCGGCCAACCTGCCGGGTTGATATCCTGTTCCTGCAGTGCCTTGATGTAGTTGTCGCGCATAACCTCGCCAACGATTTCCTGGCGGACGCTGTCACCGAAACGACGCTTGACGACGCTCATGGGCACCTTACCCGGACGGAAACCGTTCAGGCGCACGGTACGCGCTGTTTCCTGCAGGCGTTTCTGGACCGCCTGGTCGATTTCCTGGGCGGGCACACCAATCGTCATTCGACGCTCGATGTTGGAGGTCGTTTCAACAGACACTTGCATGGAAGATCCTCAAATTACAGGTTCGGTATGTGAATGAAATTAAACCTAAAAGTCCGGTCCAAGGGAGATTCCCGGAAAAGGACCGAAAATTAAAAGCCGGTAGTTTATCATGCTTTGCACCGCCGAGAGAATCACCCTGCAATGCAGTTTGATGCTGCACAGTCACGGGACCGGCCGAATCTTGAAGACAGAGATGGGGACGAAAGAGAAAAAAGAAAGGGGTGGTGCGCGAGGAGAGACTCGAACTCTCACGGGTTGCCCCACTGGAACCTAAATCCAGCGCGTCTACCAGTTCCGCCACTCGCGCACAACAGACTGAAGAATGCCCGATGGCAAGCCTGCCATCAATCTATTCAACAAACGCGGAATCTACTCTGAAAGAAAAGTGGGGTGGACGAAGGGGATCGAACCCTCGACCGCAGGAGTCACAATCCTGAGCTCTACCAACTGAGCTACGTCCACCACATCGGGACATGCCTTTACTTTTCAACTTTGCTGGTTACGGTCGCTCCGGCGCGGACCAAGCCAACGACTTGATGGCGCGCCCGGCAGGACTCGAACCTGCGACCACCCGCTTAGAAGGCGGGTGCTCTATCCAGCTGAGCTACGGGCGCTTAACCGTTCGCCCACCTGAACATTCAGAAATTTGGTCGGGGTAGAGAGATTCGAACTCCCGACATCCTGCTCCCAAAGCAGGCGCGCTACCAGACTGCGCTATACCCCGTCTGAACTGAACAACAAGTGCCTCAGCAAAGTTGGCGCGCATA
Source organism: Marinobacter adhaerens HP15 (assembly GCF_000166295.1). Taxonomy (NCBI): domain Bacteria; kingdom Pseudomonadati; phylum Pseudomonadota; class Gammaproteobacteria; order Pseudomonadales; family Marinobacteraceae; genus Marinobacter; species Marinobacter adhaerens. The sequence continues at coordinate 2,302,236 of NC_017506.1, forward strand.
TTACCGGCGCCGGAGGGTGCCGTCAACACGTATTTCCAAATTCCCTGAAACAACAGTCTCTTCAGTGACAAAGCGCCCTGACAAAAGTTCCGGCGCGCGCCGCCCAGACAACCGTCCAATTGGAGTTCCGGCGGAAGCATGAGACAATGCCGACCCTTCAATTTACCGATGCCCAACCGACAAGACGAGACATGACCGCCAAACTGATCAACGGAAAAGAGATTGCCGCCGAAGTAAGACAGCAAGTCGCCGCAGGGGTGGAAGCAAGAACCCAACAGGGGCTCAGGGCGCCCGGACTGGCCGTAGTCCTGGTCGGCAACGATCCCGCATCCCACGTTTACGTGGGCAATAAACGGAAGGCGTGCGACCAGGCGGGAATCCTCTCACTCTCATACGATCTGCCGGAAGACACTTCCCAGGAAGCGCTGGAAGCACTGATTGATGAGCTGAACGAGAACCCCACCGTGGACGGGATCCTGGTGCAACTCCCCCTGCCCTCGCATCTCGATGCAGATCCGATTCTGGTAAAAATCCGGCCAGATAAAGACGTTGATGGCTTCCATCCATACAACATCGGTCGCCTGATGCAGCGTAAGCCCACCCTGCGCCCCTGCACACCGGCCGGCATCATTACCCTGCTCGACAGCATCGACACGCCCTACAAAGGCCAGCACGCCGTCATCGTTGGCGCCTCCAACATCGTCGGCCGCCCCATGAGCATGGAGCTGCTATTGAAGGGTGCCACGACAACCGTGTGTCACCGATTCACGCCAGATCTGGAGAAGTTTGTTCGTGAGGCTGACATCCTGGTCGCAGCCGTCGGCAAGCCAGGCCTGATCAAGGGCGATTGGGTAAAACCGGGTGCAACCGTGATTGATGTGGGCATCAACCGGATGGACGACGGGAAACTGCATGGCGACGTTGATTTCGCAGCCGCTTCGGAGCGCGCAGCCTATATAACGCCGGTTCCCGGCGGCGTAGGGCCGATGACCATCGCCACCCTGCTGCAAAACACCCTCTATGCGGCTGATGTCTTGCACAGGGACTGAGCCCGGAGTCAGGGTTCAGGCTCTGCCTGATCCGACGTGCCACAAAAAACCCCGCCGAAGCGGGGTTTTTTATTTCGCAGCTCTTACTGCCCGTATTTGGCTTTCGCCTTCAGACGGTAAGCGTGCAGTAGCGGCTCGGTGTAGCCATTAGGCTGCTCGCGGCCCTTGAGAACCAGATCCAGCGCTGCCTGGAAGGCGACACTGTCATCGAAGTTCCCGGCCATCGGGCGGTACGCCGAATCACCGGCGTTCTGCTTGTCGACTACCGCTGCCATACGCTTCATGGTCTCCATGATCTGATCTTCAGAGCAGATACCATGGTGCAGCCAGTTGGCCAGCAACTGGGAGGCGATACGCAGAGTCGCACGGTCTTCCATCAGGCCGACATCGTTGATGTCCGGCACCTTGGAGCAGCCAACACCCTGGTCAATCCAGCGCACAACGTAACCAAGGATGCCCTGGGCGTTGTTGTCCAGCTCCTGCTGGATGTCCTCGGCGCTCAAAGAAGCGGGATCATCCATCACCGGTACGGTCAGGATATCGTCCAGCGCGGCGCGGGTGCGGCTTTCCAGCTGCTTCTGGACATCAGCCACACTTACCTGATGGTAGTGAGTGGCGTGCAGTGTAGCCGCCGTGGGAGATGGAACCCAGGCAGTGTTCGCACCGGCCTTCGGATGCCCGATTTTCGCTTCCAGCATGCCAGCCATCAGGTCAGGCATGGCCCACATGCCCTTACCAATCTGGGCAACGCCACGGAAACCGGTTTCCAGGCCGATGTCCACGTTCCACTGCTCGTAGGCATTGATCCAGGTCGCCTGCTTCATCGCACCCTTGCGGATAAACGGACCCAGCTCCATGGAGGTATGGATCTCGTCCCCGGTGCGATCCAGGAAACCGGTGTTAATAAACACAGCCCGCTCTTTCGCGGCGTGGATACAGGCTTTCAGGTTAACTGTGGTGCGACGCTCCTCGTCCATGATGCCGACCTTCAGGCTGAAGCGCGGCAGGCTCAATGCATCCTCTACACGACCGAAAAATTCGTTGGTGAATGCCACCTCTTCCGGCCCGTGCATCTTAGGCTTCACGATATACATGGAGCCTTTGGTGCTGTTCTGGAACTTGCCATTGCCCTTCATGTCGTGAATGGCGATCAGCGAGGTGATCAGACCGTCCATCAGGCCTTCCGGCACTTCGTTACCGTCTTTCAGCAGGATGGCCGGGTTGGTCATCAGGTGGCCGACGTTACGGATAAACATCAGGCTGCGGCCTTTCAGGCTCAGCTCGCTGCCGTCTGCCGCGGTGTAGGTGCGATCCGCGTTCATCTTGCGGGTCAACTGCTCGCCACCTTTCTCGAAGGTTTCCTGCAGGTCGCCCTTCATCAGGCCCAGCCAGTTGCGATAGGCCAGCGCCTTGTCGTCGGCGTCTACAGCGGCCACGGAGTCTTCGCAGTCCATGATGGTTGTCAGTGCAGACTCCATCAGTACGTCTTTGACGTGGGCACCGTCGTCTTTGCCAATCGGGTGAGTGGCATCGATCTGGATCTCGAAGTGCATGCCGTTCTTGACCAGCAGTACGCCGGTGGGCGCATCAGCGGCACCGGTGTAGCCAACAAAGCCGGCTTCGTCTTTCAGGCCGGTGGACTCACCGTTCTGCAGCTTGACGACCAGTTTGCCACCTACAACCACATACTTGGCAGCATCTTTGTGACTGCCAGAGGCCAGCGGTGCCGAGCTGTCGAGCAGGTTGCGGGCCCACTCGATAACTTTTGCACCGCGAACCGGATTGTAACCACGGCCTTTTTCAGCGCCGTCTTCCTCGGAAATCGCGTCGGTACCGTACAGCGCATCGTACAGGCTACCCCAACGCGCGTTCGCAGCGTTCAGAGCAAAACGGGCGTTCATGATCGGCACCACCAGCTGAGGGCCGGCCATGGTTGCCACTTCCGGGTCGACATTGGAGGTGGAGATCTTGAACTCGGAAGGCTCGTCAACCAGGTAACCGATGTCTTTCAGGAAAGACTTGTATTCGCCCATGTCGAGCTTCTGGCCCTTGTGATCCCGGTTCCAGCTGTCCATTTTTTCCTGGATAGCATCACGCTTGGCCAGCAATTCACGGTTGCGTGGCGCCAGCTCGTTCACGATCTTGTCAAATTCTGCCCAGAATTTATCGGCATCGATTCCGGTGCCCGGGATCGCTTCGTTGTTCACGAAATCATACAGATTCTTTGCGACCTGAATGCCGCCGACTTGTACGCGTTCTGTCATCGTTGTCTGCCTCAGTGGGTTACGTTTCCCGACTCCCCCTTCATCTTGAGGGGGCATTCTAATTTGAGCGCCGCATTGTAAGGGAAAATCCTTACAAGATCATTCCTGCAGGCGCAAAACTGGTCTGACCAACCGGCAGCTCCCGGAAATTCAGGCTTTACGCCAGGTCGTCCCCTCTCGGGAATCGTCCAGAATAATACCTTTCTCGAGGAGCTCGTCGCGGATCCGGTCGGCCTCGGCAAAATTCTTTGCCTTGCGGGCATCAGCCCTGGCCTGGATCATTGCTTCAATGTCTTCGGCGCTAAGCTCACCACCCGTGTCTGCCTGGAAGAACGCCTCGGGATCCTGCTGCAGCAGCCCCAGAACACCACCAAGCCTTACCAGAATCGCCGCACTTTGCTTGGCATCGTCTTCACGACCATCGCGACGATGCTGATTGATCTCGTTGGCAACAGCGTGCAGGACGGCAATTGCACCCGCGGTGTTGAAGTCATCGTCCATCGCCTCGGCAAACCGCTCGTCGTGCTCGGATTCCGGCACATCGGCGGCCTTGGCGGGCACAATGCCTCTAAGCGCATGGTACAAACGGGTCAGAGTTCGGCCGGCCTCAGCCAGATTTTCCTCAGAGTAATCCACCTGGCTGCGGTAGTGGCTGGAAACCAGGAAGTAACGGACCACTTCTGCCGGGTACTTCTCCATGATCTCGCGGATGGTGAAGAAGTTACCCAGGGACTTGGACATCTTTTCTTTGTTCACCCGGATGGCACCCGCGTGCATCCAGGTGTTCACAAAAGTGTGGCCAGTGGCACATTCTGACTGGGCAATCTCGTTCTCATGATGCGGGAACAGCAGATCCGGGCCACCGCCGTGAATATCGAATGTTTCGCCGAGACAACAGGTGGACATCGCAGAGCACTCAATGTGCCAGCCGGGACGACCGTCGCCCCAGGGCGACGGCCAGCTGACCTCCCCTGCCTTTGCCGCTTTCCACAATGCGAAATCGGCGGGGCTGCGCTTGGCTTCCTGAACATCCACCCGCGCGCCCGCCAGAAGATCCTCCAGCTTTTTCTTGCTGAGCTTGCCGTAGTCATCGAAGGAATCGACCGCAAAGTAGACGTCGCCATTGTCTGCTGCGTAGGCGTGGCCGCCAGCAATCAGTTTGTGGATCATCGCAATAATTTCGTCGATATACGCGGTAGCTCGGGGCTCTTCATCCGGTGACAGCACGCCGAGACGGGCTTCGTCTTCGTGCATGGCTTTGATCATCCGGTCCGTGAGCTCGTCATAGGGCTCACCGTTTTCATCTGCACGGCGCAGGATCTTGTCGTCAATATCGGTGATATTGCGAACATAGTTCACGTCGTAACCGCGATGACGCAGGTAACGGGTAATCACATCAAAGGCTACCAGCACCCGGGCATGCCCCAGGTGGCAGTAGTCATAGACTGTCATACCGCAGACATACATCCGGACCTTGCCAGGCTCAATTGGCCGAAACTCTTCCTTCTGTTGGGTCAGCGTATTGTAGATGCGGATCACTTGCCCCCCTTGCCCCAGGAATCCCTGAGCGTAACAGTGCGGTTGAATACCGGCCGACCGGCAGCCTCGGTATGGGCCTGATCACAGAAGAAGTAGCCTTCCCGCTCGAACTGGTATGGAAGATCCATACGGGGCGCGACAAGACTCTTTTCGACGCGCGCGCCTTTGAGAACCACCAGCGATTCCGGATTCAGGTGATCCATCAAATCGCCTTCCTTGTCACTGTCCGGCGACTCGTGGTTAAACAGGCGGTCATACAGATTGATGTCTGCCTCTACACTGTCACTCGCCGAAACCCAGTGAATCACGCCGTTCGGTTTGTAGCCCTCGGGATTGACGCCCAGGGTGTTGGGATCGTACTCACACTTGAGCTCGACAATCTGGCCACTGTCGTCACGAATCACTTCCCGGCAGGTCATCACATAGCCGCCACGGAGGCGTACTGCCTGGTCCGGGGCCAGCCGCTTCCATTTACGCGGCGGCTCCATTTCGAAATCTTCCCGGTCGATATACAGAGTCTGGGTCCAGGGCACTTCCCGCTCGCCCATATCCGGATTTTGCGGGTGCACTGGTAAGGTGAGCGTTTCGCTTTGATCCGCCGGGTAATTGGTCAACGTGACTTTCAACGGGCGCATCACACACATGGCTCTCGGGGCCCGGGTGTTGAGGTCTTCGCGAATGGCGTGTTCAAGCATACCCACATCCACAGTGCCGCCGGCCTTGTTCACCCCGATCATGTCGCAGAAGGTGCGGATGGACTCCGGCGTGTAGCCACGCCGGCGCATACCGGAAATGGTTGGCATACGCGGATCGTTCCAGCCATCAACTACATTCTCATCTACCAGACGCTTGAGCTTACGTTTGGAGGTGATGGTGTAGTTCAGATTCAGCCGGGCAAACTCGATCTGACGCGGATGGCAGGGGCCGGAAATGTTATCCAGCACCCAGTCATATAAAGGCCGGTGATCCTCGAACTCCAGTGTGCACAGGGAATGGGTGATTCCCTCCATGGCGTCGGAAATCGGATGCGTAAAGTCGTACATCGGGTAGATGCACCACTTGTTGCCGGTCTGATGGTGTTCGGCGTAACGGATACGATAAAGGATCGGATCCCGCATGTTGATGTTCGGAGAGGCCATATCGATCTTGGCCCGCAGCACCAGCTCGCCGTTCTGGTACTTGCCGTCCCGCATATCGCGGAACAGTTGCAGACTTTCTTCCACCGGCCGATCCCGGTAAGGGCTGTTCCTGCCCGGCTCTTTGAGACTACCGCGATACTCGGCCATTTCATCTGCCGTCAGGGCGCAGACGTAAGCCTTGTCCCGGGTGATCAGCTCCTCGGCGAACTCATAGAGGGCATCGAAGTAATCCGATGCGTACCGCACATCGCCAGCCCACTCGTAACCGAGCCATTCCACATCCTGCTTGATGGCGTCGATGTATTCCTGGTTTTCCTTTTCCGGGTTGGTGTCGTCAAACCGCAGGTTACAGTCGCCGGAAAAGGTCTCGGCGATGCCAAAGTTGAGGCAGATCGATTTGGCATGACCGATATGCAGGTAGCCGTTGGGCTCCGGCGGGAATCGGGTGACCACCTTGCCGGTATGCTCTCCGCTGGCGATGGCGTCTTCGATCAGGCTCTGGATAAAGTTGTGGGCTTTCTTCGACTCGGCGCTCATACAATCTCTGTTAAAAGGGGAGTGAATCTTAAACCGCGTATTATACTCACAAATCCTTGCCGGACTCATGCATAGCGGGAAACTCTTGAGTACAATGGGCCCGTTAACGTACCTAACCTTTCTGAACAGGAAAACCTGATGATTCTGCTGAAAACCAACTACGGTGACATCAAGCTGGAACTGGACTACGACAAGGCACCGGAAACCGCCAAAAACTTTGAACAGTACGTTCGCGACGGTTTTTACGATGGCCTGATTTTTCACCGTGTGATCAGCAATTTCATGATTCAGGGCGGCGGCTTCGAACCGGGCATGACCCCACGTAAAACCCGCGATTCGATTCAGAACGAAGCCGATAACGGACTGAGCAACATGCAGGGAACCATTGCCATGGCACGCACCATGGACCCGCACTCTGCCACAGCCCAGTTCTTTATTAACGTTGAGAATAACGGCTTCCTGGACCACACCGCCAAAAACGCGGAAGGCTGGGGCTACTGCGTGTTCGGCAAAGTGGCCGACGGCATGGACACGGTAAACGCGATTCGAGCAGTGCGCACCACCATGCGTGCAGGCCACCAGGATGTGCCTGCCGATGACGTGGTAATCGAAAAAGCCGAGGTTCTGGAGGACGCGTGACCACGCTGTTTATTTCAGATCTTCACCTCGAGGAATCCCGCCCGGATATTACTGAGGCATTTCTGGGCTTTCTCGACGGGAAAGCCAGTGGTGTTGATCAGCTGTATATTCTCGGTGATTTCTTTGAGGCGTGGATAGGAGATGACGAACGCACGCCGCTCCAGGAGCAGATTGCGACTGCCCTTCGAAAACTGCGGGACAGCGGCACCAGGATTTTCCTGATGCACGGCAACCGGGACTTTCTGATCGGCCAGGACTTCTGCGACCGGGCCGGCGCAACGCTGCTGGACGATCCGACGGTGATTGATCTGTACGGTACTCCTACCCTGCTGATGCATGGAGACAGCCTGTGCACCGCCGATGTGGAATACCAGAAGTTCCGGGCCAACATGCGTAACCCGCAGTGGCAGCAGATGATACTCCAGCGCCCCCTGAAAGACCGCCAGCAAATGGCCCGCCAGCTACGGGAAATCAGCATGGCGAAAAATCAGGGCAAGGAGGAGTTCATCATGGACGTAACGCCCGAGGAAGTGGTCAAGGACTTGGAAACGCACGGTGTCCAGCGAATGATCCATGGCCACACCCATCGCCCCGCGGTTCATGAACTGACGGCCAACGGGTCGCCGGCAAAGCGTATTGTACTGGGAGACTGGGACAAGAACGTTTGGTGGCTTGAGGCAGAGCCAGGCAAGGAGCCCGAGCTATTCAAGGAGCCGTTGTAAAAAAAGCCGGGCAAATGCCCGGCTTTTTTAGTCTTGGTTTCAGTGCGCGAGTATCTGCTGGAGGAACTTCTGAGTTCTGGCTTCCTGTGGGTTGGTAAAGAACTCGTGGGGAGGCGCCTGCTCCACGATCTCGCCACCGTCCATGAAAATCACACGGTCCGCCACCGTCTTGGCAAAACCCATCTCATGGGTTACGCAGAGCATGGTCATACCGCTTCCCGCCAATTCAATCATTACGTCCAGCACTTCCTTGATCATCTCCGGATCCAAGGCCGAGGTTGGCTCGTCGAACAGCATGATCTTGGGCTTCATGCACAGGGCCCTGGCAATCGCCACACGCTGTTGCTGGCCGCCCGAAAGCTGCCCCGGGAATTTGTTAGCCTGATCCGGGATCTTGACCCGCTCAAGGTACTCCATCGCTGATGCCTCCGCTTCCTTTCGGGGCGTTTTTCGCACCCAGATCGGCGACAGGCAGCAGTTTTCCAAGACGGTCAGGTGCGGGAAGAGGTTGAAGTGCTGAAACACCATGCCGACTTCCCGCCGAACCGTATCAATGTGGCGGACATCATCGGTCAGCTCGATACCATCAACAATGATTTTGCCCTGCTGATGCTCCTCCAGCCGGTTGATGCAACGGATGAAGGTGGATTTTCCCGAGCCGGATGGCCCACAGATGACAATTCTCTCGCCCTGATCAACGGTCAGGTTGAGATCTTTGAGAACATGGAAGTCCCCGTACCACTTGTGCATGCCCTCAACCCGGATAATCCCCGGTTTTTTTCCCGGCTGGTCCTTCGGCGGGGTCTGCATTTCTGAGGTTTGTGTTTGGTCTGTCATAGGATTACCCGTCAGGTCTTATGACCAGTGTCTAGTTTTCGTTCAAGGTTCTGGCTGTATCTGGAGATGCCGAAGCAGAAGACCCAGAAACAGAACGCCACAAATACATAGCCCTCGATGGCAACATTCTGCCAGGCCGGATCGGTAACCGTGGACTGGACTGTGCCGAGGATATCGAAGAGCCCGATAATCAACACCAGCGTGGTGTCCTTGAACAGGGAAATGAAGGTGTTCACGATACCCGGAATAACCATCTTCAGAGCCTGCGGCAGGATGACCAGCCCCATTTTGCGCCAGTATCCCAGCCCCAGAGCATCGGCAGCCTCATACTGGCCCCGGGGAATGGCCTGCAGGCCACCGCGAATCACTTCCGCCATGTAAGCGGACTGCCACAGGGTTATACCGATCAGCGCCCGGGCCAGTTTCTCGAAGTTCACACCTTCCGGGAGAAACAGCGGCAGCATCACCGAAGCCATGAACAGAACCGTGATCAACGGAACCGCCCGCCATACCTCGATAAAGACCACACAGATCCCGCGGATGATCGGCATGTCGGAGCGACGACCCAGCGCCAGCAATATGCCAATGGGCAAGGACGCAATAATCCCGATGTAAGCCAGGATCAGGGTCAGCATCAGGCCGCCCCATTTCGAGCTCTGCACTTCTTCCAGGCCGAAACTGCCTCCGGGAATCAGGAAGTAGCCAACAATGGGCAAACCAAAGATACCGAACAGCCCGAGCCACTTGCGGCCGGGGAACCGCTCGATGAACTGGGGTACAAAGGAAACCGCCAGCAGCAGGAACATCACGTCGACCCGCCACTGCAGTTCATCCGGGTAGAATCCGTAGATAAAGAAATTCAGACGCTGGCTGATAAACAGCCAGCAGGCACCCGCTCCCGTACAGGCGCTCGGATCACTGCCAACAAAGTTGGCGTCGAGGAAAAACCAGTTGAGCAAAGGCCCTACACTGGTCACCAGCAGATAGGCCACACCCAGCGTCAATACCGTGTTGAACCAGCCGGAGAACAGGTTCTCCCGCATCCACTTGACCGGACGGAGCGCCTTCTTGGGTGCTTTCATGGTTGACTCGGTCATCATCGCTCCTTAATGGCCACAGCCCGGTTGTAAATATTCATGAACAACGAGATCAGCAGACTGATGGTCAGATATACCGCCATGGTAATGGCGACAACCTCGACGGCCTGCCCCGTCTGATTCAGCGTGGTGCCCATGAAGACCGCCACGAGATCCGGGTAACCGATGGCCGTTGCCAGGGAGGAGTTTTTCACCAGATTCAGATACTGACTGGTGAGCGGCGGAATGATGACCCGCATGGCCTGCGGTATCACCACCAACCTGAGGGTAAGACCATTGGGCAGCCCCAAAGCCTTGGAGGCCTCGGTTTGTCCCTTGCTGACCGACAGAATACCGGAGCGCACGATTTCAGCGATGAAGCTGGCGGTGTACAGCGACAGTGCAATCCACAGAGCCGCCAACTCCGGAATGATGGTAATTCCCCCGCCAAAGTTGAAGCCCCTGAGCGCTGGCAAATCCCACTCAAGAGGCCGACCGGCCACGAGATAAGAGATTATCGGTACCAGCACCAGAATTGCCACGCCGACCTTGAAGGTCGGGAAGATCTGTCCGGTCGCCAACTGGCGTTTTTTCGCCCATATCCGAATCCCGACGACAGCAGCGATGGCAAGCAGAATACCGCCCCAGACAATTCCGAAACCCTCCTGGGTCACTGGATCTGGCAGGTAAAGGCCCCGGTTGTTCAGGAACAGCGCTCCACCGACATCAACACTCTGGCGTGGTGACGGAAGATTGCTGAGTACGGCAAAGTACCAGAAGAAAATCTGCAGAAGCAGCGGTATGTTGCGGATCACTTCGATGTAAACCAGCGCCATTTTGGCCACAAGCCAGTTACTCGAGAGTCGCGCAACACCAATGATGAAACCGAGAATGGTGGCGGCAACGACACCCATCGCGGAAACAAGCAATGTATTGGTTAGACCAACCCAGAAGGTTCGGCCATAAGACATGGTTGCATCATAAGGCACCAGATTCATGATGATGCCGAATCCGGCGGTTTCACCGAGAAAGCCGAAACCGGTGCTGATGCCACGGCTTTCCATGTTGGAAAGCGTGTTATCGACGAGAATCCATCCGCCCCAGAACACGAGGGCAATGGCTACCGCCTGAAAGAAGAGTGAGCGGACCCGGGGGTCGTACCAGGGCTTGGGCCCTGCAGGTCGGGTATCGATTGTTTGTTTTTTCATGGATTGTCCTGAAGAGCTTCCCTGTGGTTTACAGCATCAGAGATAACGGCGAAGCCTCCCACAGGAGACTTCGCCGTATGCCTTCAGGTCTTAACGGACCGGCGGCGCATACATGATACCGCCTTCAGTCCAGAGCGCGTTGATTCCGCGATCCAGTCCCAGCGGGGTATCCGGTCCTACGTTGCGGTCATACATTTCACCGTAGTTGCCAACCAGTTTCACGGCCTGATAACCGAAGTCATCCGGCAGTCCAAGCTTGGCACCCATGTCGCCATCGGTACCCAGCAGGCGCTGGATATTCGGGTTGTCGGACTTCAGCATGTCGTCGGCATTGGCGCTGGTCACGCCCAGCTCTTCGGCGTTGATCTGAGCGAAAAGCACCCACTTGACGATGTTGAACCACTGATCGTCACCCTGGCGAACAACCGGGCCCAGGGGCTCTTTGGAAATGGTGTTCGGCAGGATCTTGGCTGAACTCGGATCAGACAGCTTCGAGCGAAGTGCCGCCAGTTGCGAACGGTCAGAGGTCAGAACGTCGCAACGACCCGCCGCAAAGCCCTGAACGGTTTGCTCGGAGGTGTCGAACACGATCGGCTTGAATTCCATGCCCTTGGCACGGAAGTAATCCGACAGGTTCAGCTCGGTGGTAGTACCGGCCTGGATACAGATGGTGGCACCGTCCAGCTGGGTGGCATCGTCCACACCGATACCCTTGTTGATCAAAAAGCCCTGACCATCGTAGTAATTCACGCCGGCAAAGTTCAGGCCCAGGGACGCATCGCGGGTCAGTGTCCAGGTGGTGTTACGGGAGAGCATGTCGATTTCACCCGACTGCAGGGCGGTGAAACGCTCCTTTGCAGTCAGTGGAGTAAACTCAACCGCGTTTGCGTCACCGAAAATCGCGGCAGCAACCGCGCGGCAGGTATCCACGTCGATACCGGTCCAGTTACCTTTTTCATCAGGCTGCGAGAAGCCAGGCAAACCGCTGGTCACGCCGCACTGGAGGTGACCTTTCTCCTTGACGTTCTCCAGAGTTGTAGCTGCCATGGCACCAGTGGCCGAGAACGTGCCTACGGCCAGAGCAATCCCCAGGGCAATCGATTTCGTCTTTCTCATTGTCTTTTCTCCGAACATCAGTTGGTTTTATCGCGACGAGTGTAATCAGCAATTTGCAAGCCACTCGGCGTAAGCCGATGATTTATATTATTTTTATCAATCACCGGCGCGTTTCAGGCGAATCTGGAACGAAGTAATACCATTTCATGCACCAGTTCGGCGCTTTCGCTCCAACCCCATGCGCCAAAAAAAGGCAGACCAAGGGCCGCGCCTATTAAAAGTAGAACAAGGTTCGGGAAATGAACTAGTTTTTATGCAAAATTATTTCGAAATTTTGAAAACTGGGGGCTCTGCGTAGGTCTCGAGGCGCTTCCGCCACCCCGGCAGCCAGCGCTCCCGCTCGATGGGATTCTCCGCGTTTTCTGCCCGGCGCGTCAGAACGGTGTCGGCTGCTTCCCTGAATTTCACAAGGGCGCTCTGATCCGGTGAACCAGACATTTCCAAAAGCACCTGAAGCAGCCCCCAGCCCTGGCCCTCATAGCGCTCCGTGGCCGAAAGCCCCTCGCCCTTGAAATTCACATAGTCGATGATGGCGTAAACGCCACCGGGTGTCTGGCTCAAAGACTCCAGCCTTCCTGCGACCTCTGACTTTTGATCATCCGGGGCTGCCTCAATAATCTTTCCAAGCGATTGCCTGGCGCGGCGGAATATGAATTCGGCCTGGATGCCCTGGGTACCCGCCAGAAACTCTCGCAGCTCTGCTACTCGTGGTGAATCGTCTACAGCCAGAAAGTCTGATTTTTCGCGCCAGGGAGCGTCAAAAGGCTCGAGCGCTCGCAACCATTCGGGAATATTGACCTGACGTTGTTCCATGTATTCCATCAGGGCAGGAAAACTTTCCACGAATCGCCCTTCAACGCCCTCCGGATACCAGATGAAGTGACCGATACCCAATGACGGAAACGCCTCGCCATCGTTCCAGTGGACCAGACACCGAAAACGCCCTGCGCACTCGTTCCGGAAAATCTGCTGGCCCACCCAGTCCAACTGGGCGGAGGTCAGTGCCAGGGAGATATCAACATCCGGGCCAGTCAGTGAAGTAAGTTGTGGGCCATTTGATTCGGGCGCGTTATCCTCATTAGTAGAATCACAACCAGTGACCACCAAAACACTCATCAGAGAGAGCAATACAAGGTATTTACCAAACACCAGCGCCTCCGGGAAAGTCAGAATTGTGCACGATCACGCTACCGCATGTTCTGCCAGCCTGGCTTTTATGTCCTCCGGAATCGGCAGTGCCTTCTCGGTTTCGTAATCAAAATGAATTAACACGGCGACACCCCGGGCAATCTGCTTGTCGCCCTGCCAGGCTTCCTGAATCACATGAAACGAGGAATTGCCGATCTTACCGATGCCTGTTTTGATCTTGACCGGAATATGCCAGTAGCTCTGTGCCATCAGATCAATCTCAAGTCGTGCAATGATCAGTGGCCAGGTCTCGGCTTCAAGGGTCGGGTGAAAAATACGGAAAACCGGCGTCCTGGCCTGCTCGAACCAGACCGGCAGAGTGGTATTGCTGATATGCCCGAGGGCATCGGTATCGCTGAAACGTGGTTCCAGTTCCAGATGAAACATAGCGGCTTCCCTCTTTCTGAAAACCGCCTACTATACACCGGCCGGGCCCAAAGACCCCAGAGCCGAGACTAAGGCAGGATACGCAGAATCCGTCCATCCGCACTGTCAGTGAGCAGATACACCGCCCCATCAGGCCCGGTAGCCACGTCCCGGATCCGTTCGCCCATTGCTTCGAACAAACTCTCGACGTCGCTTGCTTCACCAGCTTCCAGTGTGACGCGGTGAACGCTTTTATCGGCAAGGGCGCCGACCAGAAGGTTTCCCTGCCAGTCCGGAAACAGCTCACCCCGATAGCGGGTCATGCCTGAAGGGGCAATTGAAGGGGTCCAGTGCAACAACGGTTGCTCCATACCTTCCCGCTCAACAAAGGGCGTGATCATGGCGCCGGTGTAATCGATGCCGTGCGTGATCACGGGCCAGCCATAGTTGTGTCCCGGCTCGATAATATTTATCTCATCACCGCCGCGGGGGCCATGTTCATGGGCAATCAAGACGTTTTCGACGGAATCAAACACCAGCCCCTGAACGTTCCGGTGCCCGTAACTGTATATTTCCGGCAGAGCGCCTTCCCTGCCAACGAAGGGGTTGTCGGCGGGAACACTGCCATCCGGGTTCAGCCTCACGATCTTGCCCAGATGACTGGACAGGTTCTGCGCCTGCTCCCGATAGTCAAATCCGTCTCCCAGCGTCACGATCAGCGTACCGTCCGGAAGCCAGGCCATTCGGCCACCGTAGTGGGCGCTGCCTTCCTTGGCCGGCTTGGCACGGAATATCTCGACAACCTCCGTCAAGGCCTCCGCCTGCAACTGACCACGGGCCACGCACAGGTGATTCGCAGAGGCCGTCCCGCAAGAGTAGGCGAGAAAGACCAGTTGGTTATTCTCAAAGTCCGGCGACAACAGCACATCGAACAGACCTGCCTGAGCATCATTGAAAACCGGCGGAACTCCGGTAATCGGCGCCTGGCCGAGCTCCCACTCCTCTGAAATCATCCGCAACCGCCCTGCCCGCTCCGTCACAAGGGCGCCACCACCTGGAAGAAACGCCAGGGACCAGGGATGCTCCAGCCCGGAAGTCAACGTCTCGACGGTGTAGTCGCTCAAGGACTGGGCCTGTGTCGGACCTGGCAGCGCCCCGAGGCCAACCGCCAGGCAAAAGGCCAGCAGGGTTCCTGAGGCGTGGCTACTGACCCCGGTGGCAGGCCTGGCAGTAAGTCTGGCGAACAGGGCTCCGGCAAATGCGGCGGTTAACAGCATGGCAAGCAGACCTCCCCCGGTTCGGGTCGCCGCAATCAGGGTTGGCATGGGAGCCAGGGCATTAACCAACACTAGTGCAACCCACAGCCCGGATGCCCCGGCCAGGCCGAACAGTGGCACCCGAAGTCCGCGCCCCACGAAACGGGAAACGACCGCCGCAGCGCCCTGGGAAATAAGGAAACTGAGTCCAAAGAGGAGCAGGTAGAGCGGCGCAAAAGAGACCAGATCATGCCCGGTGGCAGAAATGCGGGCGTCAAGCCCAACCGCTACACCCATAGCCTGAAGGGCCCAAAGATTTAGCTGGGTCTGAACCACGGTGCCAAGAATTACCCCGACCGCCAGTGCCACCCAAAAGCTGATGACGTTTCTCTTCGTTAACTGCCGTCCTGCCATTGCTCCGCCTCCAAAGCCCTTTGCCGTTTATACGACCCATTCTGTCAGATACAAACACAAAAAAGCCGGAGCATCACGCTCCGGCTTTTTTCGAGGCGGATTCAGCCCGCGAGCTCACTGCTCCACGAACGCCCGCTCAATCACGTAATGACCCATATCGCCGCCCCGGGCTTCCTTGAAGCCCATGTTGTTCAGGATGGCGCAGGTGTCCTTGAGCATGCTTGGGCTGCCGCAGATCATGAACCGGTCATTCTCCGGGTCAAAATCCGGCAGGTCCAGATCACGGGTGATTTTGCCGGTCTCCATGGCATCGGTCAGCCTCCCCTGGTTGCGGAAGTCTTCCCGCGTCACAGTCGGATAGTAAACCAGCTTGCCCTGGACCATTTCGCCGAAGTATTCATTCTCCGGCAGCTCCTCGATCTCCTTCTGATAAGCCAGCTCGGAGACGTAACGCACGCCATGGGTCAGAATAACCTTATCGAACGCCTCGTAGACTTCCGGGTCCTTGATGATGCTCATGAAAGGCGCCAAACCAGTGCCGGTGCTGATCAGCCACAGATTCTTTCCGGGCAGAAGGTTGTCCAGAATCAGCGTCCCTGTCGGCTTGCGGCTCACCAGAATTTCGTCACCTACCTGGATTTTCTGAAGGCGGGAGGTCAGTGGGCCGTCCTGGACCTTGATCGAGAAGAACTCAAGCTCTTCCTCGTAATTGGCACTGGCGATACTGTAAGCGCGCATCAAAGGCTTACCCTCGGTCTCCAGGCCGATCATGACAAAGTGCCCGTTCTTGAAACGGAAGCCCGGATCACGGCTTGTAGTAAAGCTGAACAGGGTATCGTTCCAGTGATGGACGCTGGTAACTTTCTCTTTAATCAGGTTGCTCATGTAAACCTCTTGCCTGTTCGTTACGCTTTCTTACGGCGAATGATTCAATTTTGGATTGCGCTAAGTCTAACCCGACACTAACCTATCGGGAAAATGGGATATTCTCATAACCTTATTCGAGTGAGCCGATTAAGAGCGAAAAGTTATGAAGTACAGTTTTCGACAGCTGGAAGTTTTCCTGGCAGCCGCCCATTTCCAGAACATTACCCGTGCTGCCGAATCGCTGGCCATGTCGCAATCGGCAGCCAGCAGTGCGCTGAAAGAACTGGAAAACCAGTTCGACATCCAGCTGTTCGACCGCGTTGGCAAACGGCTCCAGTTAAACGAGCTGGGGCGGCTTTACCGCCCCAAGGTGGAGGCCGTCCTTGCCCAGGCCAATGAGCTGGAACAGGCCTTCAGCAAACACACGGAGGTGGGCGCCCTGAAAGTCGGTGCCACCCTGACTATCGGGAACTATTTGGCCGTGGGGGTCATGGCCCAATACATGAATACCCCTACCCATCCCAGAGTCTCCCTCGAAGTCGCCAATACCAGCACCATCGCAAGACGAGTGAGAGACTTCGAGCTGGATATTGGTTTGATCGAGGGGGAATTGCAGTCTTCAGAACTGGATGTATTGCCCTGGCGGGGAGATGAGTTGGTGGTGTTCTGTTCACCCACCCATCCACTGGCCCAAAAAACATCACTGACGGATGAAGACCTGCGCACCGCCACCTGGATCATGCGTGAGCAGGGGTCAGGAACCCGCCAGAGTTTGAGCGGGGCATGCACGGCCTGTTGCCGGATCTGAATGTGCTGCTGGAGCTGGAACACACCGAGGCCATAAAACGGGCAGTGGAAGCCGACCTGGGCATTGGCTGCCTTTCGGAAGTTGTGCTGGCCGACGCGTTCAAGCGCGGAAGTCTGGTGCCACTGACGGTACCGGAACACCGTCAGTTTGATCGGCAGTTCTATTTCATCCTGCACAAGCAGAAATACCGTAGCGCCGGAATTGATGCCTGGATAGAGCTTTGTCGGCAGTTACGCTGAGATGGGCCCGCTGTGAAAGCGAAACTCCTGATCCGGATCTTCAATCAACGCCCGCTCCAAGGCCAGAAAATCCCCCACACGGGCCGCGATCGGTCCACCAGCGGCCTGTTCGGCCAGAGTCAAGTAGTCCTGGTAATGCCGGGCTTCGGACTTCAGCAAACTGGTGTAGAAATCCGCCAGCTTCTCATCCAGGAACGGAGCGAGCGCGGCAAACCGTTCACAGGAGCGCGCCTCGATAATGGCGCCCACAATCAACACATCCACCAGGCGGCCAGGATCTTCTGACCGGACTTCCTGTCTTAATCCTGCCGCGTATCGGGCCGGGGTAAGATGGCAATAGTCCACGCCGCGCTTTTTCATAATCGCGAGCACCTGCTCGAAATGCCGGAGCTCCTCACGGGCCAGCCGGGACATCTTGTTCAGCAGGTCGGTGTTGTCAACGTACCGGTACATCAGGCTGAGCGCGGTGGAGGCGGCCTTCTTTTCGCAATGGGCGTGATCGATCAGCATCAGGTCCTGATTCGCCAGGGCATTGTCGATCCATTGCTGAGGGGTCTGGCACGGCAGGAAGTTGTGAATCTCTTGCAGGGCGTCGTTCATGGTTGAATACAGTTGTTGATTTGCGGCCGGCGAGTATAGCGCACTTAACAGATTCCTCCGACCTCTGTCCAACTTAACTTTATAAGGGGTTTCCTATAGAATGCAGCGCCAGATAAAGGAGTCTCTGAATAAACCCTGAAACCCCATCGGTGATTTGAGGCATTATTCAGAGGCTCCTGCGGCCTTTCCGCCAAAACCTCCCGCCAAGGCATGAAGCCAACGGCGCGGGACATTCCAACTGATGAGGGTCCATATCGTGTTAGAAGCCTATCGTGAACACGTTGCCGAACGTGAAGCCCTGGGTATTCCTCCCAAGCCCCTGAACGCCGAGCAGACTGCTGCTCTGGTCGATCTGCTGAAAAACCCGCCGGCCGGCGAGGAAGACACCCTGGTGTATCTCCTGGAAAACCGCGTACCGCCGGGTGTCGACGAAGCCGCCTACGTAAAGGCCGCGTTCCTGACTGCTATCGTAAAAGGCGAAGCCTCCTCTCCGCTGCTGGACAAGCCGACAGCAGTCAAGCTGCTGGGCATGATGCAGGGTGGCTATAACATTGCGACCCTGGTTGATCTTCTGGACGACTCGGAGCTGGCTGAGCTGGCCGGTGAGCAGCTGAAGCGCACCCTGCTGATGTTCGACGCCTTCAACGACGTGAAGGAAAAGATGGACGCTGGCAATCCGGTTGCCAGGGCAGTTATCGAATCCTGGGCCAACGGCGAGTGGTTCACCAATAAGAAGAAGGTACCAGAGAGCACCAAGATGGTGGTGTTCAAGGTCACTGGCGAAACCAACACCGACGACCTGTCTCCGGCTCCGGATGCCTGGTCCCGTCCGGACATCCCGCTGCATGCCCGCGCTGCCTACAAAATGGAACGCGACGGCCTGAAGCCGGAAGAGCCCGGCGTTACCGGTCCCATGAGCCAGATCGACGAGATCAAGGCCAAGGGCCTGCCCGTTGCCTTCGTGGGTGATGTTGTCGGTACCGGTTCTTCACGTAAGTCGGCCACTAACTCCGTTCTGTGGTTCTTCGGTGACGACATTCCGGGCGTGCCGAACAAGCGTGCCGGCGGTGTCTGCATCGGTAACAAGGTCGCTCCCATCTTCTTCAACACCATGGAAGATGCCGGTGCCCTGGTGTTCGAAGCCCCCGTCGACGACATGAACATGGGCGATGTTATCGAGATCCGCCCGTATGACGGCAAGATCCTGAACGAGGCTGGCGAGACTATCTCCGAGTTCAAGTTCAAGTCTGACGTGATCCTGGACGAAGTTCAGGCTGGCGGCCGTATCCCGCTGATCATCGGCCGTGGCCTGACTGCCAAGGCCCGCACAGCACTGGGCATGGGCGCGACCGACCTGTTCCGCCTGCCAAAAGATCCCGAAGCCGGCACCAAAGGCTTCACCCTGGCCCAGAAGATGGTTGGTAAGGCCTGTGGCCTGGAAGAAGGCAAAGGCGTTCGTCCGAACACCTACTGCGAACCGCACATGACCACCGTGGGCTCCCAGGACACCACCGGCCCGATGACCCGGGACGAACTCAAAGACCTGGCGTGTCTGGGCTTCCAGGCTGATCTGGTTATGCAGTCTTTCTGCCACACCGCTGCCTACCCGAAGCCGGTTGACGTGGAAATGCAGCACACCATGCCGGACTTTATCCGTACCCGCGGCGGTGTTTCACTGCGCCCGGGCGACGGTATCATCCACTCCTGGCTGAACCGCATGCTGCTGCCGGACACCGTGGGCACCGGTGGTGACTCCCACACCCGTTTCCCGATGGGCATCTCCTTCCCGGCCGGTTCCGGTCTGGTAGCGTTTGCCGCGGCGACCGGCGTTATGCCTCTGGACATGCCGGAATCCGTTCTGGTTCGCTTCAAGGGCGAAATGCAGCCCGGCATCACCCTGCGCGATCTGGTACACGCCATCCCGCTGTACGGCATCAAGCAAGGCATGCTGACCGTTGAGAAGAAAGGCAAGATCAACGAATTCTCCGGCCGCATCCTGGAAATTGAAGGCCTTGAGCACCTGACCGTTGAGCAGGCGTTCGAGTTGTCTGACGCTTCCGCCGAGCGTTCCGCCGCGGGTTGTACCATCAACCTGTCTGAAGACTCCGTGGCCGAGTACCTGCGTTCCAACATCACCATGTTGCGCTGGATGATTGCCGAGGGTTACGGCGATCCGCGTACCCTGGAGCGTCGTGCCCAGCAGATGGAAGAGTGGCTGGCTGATCCGAAGCTCATGCGTGCCGACAAAGATGCCGAGTATGCACACGTCATCGAAATCGATCTGGCCGACATCAAAGAGCCGATCGTATGCTGCCCGAATGATCCGGACGATGCCAAGTTCTTGTCCGAAGTGGCTGGCGACAAGGTTGACGAAGTATTCATTGGCTCCTGCATGACCAACATCGGTCACTTCCGCGCCGCCGGCAAACTGCTTGAGCAGCACAAAGGCCCGCTGAGCACGCGTCTGTGGATGTCGCCGCCGACCAAGATGGATCAGGCGCAGCTGATGGAAGAAGGTTACTTCAACACCTACGGCACCGCCGGTGTTCGCACCGAGATGCCGGGCTGCTCCCTGTGCATGGGTAACCAGGCACGCGTAGCGCCGAAGTCGACGGTCCTGTCCACTTCCACCCGTAACTTCCCGAACCGCCTCGGCGATGGTGCCAACGTGTACCTGACGTCTGCGGAACTGGCGGCTGTGGGTGCGGTTCTGGGCAAACTCCCCTCCCCTGCGGAGTACATGGAGTACGCGAAGGACCTGAACAGCATGTCGAAAGAGATTTACAAGTATCTCAACTTCGACCAGATGGAGAACTACACCAAGAAGGCTGCTGAGGCGAACGTTGCCTGAGCACTGACCTTCAGGGTTTAGCTCCACGGAAACGCCAGCCCCCGGCTGGCGTTTTTTATGCCTGATTACCCACCCGGGATGACCCTACAATCAGTAGATAACTAGCCTCACCAGAATCGCAGCCACCATGACAAGGGTTATCCCCTTGATCCAGCGTGCGCCGCGTTTGCTCATATTGACCCGGGTAGCAATGAAAGCGCCGGTAACGTTGCCCAGTGCCAGGGTCAGGCCCACGCCCCAGCGCACCTGGTCGTTGAGGGCAAACACCACCAGTGCAGCAAAGGTAAACGGCAACACAATCGAGACCTTGAGCACGTTCACCTGGCGCAAGTCGATCTTGAGCATGTGGTATAGCACCACAAGGAAAAGCACACCGACACCAACCTGGATGAATCCGCCGTACATGCCAACAACAAACATCGCCAGGTAGACAGCCGGGCCAAGCCGCTCGGGCGTCAATGGACGGGTATTGAGAACCGGCTGTGGCAACAACATGAAGACGGAAGCGCCGATCATGGCCGACACCAGCACCCATTCGAACACGGCGTCGGAGACCCAGGTAGCGACCCAGGCACCCACCAGAGAGCCCAGAACCGCAGGAATCGCCAGGTGCAGACTGACAACAAGGTTGCCATGCCCCATGCGGTAGAAGCTGCCTACAGCAGTGATACTCTGCAGGGTTATCGCCACCCGGTTCGTGCCGTTGGCGACCTGGGGCGGCAGACCCAGAAACATCAACAAGGGCAGGGTCAGCATGGAACCGCCGGCAGAGAGAACGTTTATAAATCCGGCAATGCCGCCGATCGACAGTAAAGCCACGATTTCCAGAACAGTCACTCAGTGCGCCCCATCGAAGATTGGAGGATTCGAAAGGAGGAAGCCCCCGATCCGGAATCATTATGACCAAAAAAAGGACTCCCGGAGGAGTCCTTTTCACTTCTTGCAACGCGTTTTGCGCGTTCTCTGTTTACCGTTCGATATGTTGGTATTCTCCGGCATCGGCGGTTGCCGAGCTCACTACCAGGATGGCAATGAAGGCAGCAATGAAACCGGGAATGATTTCGTAAACACCTGGACCACCCATGAACGAACCGTTCCAGCCCAGTGAAATCCAGATCATAACGGTGGCTGCACCGACAACCATACCTGCGATGGCCCCGGCACCGTTGGTGCGCGGCCACATCAGTGAAAGGATGATCAGCGGGCCAAATGCGGCACCGAAGCCGGCCCACGCGTTAGCCACCAGAGCCAGAACCTGAGAGTTCGGATCGGATGCGATGACGGCAGCGACAAGGCCGACGAGGACAACGCACACACGGCCAATATTCACGCATTCCTTGTCGCTTGCTTCCTTACGCAGGAACAGGCGATAGAAATCTTCTGTAAGCGACGAAGACGACACAAGCAACTGACTGGAGATGGTACTCATCACCGCCGCCAGCAGGGCCGCGTAAAGGAAGCCTGTAATCAGCGGATGGAACAGCATGTCTGACAGGATAATAAAGATGGTTTCCGGATCCTGTACGTCCATGCCATTTCGGATGGCGTACGCGCGACCGAACACACCCAGTGAAATCGCGCCGATCAGGGAAATCAGCATCCAGCTCATACCGATGTTCCGGGCAACCGGTACATCTTTCAGGGTGCGGATGGCCATGAAACGCACAATGATGTGGGGCTGACCAAAGTAACCCAGGCCCCAGGTAACCGCAGAGAGCCAGCCGATGAAGGTCAGCCCTTCCGTCCAGGACAGCAAGGTGGGATCGACCTCATTTAGTGTTTGCGACGCCTGGGCAAAACCCCCGCCGCCTTCACCAAAGAGTACGACCGCCGGCATGATGACCAGCGCCAGCATCATGATACAGCCCTGAACAAAGTCGGTCAGACTCACCGCCAGGAAACCGCCCACCACGGTGTATGCCAGAACCACACCGAGGGTGATCACAATACCTACGGCGTAATCGCTCAAACCACCAAAGTTGAAGATGCCGGAAAACGCGCTTTCGAACAGCTTGCCACCGGCGACGAGGCCGGATGCCGTGTAAACCGCGAAGAAGATCACGATGACGATGGCCGACACCGTACGCAGGGACAGGGCCTGTGTCGGAAAGCGGTTCGCCAGGAAAGACGGGATAGTAATCGCATTGCCATAGTGAACCGTCTGTTCACGCAGACGCGGGGCGACCAGTGTCCAGTTGAAGAATGCCCCCACGAGCAAACCAATACCGATCCAGGCCGATCCCAAACCCGACGCAAACAGCGCCCTGGGCAGACCCAGGAGCAACCAGCCACTCATGTCAGAAGCACCAGCGGAAAGCGCTGCCACCTTTGGACTCAGGGCGCGACCGCCCAACATATAGTCCTCAGAGGAAGACGTCGCTCTGCGCATTGCGAAAACGCCAATGGCAATCATGAGCGCGAAATATAAAAAGAGACTTATCCAAACACCAATAGCCATAGGGGCTCCTCCGGTTTAATGAGTCGGACCAGGTCCGCTCGCAAAGCACATGGCTGACCTGACGCCAACTCGCTGCACTATTCTTCTTTTCTTTCCAAGTTCCATCTCGAATGAAGCAGGAATTTTCCTTGTAACAACTTCCTGAACCTGAGCACACAAAGAAGATTTGCGACTCGCGCCCCGCACGCATGCATGAGACCGGGGCTCAGTCGCTATAACTTAGTATTAGTACGGATTCCGGGCTTACGAAATCCTACGATTCTTTTGCACAATCCTACGGGACTGGGAAACCGGCATGCCAAATCAGGCCACTCGGTCACCAACCTGCAGTCGTGAGGGCGTAGTCCCTTTGTATTTACGCAGTGCATTTGTCAGTGCACTTTGAGATGAGAAACCGGTTCGGTAACTGATTTCAGACACCGTAAGGGTAGTTTTGGAAAGGAGGGTAGCGGCCTGTTCGAGGCGTGTCTGTAACAGGAACTGGTGGGGCGTTATGCCTGCCAACTCTCTGAACACCTCATGGAAACGGCTAACACTCAGGCAAGCCTCTCCTGCCATATCTTCGACGGTGATCTTTTTGTGGAGATTTTTGAGAATGTAACGACGGACTGCCTCAGGGCTGATGGCATTCCGGTTTGAGGAGAACGAACGGCCTTCGGTAATACGATCGGCCATGCAGTACAGAATGCTCGAAGCAAGGTGTTGCTGGAGCGTAATATGATCCGGTGCCCGGTCGAACTCGCCGGCGGCAAACTGAACCAGCCCGTGCAAACGACTGTCCATTTGGAGAGTCCGCGGCTTTTCAAAAACCCGCATCATGCGCTCGTAATCGGCGTGTGCTGGCGAGTTGACGGCCGGAGTAAGCGGATCAAGATTGATCACAAGAACATGATTCTTGTCGTTACCGCGATAATCGTGGCGCGCTTCCGTGGGCACCAGATAAGCTCTCCAGGTATCCAGTTGAGCCCCGGCTCCATCGACGCTCAACTCGGCTTCGCCACGCACCCCTATGACAATCTGGTGGTGTTCATGCCGGTGCTGGTGCGCGGCCATGGGAAGCTTCAGAAGTTTCGCGTTAACCATTAAAACTGCCAGCGTTTAACTGAGAATGTTCCTCAATTAAAGCAGAACATTATAGAAAGTGCACGAATGGAACTGGAACCCGAGGGAAAACTCACAGTTTTCAGTCAGCCTGTGAACGACTTAACCAGTGATTCAACAATTCCGAAACCTGCCCGGAAACCTCGGCCAGCGGGCGTGCAGCGTCAATCACGTGATACCTGGAGGGCTGGGCCATGGCGCGAGCGAGATAGGTCTCCCTGATTCGCTGAAAGAATTCCAGATCTTCCTGTTCAAAACGATCGAGGTCGCCCCTCTTTCGGGCTCTGGCCATCCCGGTGTCCACGGGGGCATCAAGGACAATAACATGGTCTGGGCGGATATCACCCTGAACCAGTGTTTCAAGAAGCGCAATTCGCTCCTCCGGAACACCACGCCCCCCGCCCTGGTAGGCAAAGGTCGCATCGGTGAAACGGTCGCATAAGACCCACTGGCCCTGCTCAAGCGCAGGCAGGATTCGGGTATGCAGATGCTGGGCCCTGGCGGCAAACATCAGCAGCAACTCGGTGATTTCGTTGACCGGTTCATCCCTGGGCGCCAGCAAAAGCTCGCGAACAGCCTCAGCCATGGGCGTGCCACCCGGCTCACGGGTGACGATATAATCGACGCCCAGTCCAGCGAGCGTGTCGGCTGCATTCGTCAGCTGGGTCGATTTGCCAACCCCTTCCGTGCCTTCGAAGGTTATGAACTGCCCTCGTACTCTCATCCGGCATCCTCATCAGAATCACTGTTTTTTGGCGCCGGTGAAGAGCGGTAGTCTTCACGCCTGTTTAACTGAAACTCACGTACGGCTTTCTGATGCTCTGCGAGCGTGCGCGAGAATTTGTGGGTGCCATCTCCCCGGGCAACAAAGTACAGGGCATCACCGTCATCCGGGTGCAGGGCCGCATGAATAGCTTCGCGGCCAGGCAGGGCGATGGGAGTCGGAGGTAAGCCATTGATTCGGTATGTGTTGTAGGGCGTGTGCGTGCGCAGGTCCTTACGCCCGATCCGGCCCCGATAGCTGTCACCCATACCGTAGATAACCGTGGGGTCGGTCTGCAGTCGCATTCCCTTCTGCAAACGGCGGACGAACACCCCTGCCACCTGCTCCCGCTCATGGGGCGCACCGGTTTCGCGTTCTACGATAGATGCCATGATCAGGGCTTCGTAGGGATTGTCATAGGGCAAACCCTCTTCCCGAGCCGCCCATTCCTCGGCCAGTACTGTCTCCATCCGGTTGAAGGCACGCTTCAACAAATCCAGATCGGTCTCGCTACTGGTAAAGGCGTAGGTATCGGGGAAGAATCTTCCTTCGGGATGCTCACCCTCGGCTCCAACTGCCGCCATGACCTGCTCGCTGGTCCACTCGCCGGTGATTTTCTGAAGTCGCTCGGCCTGCGCCAGAGCGGCTCGCATATCCTTGAAGGTCCAGCCTTCTATAAACTGGACGTACCAGTGCTTGGTGTCTCCCGACACCATGACACCGATCATGTCCCTGGGGCTCATGCCATCAAGAAACTCGTACTGACCGGCCTTGATCCGCGTCTGCTCGGGCTCCAGCCGACCGTATAACCTCAGCCAGAGCCGGTCTGAAACCAACCCCTCAGCTTCGAGTCGACCAACGACTTCAATAAATGAACTGCCCTGGGGAACGTCAAACAGAAGAGGTTCTTCAAGCACCACCGGCTTTTTCAAGCCTTGTAGCCCCTGCCATACCCACAGCCCGGATCCCGCAGACGCAAGGACGGCGACACAAACGCACGCAAGCAATAACTTCTTGAGCAAACGATTTATTCCAGTGTTTCGAGAGGATTGAAGATTGTCGCAAGTCCGCTATCCACAGGCAAATGATGGCCGGCAATAGTGAGAACCGGAACAATGCCCAGAACGCTGTTCAGGAGAAACATTCCCTGACAATCGGGACCCAGTACATCGGGCACAGTGACGGGGCGCTCTGTTACCGGTTCGCCTCTCTGCCTCAGACGCTCCAGCAGCCACTGCCTGAGAACACCGGCAACCGCCAGACTCGACGCCGGCGGCGTCACCCATCCATCAGCCTGCCGCAGCAGGATGTTGGTACGAGTGCCTTCAACCAGGTTTCCCTCACGATCGGCCATGATGACCTCGAACAGCGATGGCTTGAGCTCGGCGGCCGCCAGGACCTGCTCCATCCGGTTCAGCGACTTGACCCCGGCCAATAACGGATTAACCGCCAGAGTTACCTTGGAGAAATCAACGGCGACACCATCAGAGTCCGGTGTCGGCGGCAAAGCCGATGCCGAAACCAGCAAATTGGGCTCCATCCCCGGATCAGGGCGATACCCTCGACCGCCACTGCCGCGGGTCAGGGTCAGCTTCAGAACCCAGCCGTCGCCCTTGAAGCGGTCCGCAAAACGTTGCCCCGCCTCGACGCAAACGCTGGCGAGCTCTTTGCGCGACACCTCGATACCCAATCGGCCGGCATCGCGCGCCATTCGTTCCAGGTGGCGGGATAGCAGAACCCCCTTCTGACCGGACATCCGAATGGTTTCAAACAGCCCGTCTCCATAGGCCAGACCCCGGTCATTGGCGGGCAAGCCACCGTCGTCAGCCCAGAAAAGACGAAACACGGCGGGGGTCAGCCTTCGTAGCGACGGAAAATCAGGGTGCCGTTGGTACCACCAAACCCGAAGGAGTTGGATAGGGCTACCCGCACATCCGCCTTACGGCTCGTGTGTGCCACAAGGTCCAGATCGCAACCCTCATCCGGATTGTCCAGATTGATGGTGGGCGGCAGGACCCCATCCCGAATCGCCAGAACCGAGAAGATCGCTTCCACAGCACCGGCAGCTCCAAGCAGGTGACCTGTCATGGACTTGGTGCTGCTCATGGCCAGCTTTTCGGCATGCGCGCCGAACACCCGACGAACTGCGGCCACTTCGGCCACGTCACCAACCTGGGTGGAGGTGCCGTGGGCGTTGATGTAGTCGATTTCTTCCAGATCAAGGCCAGCATCACGAACTGCGTTCGCCATGGATCGGGCGGCGCCCTCGCCATCTTCGGGCGGCGCTGTAATGTGGTGGGCGTCGTCGCTCATACCAAAACCGACAACTTCACCGTATATGGTGGCGCCCCGCTCCTTTGCGTGTTCAAGCTCTTCAAGCACAACGACACCGGCGCCATCGCTGAGCACAAAGCCGTCCCGGTCTTTATCCCAGGGGCGGCTGGCCTTTTCCGGTTCATCGTTACGGGTAGACAGAGCCCGCGCAGCCGAAAACGCAGCCATACCGGTACGCGTCGTCGCCATTTCCGAGCCACCTGCCAGCATGACATCGGCGTCGCCATAGGCAATCGTGCGGGCCGCGTAACCAATGTTGTGGGTGCCGGTAGTGCAGGCTGTCACAATCGCAATGTTGGGGCCACGGTATCCGAAACGGATCGCGGCATTGCCGGAGATCATGTTGATGACAGAAGCAGGCACGAAAACGGGGAAACCTTTCGGGGCCCCGACTTGTCCATGGTCAGGACGCTCTTCTCTATGTACTCAAGGCCGCCAATCCCGGAGCCGATTGCAATACCTACTCGCTCCCGATCAAGCTTCTCAAACGACTCCAGGCCACTGCTGTCAACTGCCTGCTGCGCAGCAATCAGGCCATAATGGATAAAGGCATCAAGCTTTCTGGCATCCTTCGGGGACAGGTAGGACTCCATGTCCAGATCCCGAATGGCCCCACCAATTCTGGTGTTGTAGGCAGACGCGTCAAAGCGGTCGATCATACCGATCCCGCTGCGCCCGGCCTGAATCGCTTCCCAGGACGACTCCACGCTATTGCCGACTGGCGACAGCATGCCCATACCTGTGATGACAACTCGCCGTTTAGTCATAACCTGTTGCACCTGATCTTGTCCGAATGAATCTGAACGCCGATTGAACCTGATTTTCGGCCAATAAAAAAGCCGTCCCTCGCTATTTCACAAGGACGGCTTTTTGCCTGGCTTTCTTAAATGCAGAGTATCAGGTGTGCGCGACGATGTAGTCGATCGCGTCCTGAACACTTGTCAGCTTCTCGGCTTCCTCGTCAGGAATCTCGGTTTCAAACTCCTCTTCAAGTGCCATAACCAGCTCAACGGTGTCCAGTGAGTCAGCGCCAAGATCCTCTACAAAAGAAGATGAGTTCTGAACTTCGGACTCTTTAACGCCCAACTGTTCACAAACGATCTTCTTCACGCGCTCTTCAACTGTACTCATAATGTCCTCACTTTGTGTGTCAACCAAGCAACTCTAGTGCTGCCAGTTTAGTTTAAACCCTACCTGCAAACAAGCAGGGATTC
This sequence comes from Marinobacter adhaerens HP15, assembly GCF_000166295.1. Taxonomy (NCBI): domain Bacteria; kingdom Pseudomonadati; phylum Pseudomonadota; class Gammaproteobacteria; order Pseudomonadales; family Marinobacteraceae; genus Marinobacter; species Marinobacter adhaerens. The sequence goes on from NC_017506.1 coordinate 2,330,821, forward strand.
TGATAAACATGTTGTGCGACAAGGGGTTGCGCACAGACCCCGAAAGGGGCTTATCCCATGTACATTCCGCCGTTCACGTTGATGGTTTCACCCGTCACGTATCCGGCTGCATCTGATGCCAGGAAGGCAACCACGGCTGCCACTTCTTCCGGCTCACCCAGACGACCCGCGGGTATGATTTCCAGCATAGCCCCGCGCTGCTTGTCGTCCAGTTTTTTTGTCATATCCGTGTCAATAAATCCGGGAGCCACGCAATTTGCAGTGATACCGCGGTTCGACATTTCCTTGGCCAGGCTTCGGGTAAACCCTTCAACCCCGGCCTTGGCGGCGCAGTAATTGCCCTGCCCCGCATTCCCCATACCGGCAACCACGGAGCTGATATTGATAATCCGGCCCCATTTGGCCTTGGCCATCCCACGAAGCACGGCCTTGCTGGTCCGATAGACGCTGGACAGATTGGTTTCCAGAACCGAGGCCCAGTCATCATCTTTCAACCGCATCAGGAGGTTATCACGGGTAATGCCGGCATTGTTGACCAGAATCAGGGGCGCCCCCGATTTTTCCGTCAGCTCCTTCAAACCGGCTTCAATGCTGGCAGGGTCTGCAACGTTCATGACCATGCCGTAACCCTTGTAACCGGCCGACTGGAGATCGTTGGTGATGGATTCTGCACCGGCTTCACTGGTTGCTGTTCCGACAACCTCGGCACCCTGCGCGGCCAGCGCACGGGCAATGGCCTGACCAATACCGCGGGTAGCACCGGTGACCAGTGCGGTTTTACCTTCCAGAGACATGAATAACTCCCTTTCGTTTCAGGACTGACCGAAAGCGTCCAGCGCCTTCGCCAGCGAATCCGGGTCTTCGATACTGTGAACGGCCAAAGCCCGGTCGATACGTTTGGCCAGCCCTGCCAACACTTTTCCAGTGCCGCACTCGACTGCAACTTCGACATCATTGGAAACGAGGGCACGCACAGAGTCCGCCCAGAGCACCGGAGAATAAAGCTGCTTGAGAAGGTTGGCCTTCAGTGTAGCGGATTCGGTCTCGGCGGCAGCGTTAACATTTTGTATAACCGGGATGACAGCATCATTAAAGCGAACATCCTCCAACGCTCTCGCCAGCTCCTCCGCTGCGCCTTTCATAAGTGCGCAATGGGATGGCACGCTTACAGGCAATGGCATGGCCTTCTTCGCGCCTTTTTCCTTGCAGGCTTCAATAGCCCGCTCAACTGCGGCTGCCGAGCCAGCAATAACCACCTGACCAGGGGCATTGAAGTTTACCGCAGATACCACATCGCCCTGTGCCGCATCCTGACAGGCTGCCACAACGGCATCATCCTCAAGACCAAGGATGGCTGCCATCTTCCCTTCCCCAGCCGGCACAGCGTCCTGCATGAGCTCACCACGCAGGCGAACCAGCTTGACCGCTTCAACAAAATCGAGGCTCTCTGCCGCCACCAGGGCGCTGTACTCTCCCAGACTGTGACCGGCGAGAAAATCGGGAGAAGAACCGCCGGCAACAAACCACTGCCGCCAGAGGGCAATACTGGCCGTCAGGAGCGCAGGCTGCGTCACCATGGTTTTATTCAATTCCTCCGCCGGCCCCTTCTGGCAGAGATCCCAGAGGTCATAGCCGAGAACATTGGAGGCTTCGGAAAAGGTTCTGTCGATGATGGGCCAGGCTTCAGCGGCAGCCGAAAGCATGCCCACCGATTGCGACCCTTGTCCTGGAAAAATAAAGGCTGATTTCATAAGCGGGATCTTATCGTCATTGGGTGGTTACGTGAGATTAGCCAATAGTACAAGTTAGGCCAATTATCCGCGAATGCGTGGCCAAACCGGGACAGACTTTAGTCTCAGGCACTCAAAGCATGAGATCGTCGAGACGCTCGTTGATACGGCGGGGTACTTCCAGCTCAACTTCCCGAACGGCCTGTCGAATGGCCGACAACATGGCCCGCTCGTTGGCGTTGCCATGACTTTTGATCACCACGCCCTGAAGACCGAGCAAACTGGCACCGTTGTGTCGGGAAGGATCCATCAATTGCAGAAGCCGACCGATAATCGGACGGGCCAGCAGGCCGACCAGTCGGCCGTAGAGATTTCGTGTGAAGGCCTGTTCCATCAGCTCTATGAGGAGACCGGCAACACCCTCGCCGGTTTTCAGGGCTATATTGCCGACAAAGCCATCACAGACGACCACATCGGCGACGTCCCGGAACAGATCGCTACCTTCCACATAACCGATGTAGTTGATGGTATCGCACTGGGCCAGCATATGAGACGCCAGCCGGACCTGTTCATTGCCCTTTATCTCTTCCTCACCGACGTTCAGAAGAGCGACCCTTGGTTCCGCCTGGCTGCAGATCGCAGAGGCCATCAGGGACCCCATCAGGGCATACTGATAGAGATTCTCGGCGGTTGAGTCGACATTGGCGCCGAGATCAAGGACGTGACAGCGCCCCCTGAGCGAGGGAATCAGTTTGGCAATAGCCGGGCGCTCGATACCCGGATACATGCGGATAATGGTGCGCCCGAACGCCATCAATGCACCGGTGTTACCGGCACTGACACAGCCCTGGGCCTCGCCATCGCGGACAAGACTCAGGGCGATGGCCATGGAAGAGTTTTTCTTGTGGCGGAGAGCGTGGGAGGGGCGCTCGTTCATCCGAACAACGTCTGCCGCCTCGACAATGCGAATTCGGGCGTGCCCCTCACGCAACAAAGCCTCGAGCTCGCTCCGGATTCCCACCAGAACGATGCTCAAGGCTTCGTTTTCACGCACCGCCCGCAGCGATGCGGCAACCACGACGGCAGCCCCGCGGTCGCCACTCATTGCATCAATCGTGATGGTGACCGGCTTCACCGTTCTGCCATCCGATTCGGGACGGTGCATAGCGGCAACGAGATTACTCGTCGCGTGCTTCGATTACCTGCTTGCCGCGGTAGAAGCCGTCCGGAGACACGTGGTGACGACGATGAACTTCACCAGTAGTCGCATCGGTGCTCAGAGCAGCGGCGCTCAGGGCGTCGTGTGAACGGCGCATGCCACGCTTGGAACGGGTCTTACGGTTTTGCTGTACAGCCATGATTATGCTCCTGACCTGTTAACGTAAACTTGAATTGCTGAATAAGTAACGTCTGTTCGTTAAATGTGCGCCGGTCTCCCGAGGGACGACCCACGCCCGGTTAATGCTTTGTCTTCTTGAGATCCGCCAGGACACTGAACGGATTCTCACCCGACTTTCTCACCGGCTCTGCCCCGGAGCTGTCAGGCTCGTAGGCTTCCAGATCTTCCCGGGCAGGACACTGGTCCCGTTCGTGAAGCGGAAACGGTGGCAAAACCAGCAACAGCTCGTCTTCCACCATCGACCAGAGGTCCGCCGTAAAATCATCGGTCAAAAACGGCTCGAGTTCTTTCGGCAGCTGTTGCGCCTGCTCGTCACTGGTAACAAGACCCAGCTTGAACTCGGAGACCAGAGTCACGCTCATGGCGCCCATGCACCGCTGACACTCCAGATCAACCGGGGCCGCCAGCTCGCCCGAAACAACGCGACGACGCTCACCATCCATAAAAAAAGACAGTTTGACCCGGCACGCAGCGCCTTCCGAAAACCCGAGAACGGATTCACGAAAACGGCCAAGCCCGCTGATGGGAATCACTCCCTCCAGTGTGCTGTTATGTTCCGCTAACCGGTAAGGATCAACAGATTTGGGCAACTCGGCGTTGGACGCGTTTGACATAGGCGCGCAATTTTAGGGGCGCAGCCGGCCGCTGTCAAAGACTTCGTTGCTTTTTCACGGGGGTTCCAGTGCAGATAGGTGTAATTTACGATAATCGCACAACAGATGCACCGGCCAGATACTTAAAGGACTCGATCAATGCCCCCAAAACCGCTTTTACTGGCGTCTTCATCACCGTACCGGAGAGCGCTCCTGGAGCGGCTTGGCTTGCCGTTCACCTGCGCAAGCCCGGATATCGACGAATCACCCTATCAAGGCGAGACCGGCGAGGCCCTGGCGACACGTCTGGCCGAGAGCAAGGCCCGCGAATTGGCGGACCGGTTCCCCGGCCACTGGATCATCGGCTCGGACCAGGTCGCCTGTCTGCCCGACGGCTCGGTACTGAGCAAGCCCGGCAACCACGAAATGGCGACAGAGCAGTTACGCCAGAGCAGCGGTCACAGGGTACTGTTTCTTACAGGCTTGGCGCTGCTCGACTCCGATTCCGGCAAAATCGACAGCCTTTGCGAGCCGTTTAACGTCAGGTTCCGGGAACTGGCTGATGAGGAGATAGAAGCCTACCTATTGCGGGAGAAACCTTACGACTGCGCCGGCAGCTTCAAGATGGAAGGCCTCGGCATTACTCTGTTCGAGGCCCTTGAGGGCCGGGACCCGAACAGCCTGGTGGGCCTCCCCCTTATTGCCCTGAACGATCTGCTGAGGCAATGGGGCCGGAATCCCCTGCTGGAAAACCGGCCTGCCTCATAAGGCATTACCGAAGCTCGAGCCGGGACTCGACCAGTTGACTGGCAAAACCCTCGCCAAAGGCGACGCCAAGCTGATCAACAATATCCTGGAACGGTGATTTGCGACGGCTGTAGTCCACCAGTTCCTCCTGACCTATGATCTGCCGGGCAACGTGTGATGCGCTGCCGAGCCCATCAGCCAGGCCAAGCTCAACGGCCTGCTCGCCACTCCAGACCAGCCCGCTGAACAGACGCTCATCATCCGCCAGACGATCACCACGCCCTTGCTTGACCGCTTCGATAAACTGCTGGTGGGTGTTTTCCAGGACACTCTGCCAGAAAGTGACTTCCTCTTCCTGCTCCGGCGAAAACGGATCAAGGAACGCCTTGTTCTCACCGGCCGTGTAGAGACGGCGATCCACGCCGATCTTCTCCATAACCTCGGTAAAGCCGAAACCGCCAGCCACCACCCCAATCGAGCCGACAAGGCTGGCCCGGTTGGCATAGATCTCATCCGCTGCCGCAGCAATGTAATAGGCCCCGGAAGCGCCGATGTCCGAGATCACAGCGTAGACCTTTTTCTCGGGATACTCCTCCCGCAGGCGCTTGATCTCATCGTAGACATACCCGGACTGCACCGGGCTCCCACCCGGGCTGTTGATGCGCAGAATCACTGCTACCGAGTTTGGCTCTTCGAAGGCTGTTCGCAGAGAACCTACAATATTGTCTGCACTGGCCAGTTCGTCGGCAGCGATCGGACCGTTTATTTCTACCAGAGCCGTGTGCTTGCCGGTTACACCCTCCAGTGAATCGCCCAGGGGAAACTTGATCAAAAACAGCAAGGCAATCAGGTAACCAAACGTCAGGAACTTGAAAAAGATACCCCAGCGCCGGCTCTTGCGCTGCTCAGACTGCAGCGACATGACGAGTTTTTCGATGAGCTTCCAGTCACGTCCGGACTCGGGCGGAAGCTTCGGTGACTTGCGCCCGAAAAACGGCTTACTTTCTTTTTCAGGCTCCACCGGTTTGTCACCCCAATCGGCAGACTTATCAGATTCCCAGTCACTCATGTGCGCATCCTGTCAGCAACGTCAATGAATTCGGTCTGTTTACAGCCCCAGCACCCGCCGGAGGTCTGGCACGGATTCAACAATGGCATGGGGCGAATAATCACCCAACACATCCCGCTTGTGCACACCCCATTCAACGCCGATGGAGGGCATGCCGATACGCCGGGCCATATCAAGATCGTATCGGGTATCGCCAATCATCACCGCCTCTTCGGGCTCAATGCGATAGAAACGAAGAATCTCCTCAAGCATGGCCGGGTCGGGCTTGGAGCGCGTCTCATCGGCACAACGGGTGATCTCGAAGTGGTCGCCAAGACCGCTGGAAGCCAGCGCAAAGTCCAGGCCGCGCCGGCTCTTGCCGGTTGCCACAGAACAACTGCGACCGGATCCTCGCAGATCTGCGACCACATCGGCCATACCCTCAAACACGTTTTGCGGCGTTGTCACCTTGCTGAAGAAATAGCGTCCGTATCCGTCGCGAATCCTGTTCATTTCTTCCCGACTGATACCGGGATAAAGCTTCTCCAACGCCTCGACCATGCCAAGCCCGATAATATCCCGGTACGCCTCACGCTCCAGGGCCGGAAAGCCCAGCTCGGTTGCCGCCTGATGCAGGCTGTCAGCAATATGCTCAACCGAGTCCACCAGGGTCCCGTCCCAGTCAAAAATTACTACTCTGACGTTCATTGATCGTTTCCTTTAAGACGCCCGGAAAGTTTCCTGAGCACGTCATTGAATGCATCGTCGTAAGGCGCCTCAAGGCGCATAGCCTCACCCGAGACCGGCAAGGTAAACTCCAGGGCCCGCGCATGCAGCATCAGCCTTTGCCCGCCAATGGACCGGAACGCCTTGAGGCTGACATCATCCATATACTTGTCGTCACCCGCAATCGGATGACCGGCCCAGGCGCTGTGCACGCGGATCTGGTGTGTACGACCGGTAATTGGCGACGCCTCGACAAGGCTGTAGCCCGCGTAATGCTCGAGGCAGCGGAATGTCGTCAGCGAGGCCTTGCCGGCAGCGTCAACCTTCACCCGACGCTCGCCATTGGGCATCTCGTAGCGCAGCAGAGGCACATCCACCCGGTCAACGCTGGCCGGCCAGTCGCCGGCGACCAGCGCATGGTAATGCTTGCGGATTCGTTTCTGCCGCAGCTCATCCTGCAGGTACCGAAGCGCCGACCGCTTCTTGGCCACCATGATCAGTCCGGACGTATCCCGATCCAGACGGTGAACGAGCTCCAGAAACTTTGCCGTCGGGCGAGCGGAACGAAGCACCTCGATCAACCCGAAACTCAGGCCGCTGCCGCCGTGTACGGCGATACCGGACGGTTTGTTGACCACCAGCATCTGCTCGTTCTCGAAAACAACCGCGGATTCCATCACGCCCTGCACCCGGGAGCCGGGCGCCACCTGATCCGGCTTTTCCTTTCGGGTGATCGGTGGGATACGCACCTGATCACCGGTTCTCACCCGGGAATCCGGCTTGACCCGTCCTTTATTGACCCGAACCTCGCCCTTGCGGATGACACGATAAATAATGCTCTTGGGCACACCGCGAAGCTGGGCAAGAAGGAAGTTATCCACCCTCTGACCCTCGTTGTCTTCGTCCACGGTAACCCACTGGACGCCCTGACGGACTTCTCCACGAACAGCCTGACTCTCACTGCCGGCCCTGCTGGTGTTTTTTGCCCTCTCGGGCCGCGGTTGGGCTGGCTTTCTGCTCGCAGACTTTCGAGACATGAAGTTCCTTGGCTACTGGAGTGACTGCAGGATTGAACGGCTGCATGAATACTGTTATATTCCGGCGTGCTTTGCCGTTTGTCTACGGCCTGACCAACTCAAGTCAGAAGCCGGAGCGGCAGAAGTATACCGACACTATTCGAGAGTTTGAACGCCGTGCACCCAATCACTACCGGGAACGGCGAGAGAAATGCTCCCGGAGGACCAGGACAGATCTTCGAAAGGCTGCATCCTGTACCCGGGAGAGAGAAAAACCGCGCGGAAAACCGCGGGCGACATCGCGAAGAATCACTGCCACCCAGGGCCGGGCCGTCCAGCATACGAATACGACGTGAGACCCAGGCACCTGAGTGAACCTGAAAACGGATAACATGCGTCAACAGACACGAACCTTACACGACCTCTCCCTGCCCACAGGCAGCCGGATCGTCGGCGTTGGTCTCAGACCGAAAGGATCAAACCCCAGAAGGGTCTGATTCGTCTGGCCGCCGGTCCGCCCTTGATGTAACAGGGCCCGCGGCACGCACATCCTGCTTCGCTGATGCGATCCCCTCCGGTTTTCTGTCAAATTAAACGACAGGAACTCTTTCTTTCCATGAAAAGAATGCTTATCAATGCAACTCATCCCGAAGAGTTGCGCGTCGCCCTGGTTGACGGCCAGCGTCTATTCGACCTTGATATCGAATCCAGCTCCCGCGAGCAGAAGAAAGCCAATATCTACAAGGGCCGCATTACCCGGGTCGAGCCCAGTCTCGAGGCCGCGTTTGTGGATTTCGGCGCCGAGCGCCACGGCTTTCTGCCGTTGAAGGAAATTTCCAAGGAATACTTCAAGAAGTCGCCCGGCCAGATCGAAGGCAAAATCAACATCAAGGACGTTGTTTCCGAAGGCCAGGAAGTAATTGTGCAGGTCGACAAGGAAGAGCGTGGCAACAAGGGCGCAGCCCTGACCACGTTTATCTCCCTGGCAGGTCGCTATCTGGTACTCATGCCCAACAACCCCCGTGCCGGCGGCATCTCCCGTCGCATTGAGGGCGATGAGCGGGCGCAGCTCAAAGAAGCGATGAACGATGTTCAGGTGCCGAAATCCATGGGCATCATCGTTCGTACCGCCGGCATCGGCCGTACCACTGAAGAACTCCAGTGGGATCTGGACTACCTGGTGCAATTCTGGGAGGCCATCACTCAGGCCGCCGGCGAGCGCAAGGCACCCTTCCTGATTCACCAGGAAAGCAACGTTATCATCCGTGCGGTCCGTGACTACCTTCGCCAGGACATCGGCGAGGTTCTGATTGACGCTAATGGCGTCTATGAGGACGTCCTGAATTTCGTTCGTGCGGTCATGCCCACCTTCGAAAACAAGATCAAGCTGTACAAGGATGAAATCCCGCTGTTCAGCCGGTACCAGATCGAAGGCCAGATCGAGACCGCCTTCCAGCGGGAAGTGAAATTGCCCTCCGGCGGCTCCATCGTGATTGACCCGACCGAGGCCCTGGTTTCCATCGACATCAACTCTTCCCGCGCCACGAAAGGTCAGGATATCGAGGAAACCGCGCTCCAGACCAACCTGGAAGCGGCAGAGGAAATCGCCCGCCAGCTGCGCCTGCGTGACATGGGCGGCCTGATTGTCATCGACTTTATCGACATGACGCCTGCGAAGCATCAGCGGGAAGTTGAACAGAAGATGCGTGAGGCCCTGGAAATCGACCGGGCCCGGGTTCAGGTGGGCAAGATCTCCCGCTTCGGCCTGCTGGAAATGTCCCGTCAGCGCCTGCGCCCCTCCCTGGGAGAGACACGCAGCGAAGTGTGCCCCCGATGTGAAGGTCAGGGCACCATTCGTGGCATCGAGTCCCTCGCCCTGAGCATCATGCGCCTGATCTACGAAGAATCGTCAAAGGATAAGACCGGCGAAGTACGAGCCGTTGTGCCCGTTTCTGTCGCCACTTTCCTGCTCAACGAGAAGCGCAAGCAGCTGGCCGACATTGAAGCCCGCCAGGAAGTGAGCGTTGTCGTGGTGCCGGTTCCGCATATGGAGACACCGCATTTCGAAATCATCCGGATGCGTCAGGATGAAACAACGCCAGAGCACATTTCCAGCCATCAGGTGGCCCAGGAGTACAGCGAGCGTGAAGAAGAAATCTTCGAGGCGCCGACCCCTGAGAAGCCGGTACGCGAACAGGCTGCGGTAAAAGCAATCCGGCCGAGCGCACCCGCACCCGCGCCTGCCCCGGCCGCACCGAAGGCTGATGAAACCACTGAACAGGAAGAAGGCCTCTTCCGCCGGCTGGGACGCAAGATCGCTGGTTTCTTTAGTGGCGAAGAAGAACAGAAAGTCGAGAATCGCGAGCAGAGCCAGAGCCAGCGCGAAGATCGTCGCAACCAGGGCCGTCAGGACCGTCGCAAATCCCGGGTAGCCCGCGGCGATGACCAGCGTGCAGGTGGCAACCGCAGTGGCAACGAACGTCGCCAGGGCGGCCAGCAGGGCCGTGGTGACGACAACCGTGGCCGCGGCCGCAACCGCAACGACGACCAGAACCGTGGCAACCAGAATCGCCAGGCATCCGAAAACAAAGGCCAGGATAATCGCGGAGGCGACAACAAGAGCGCCGATAACAAAGGCTCTGAAAATCGTCGTGACAACCGTCGCGACAACCAGGGCCGCGGCCGCAACAGGCCCCAGCGCGACCCGAAGGATAATCGCGAGCAGAAGGACCAGAAGGATCAGGGCCAGCAGGATAATGCAGCCAAGTCCGGTCCAGCGGACAAGACCGGTTCAGAAGAGAAACGCAGAAAGCCACGTCGCCAGCGCAACCGCGACGGCTCTCCGTCTGAAGCACCGGCGTCCGCTCCGGCTGATCGAAAAGCCGCTCGTAGCGAGAAGCATCAGAAGGACACGCAGCCGGAAAACGGTCGTGACGATGCCAAGCCCGAAGTGAAAGCCGAGCAGGTAAAGGAAACCGTCAACAAAGCGTCTGACAAGCCCGAAACCAGCGCTGAGACTGCGCCGGCAGCCAGCGAAGCACCGAAACCGGAAGCTGCTCAGAAAGAGCCGGCAAAAGAGCAGAAGCCCGAGAAGGCATCCGCAGACAAAGCGCCGTCGGAGAGCAAGCCGGAAGCGAAACCGGCAGCGGAAACAAAACCCGCTGCAGATAGCCCGGTTGAAAAGCAGGAAGCTGTCCAAGCGAAACCTGAAAAAGCCGAGCCCGCCAAGGCTGAACAAAGCTCCGAACCCCTCGAGAAGCCTGAGGAAAAGAGCGAAAAAGTTACCGGGCAGGCGCAAGGCGCAGCCACAGACAAAGAGCCTGCCAAGAGCACCGCGGCCACTGATGAGCCAAAGCCGGTGACTGACCAGGCTCCCGAGAAAAAAGAGGCAGCTCCGAGGCCAAAGCCGGAGTCCAGGGCCACAGCCGACGGTGAACAAGCGCCGCGGGCGAAGAAGCAGCCGGCGAAGCCCAAGGAAGCGCCAGCCGCCAAGACAGAACCGGAGGAGGCACCACAACCCGAGAAGGCTGAAAAGCCAGCGGAGGAGAAGGTAGCACCAGAGCGTAAGGCTCCCGAGGCTCAACCGGAGCCAAAGCAGCCGGAAGCAGCGCAGGCCAGCCCCGAAAAGGCCGAGCCCAAGAAAGCCGAGCCCGAAAAAGTTGAGCCCAAAACCGCAGAGCCAGTGAAGGAAGAGACGCCTTCCGCTCCGGAGGCAACGGCCAAGGACACGCCTGCCGATGCCCCGGCAGTCGACGTTCCTGTAACACCGGGCCGCGCTTACAATGATCCAAGAGAAGTCCGCAAGCGCCAGAAGGCCGCGGAAGAGGCCAAAAAGGCCGGGAGTAACTAACTGATGCTATCGAACTCCGACATAGAAGCGCTGGAAGACATCCTCTTTGCCGAGCCCTGGGGCGATGAAGCCCTGGATTTCTTCGGTTTCCATGGGGTGGTCTGCGCCAGCGTCGTCGGCCCGGCTGAACTGAGCGCGGAAGAAATCTTCCGCCTCGCCACGGGCACCGATCAGGTGCCCGACACCGGGATTCCCGAGGTGTTCAGGCGCTGCTCGACCCAGCTGGCCAATGACATGGCCCATTCCCTGGACATGGGGCAGTCTCTGGAACTGCCGGAGCCGGAGGATGGCGACCCCATGAACGCACTGGAAAACTGGTGCGCCGGGTTCGTGGACACCTTTCTGGAACACGAAGAAGAATGGCTCGAAGCAGCTAGCGAAGAAGAAGCAGCGGACCTGATGGTGCCTATGCTGACACTCTCAGGACTGTTCGATGACGAGGACTTCCAGAAGGTTCGCAACAGTGAAAAGCTATCCCGGCAGATGGCCGACGCCATCCCGGACTCACTGACGGATCTGTACCTGCTGTTCCACGCGCCGGATTAAGCCGGCGCCGCACCCGGAACAGGTTGTCTGAACGAATGCCAGACCGGCTCAAGCCCGTCTGGCATTTTCATGATGCGGCCAAGCTCACACCAGGGAGCCCCGGGAAAGTGAAAATCACTGCCCTGGGATGCCAGCAATTCCTCTTTCCGACAAAGCTCTGCAAGAAACCCCAGATCACCACTGGATTGACCTGAAGTAGACACTTCAATTGCCTGCCCCCCTGCCCTTCGGAAATCCGCGGTCAGTTCCCTGAGTTTGGTTGCCGTAAGCTGGTATTTTCGGGGATGGGCAAGAACCGCAACGCCACCTGCCTCGGTGATCCAGCGCACGACTTCTGGAAGCTCCGGCCAGAAAGCTTTTACATCACCGGGCTTACCGTTACCCAGATATCGCTTGAATGCCTGGGCAGCATTGCGAACAACGCCAGCCTCTGTCAGAACCTGTGCAAAATGGGGCCGTCCAGGCACATCGCCACCGGCAGCCTCGGAGGCCTTATCGAGAAGGCCATCAACACCAAGCTTACCCAGGCGGTCCGCGATCATGCGGGCACGAGCCCAGCGATTCTCGTTCTGCTGCTCCAGCGCCTGCCTGAAACCGGCCTGCCCGGGATCAAAATCCAGACCGACGATGTGGATGGTCCGGCTTTTCCAGAGGCAGGAAAGCTCAACCCCGGGAATCAGGATGATACCCTGCGCCTGCGCAGCCGCCTCGGCTTCGGCAAGGCCAGCGATCGTGTCGTGGTCAGTAAGGGCCAGGTGGGTAACCCCCCGACCGGCAGCGCGCTCGACCAGTGCCGCCGGTGATAGCGCGCCATCGGAAGCCGTGCTGTGGCAATGCAGATCAATGCACAAATGCGGGTCTTGCGGTATAGTCACAAAATATCCTGAATCTTCAGATAACTGGCGGCTTGCCAGGGTTTAACAGTGTACCAGCCAACCCTTGCACGACACGACCGCTGATTGTCTGATCAACTATCCTGTCTTTGAAAACCTGTTCGGAGAGCTGAATGTACTACGCCATTATCAGTGAAGATGTCGAGAACAGCCTGCCGTTGCGCCAGTCCGCGCGTCCGGCTCACATCGACCGGCTTCAGGCCCTGAAAGCCGAGGGCCGATTGCTTGTCGCTGGCCCTCATCCGGCGCTGGATACTCCAGAGCCCGGCGATGCCGGCTTTACCGGTAGTCTGGTAATCGCGGAATTTGACTCTCTGGAAGCGGCCCAGGCCTGGGCAGATGCTGACCCTTATGTGGAGGCAGGCGTTTATGACAAGGTTGTGGTAAAGCCTTTCAAAGCCGTCCTCCCGTGAGCGGGCCTTGGGGCCCATGAGTTTATTGTAATGATGGCACGCTTGCACGGCGGGGCATCTGTGACAAAATTGCGCTTTTAATCAGACTCAGATTTCAACCGCAGAATTTCAGGGAACGTAACCAGTGACGCTTTTTCGTCTAGCAATCAGTGTGTTGTTCGCAGTGTCCTCCATTGCTGTTGCCCAGGCAAAGACTGTCTGGGTTGACGACCAGTTGTACCTGCCAGTGAGGTCAGGCGCAGGTTCCCAATTCCGCATCATTGAAAACGCGGTTCCCAGTGGCACGCCGCTGGAAGTCATCGAGGCCTCCGATTCCGGATACACCCTCGTTCGCACTCCCAAGGGCACCGAGGGCTGGGTTTCCAGTCAATACCTGAGCGAGACACCCATTGCTGCAGATCGCCTGCGTACGGCCAACCGTCAGTTGGAAGAAACGCGCGCTGAACTCGCCCAGGCAAAAGAGCAGCTGTCTAACGTCGTCACTGAGCGCAACGCGCTGGAAAGCTCCGAAGCCTCGCTTTCTGACCGCTCACAGGAGCTCCAGGAAGAGCTTCAGCGGATCAAGAGTATCGCCGCCGATTCCATCAATCTGGAACGTCGAAATCGCGAGCTGCGGGAAGAGAACCAGAAGATTCGCAACGACCTTGAAGTGCTCACGGCTGAAAACGAGCGTCTCGAAGCCAGCAAGGAATACGATTTCATGTTGCTGGGCGCGGGCCTCGTTCTCGGTGGCGTTTTGCTGGCACTGATCATTCCAATGCTCAAACCAACAAGAAAAACCGACAACTGGGCCTGATGCCATGAAGGATTATTCGGAGAAACGCGATTTCCACCGTATGCAGGTGAACTCGGAGATTGAGATCAGCGACAGCCAGGGCAACCGCTTCAAAGGGATCTGCCGTGATCTGAGCGCGACCGGCATGCAACTCTACGTTGAGCAGGCCGTGAACGTTGGCGAGGAACTTCACACGGTGCTTCACTCCAGCAGTGATCAGTTTCCGCCGCTGGAGACTGTCTGCGAAGTCATTCGCTGCGAACCGGAAGGAGACGGGTTCCTCCTTGGAACGAACATCAGCGAAGTCACTCGCTGAACGAAAAACGGCGGCCATTGGCCGCCGTTTTTGTCTCTGCCTCGAAAAGCCTCAAACCAGAGGCTTCTCAGAAACAATGATGCCGTTGTTGTCGGCGTAGACGTAGTGTCCGGGATGGAATGTAACGCCGTGGAAGGTGACCGGCACATTCAGGTCGCCCAGGCCACGCTTTTCACTCTTTCTCGGATGGGTGCCAAGGGCCTGCACACCCAGGGCGGTGTTGCCAATCTCATCCACGTCGCGCACGCAACCATAGATGATCAGGCCCGCCCAGCCGTTGCTAGCAGCCTTCTCCGCGAGCATGTCGCCCAATAGCGCATGGCGCTTTGAAGCGCCACCATCCACGACCATCACACGACCGTTCCCTGGCTGGCCAACCTGCTCTTTCACCACGGAGTTATCTTCAAAACACTTCACGGTCACAATCTCACCGCCAAATGCCTTGTTGCCACCGTAGTTATTGAAGCCGGGCTCTACAACCAGCACTTCCGGAAATTCGTCACACAGGTCCGGGGTAATTATCGTCGTCACGTTGTCGCTCTCCTTATCCTGGAAATAAACTCAGTCGATTTTTTCGTCGGCCAGGAAGAACCAGGTGTCCAGTACCGAATCGGGGTTCAGTGACACCGTATCAATGCCCTGATCCATCAGCCACTTGGCGAGATCCGGATGATCCGATGGCCCCTGCCCGCAGATACCGATGTATTTGCCGGCCTTCTTGCACGCCTGAATGGCGTTGGAAAGCAGCGCCTTGACCGCATCGTTCCGCTCATCGAAGAGGTGCGCGATGATGCCCGAATCCCGGTCCAGACCCAGGGTCAGCTGAGTCAGATCGTTGGAGCCGATGGAGAAGCCGTCAAAGTGCTCCAGGAACTGATCCGCCAGCAGCGCATTGGCCGGCAGCTCACACATCATGATGACCCGAAGACCGTTGTCACCACGCTTGAGTCCGTTCTCCGCCAGCAGGTTCACTACCTGTTCCGCTTCACCCACGGTACGCACGAACGGAACCATCACTTCCACATTGGTCAGCCCCATCTCGTTACGCACCTTTTTCAGGGCACGGCATTCCAGCTCGAAGCAGTCCCGGAAGGTATCGGAGATATAGCGCGATGCACCCCGGAAACCGAGCATCGGGTTTTCTTCATCCGGCTCGTACAGAGTGCCGCCGATCAGGTTGGCGTATTCGTTGGATTTGAAGTCCGACAACCGCACGATCACTTTCTTGGGCGCGAACGCCGCTGCCAGGGTAGAGATGCCCTCAACCAGCTTGTCGACATAGAAATCCACCGGCGAGCTGTAACCGGAGATGCGTTTCTCAACGGTCTGCTTGATATCCCGGGGCAGTCCATCAAAGTTCAGCAGTGCCTTGGGATGAACACCGATCATCCGGTTAATAATGAACTCAAGCCGTGCCAAACCAACACCTTCATTCGGCAACGCCTGGAAATCAAAAGCCCGGTCTGGGTTGCCGACGTTCATCATGATCTTGAACGGGATGTTCGGCATGGAGTCCACGGTATTTTCCCGCAGCTCGAAATCCAGGGAGCCCTCGTAGATCATGCCGGTATCGCCCTCGGCGCAGGAGACGGTCACTTCCTGTGCGTCGGACAGCAACTCGGTGGCATCGCCGCATCCAACCACGGCCGGAATGCCCAGCTCGCGAGCAATAATGGCCGCGTGGCAGGTACGACCACCGCGGTCGGTAACAATGGCGGAAGCCCTTTTCATCACCGGCTCCCAATCCGGGTCGGTCATGTCGGTAACCAGCACATCGCCGGCCTGCACCCGGTCCATTTCCTTGATGCTGGTGATGATCTTCACCGGGCCACTGCCGATCTTGTGGCCGATGCTCCGGCCTTCCACCAGCACCTTGCCGGTTTCTTTAAGCAGGTAGCGCTCCATCACATTGGCAGACGCACGGCTTTTCACCGTCTCAGGGCGCGCCTGAACGATGTAGATCTTGCCGTCGTCGCCGTCCTTCGCCCACTCGATGTCCATCGGTCGCTGGTAGTGCTTCTCGATAATCATCGCCTGACGTGCCAGGTCTTCCACCTCGGCGTCAGTGATGCAGAAGCGGTTGCGGTCTTCCTGCTCCACCTTCACTGTTTCAACGAATTCACCTTCACCGGGCTTGGTGTGGTAGACCATCTTGATGGCCTTGCTGCCCAGATTGCGACGCAGGACGGCCGGCCGACTGGCTTCGAGAGTAGGCTTGTGTACGTAGAATTCATCAGGGTTTACAGCACCCTGAACGACGGTCTCACCCAGACCGTAAGAGGCAGTTACAAATACCACGTCACGGAAGCCGGATTCTGTGTCGAGGGTGAACATAACGCCACTGGCCGCCGTCTCACTGCGCACCATTTTCTGGATACCAGCTGAGAGCGCGACCATCTTGTGGTCAAAGCCGTGGTGGACGCGGTAGGAAATAGCGCGGTCATTGAACAGCGACGCAAACACTTCCTTGACCGAGGTACGCACCTGTTGCAGCCCCACCACGTTCAGGAAGGTTTCCTGCTGGCCTGCAAAGGAGGCATCCGGGAGATCTTCCGCCGTTGCAGAGGAACGTACCGCAACCGCCATGTGTTCGTTGCCATCCTGCAGGGTGGCGAACGATTCCTTCAGGGCGTTCTCCAGAACATCCGGAAATGGCGTTTCAATGATCCATTGACGAATCTGGGCACCAACCCGGGCCAGTTCGTTAACGTCGTTGATGTCCAGGGCATCGAGAGCGTTGTCGATACGCTCTTTCAGTCCGTCAGTAGCGAGGAATTCGCGATAGGCGTGCGCTGTTGTGGCAAAGCCACCTGGAACGGTAACACCTGCGTTGGCGAGATTACTGATCATTTCGCCGAGTGAGGCGTTCTTGCCGCCTACCCGATCGACATCGGACATTCCCAGGTGATCAAACCAGATAATGTAATCTTCCAAAGCATGTCTCCCTTGAGTCTGTGAAGCTAAGAGCAAAATCGGGCCAGCGGTATCAAGCGGTAAAAGCAGACAATATCCACTGCGGAGTCTCGAACTTGGCGTGTATGATACTGTAACCTGCGGAAATTACCTAGGCCACCGAGCCGGGAATCAAGAACCAAGGAACCGGACAATACAGCATGAAACGCACTGCTTTTTTCATTTCTGATGGCACCGGCCTGACAGCCGAGGCTCTCGGGCACAGCCTTCTGGCCCAGTTCGAAAAGATCGAGTTTGAACGGGTTACTGTTCCCTACATTGCGGACGAAGAAAAAGCCCGGGAAATGGTCAAACGGATCAACAAGGCGGCCGAGACAGACGGCGCACGGCCGCTGGTGTTCGACACCATTGTAAACAGCGATATCCGGGAAATCATCGCCACCGCCGAGGGTTTCATGGTGGACATCTTCGGTACGTTTCTCAGCCCCCTGGAACAGGAACTCCAGTCTTCCTCTTCCTATACCGTCGGTAAATCCCATGCCATCAACAATGAAGGCAGCTATGAACGCCGGATCAATGCCGTCAATTTCGCGCTGGATAATGACGATGGCGCACGCACCCGGCATTACGACGAAGCAGACCTGATCCTCGTTGGCGCCTCCCGAAGCGGGAAAACCCCCACCTGTCTCTATCTGGCACTGCAGTATGGCGTGAAAGCGGCAAACTATCCGATTACCGAAGAAGACCTGGCAGACCAGCAGATCCCGAAAGCCCTGAAACCTTATAAAGAGAAAATTTTCGGGCTGACTATCGAGCCGGAGCGGCTGGCAACCATCCGCAACGAACGCAAGCCAAACTCTCGCTACTCATCCATCAAGCAGTGCATGCACGAGATCGAGGAAATTGAATTGATGTATCGGCGTGAGCGGATTCCGTACCTGAATACCACCGCATATTCGGTTGAGGAGATCTCCACCCGAATCATGGTGACAACCGGTTTGAAGCGGCAACGCTAGGGGTACGGACGGCTGGAGGGCGTCATCGGGGCAGAATAAGAAATGGGCCAGACCAAGAAGAGGCCAGATGAAGACTTCATCTGGCCTCTGTTGTTTTGGCTTTACAGTTCCTGAATGTTCAGGCCAAGCTTCTCGGCCCTGGCCCGGTTTTCCGGACTGGTTACCACGGCCGTACTGGCTCTCTCCGGCACCAGCCAGGTTCTGGCCACACGCTTCAGGTCATCCAGGGTGGCGGACAGCACCCGCTCCCGGAACCTGGCACGCTGCTCCGGGCTTCGCCCAAACAGCTTGTTGTGAAAAGCATGGCGAGCAGCGCCCGCGGGCGATCTGGGCCTGTCGAGTTGACCAATTACACCAAGAATCGACTCTTCAAGCTCCTGATAGTCGTGGTCATTGTCCTGAAGCCACGCAAGGGCCGCGTCGAAATCGTCCAGCGTTTCCTCCAGGCGCGGATCACGGTAGGAGAAGAACCGGAACGTGCCATTCACGCTGTCCTGCCCGGCGCCGCCACCGTAAGCGCCACCCTTCTCCCGAATGGCTCGGTGCAGATAACCGTTACGCAAGAAACCACCCAGCACGGTCAGTGCCGCCGCATCGGGATGATCCACAGCGACAGTGCTGTAGGCCTTGGAGCAGAAGTTAACCTGGGTAGAAGTCAGCCACGCCTCACGGGTGGTGTAATTGACCGGTTCCATTTTCCAGCCTGCAATGCCCGCTCCAGAGGCATCACGCCAGCAGGATTTCAGATCATCAACCATCGCCGGGAGCTGATCCTCTTCACCAATCACCAGGAACTCCCGACCCTGCTTGCCGATCTTCTCGTGCAATGCAGAAAGCTTGTCACAGAGCGCCGTCAATTCCTCTGGATCCTTCAGGGCCTGATCGAGCTGCTTGGTGCCGCGAATACCGGCAAGACCACCCAGCCGGAAAGAAAGCCAGGCACCCGGACTCATACCCTGTGAAGCCGCGCCCATGGCCAGTGCATGGCCACTGCCGGTTACGGCCTGCTCGCGACGGGCCCGGATCTGCGCAATGATCTCCCGGATTCGCTCTTTCTCATCGAAGCGGGCACTGGTGTAGACATCCCGCAGAAGACGGGTCAATTCACTGCGATTGCGGGCCAGCGCCTTGCCGTTGAAGATGATGTAACCGGACAGCGCCTGAACGTCATCAATCCGGCCTTTGGCGCTGAACGCTGCACCGATACCACCAGACTCCGCAGAGATACGATCCTGCATTTGCAGGTAGTCCAGATCACCACAACCCACTTCGGAAATCAGCGTGGTGTAGTAAGGCACCAGAAGCAGCTCCTCTTCGGTCAGCGCCGGCACCGGGACAACAATCTGCTCGTAAACCAGACCGTTGGTACCACGGGCATAAACGGTTGCCGAAATGTCGCCGTCATAACGCCCTTCCGGCTCGGGCATCTGCAGAGGCACGTCAGACAGATCCACCTTTGGCAGAATGGAGTCATCGTCCTTCTGCATCTGGCGTTCTTCCAGCGCCCTGGCCCGGTCAACAATCATCCGGACCTCGTCATCCGTCAGCTCGGCCTTGCGACGGGCCAGCGCTTCACGGATGGCTTCCTGCCGGCGCGACTCGAGCTTTTCATCCGGCCGCAGGGTCAGGGTGACCCGGTGCGGGTTCTCAAGAAGCTTGCGGCGGATCAGATCCGGCACGTATTGCGGGTCCCGGATTTTCTCCCGGAGCGTTGCCAGGACCGGCTCCAGATCCAGCAATTCAACCGGATCACCGCCGTGCACCATGGGTGCAATGGCACTCATGATCAGCTGCAGGCCGTACGGGAACTGGTCACCAGCAATTTCCCGCTGGTGCAGTTCGAGCTGATGCAGGATGGCTTCCAGACGTTCCTGGCTGACGCCCTCCTCCACGACCTTGAGCAGCGTGGACTCGAGCAGGGCTTCCAGATCCTTGTGCTTGTCCGGCTCGCTGCCTTCGATGCCGCAAACAAAGGTCATTTCACGGTTGGAGTCTTCCAGACCACACATGGGCGAAGGTGCATGACCAAGATCCGTGGTTTCCAGGGCTCGCATCAGCGGTGAGGCACTGTTTTCCAGCAGTACCGCAGAGAGCAGTTGACCCTCCAGGTTCTCCTGCAAATCAAAACTGTGGCCCAGCAACCAGCCCACAACGATGTGAGTCTTGTTGTCGGTCCCCTCGCCTTCGTTGACCGCATAACCCTGCTCTACCCTGACCGGCGCGAACATGCGCTTCTCGTCGCGAACCGGAAGATCGATGTCCAGCCGGTCGAACCGTTTCAGCGCCAGCTCTTCAAACTTCTCATGATGCTCATGAGCCGGGATATCGCCGTAGGTGGCAAATATCGCGTTGCTGGGGTGATAGTGGTGGCGGTAGAACTGCAGCAGGTCGTCGTAGCTCAGATCCACGATGTGGTCGGGCTCGCCACCGCTGTTGTAGTGATAGGTCGTGGTCGGGAACAGGTGGCTGCTGAGGTTCTGCCACAGCTGGGACGTGGGCGAACTCATGGCGCCTTTCATCTCGTTGTAGACAACACCCCGATAAACCAGGTCGGTGGACGGATCTTCCGGCTTATCGAACTCAAGGCGATGACCTTCCTGCGCAAAATCCAGCGGATCGAGCTTGGAGAAAAATACACAATCCAGGTAAACCGACAGAAGGTTGTCGAAATCCTTTCGGTTCATGCTGGCGAAGGGATAGGCCGTCCAGTCGCTGCTGGTGAAAGCGTTCATGAACGTGTTCAGTGACCGCCGAATCATCATGAAGAACGGATCACGAACCGGGAAACGCTCGCTGCCACACAATGCCGTGTGTTCCAGAATGTGCGCCACCCCGGTGGAATCCATCGGGAAGGTACGCAGGGCAACGAAAAACACGTTTTCGTCGTTGTCGGCTGCCAGATGCAGATGGCGGGCGCCAGTCTTCTTGTGACGATACTCCTCGACCTCGAGATTGAGTGTATCGATCCGGTGACTGCGAAGTTTCTCAAAGGCCGGATGAGTTGCGTTGTCGATCACTGCAGCCATTCAAACTATCCTGTCTTTAAACAATTGGAGAATTGTAGGGTAACACGTAGTATCGCTTATCATGCATCACTCCAGAAGCTATAGGGTACCGCGCCGTACATGACAACACCTGCACCTCAATCAAAGGCCGTTGAGGCCCCGGAAGTAGCCGCCTATTGGGCAGAACGTCGGCGGTACCTCGAGCGGATCCGGAAAGTACCGGAAGTCAGACAGCGCTTCTGGCGGGAAGTTGCCCTTTATCTGCTCCGCCGATTGCTCTGGTCATTCGGATTCTTCCCGATCTTCATCGCCTTCTGGGTGCCACTGGTGATGGCCAGCTTCAACCCGGTAGCGATGGCATCGGATCTGATTCCGGTGTTACAGAATTTCGTCGACTCGAACCCGGAGGTACAGGCAACGACCATTAGCACCCTGGCCATCGCTTGGGCCTCCATCGGGTTTTTCTTTCTCGTCTTCGATTTCGTGCTAACCCCTTTCAAATCGCCTTATCAATACGAAGCCGACGTGTACATGAGATCATGGGAGCAGCTCAACCATGATCAGCTTCCGGATAAAGTGTGATTTGGCCTGCATTCTCGGTAACTCCCCGTCACTTTCTGTTACATAGCGTTGCACTCACTGGGTAAGATGAACCGGTAGACAGAATTCCAAGAATGCAGGATCAAGAGGTTCCGTCATGGTCGATTTCAGACCGCTTCTGTTCGTCAATGCCCTGGCGCTCATGCTGCTGGTAACCGCCGGGTTCGCCTCGGTTCGGGATGACCTTCAGATAACAGAAGCCTTCGAACCACCCTCGACGGATCAAGCTGTTGCCTCTATTACTACCGAGCCCGAGCCGGCCCCAGAGCCTGTTCCGGAGGCATCCGCCAGAACCGAACAGGCTGCCCGGGAGTCGCGCCCACCCGTGGTGGAAGCCACTCCGTTTACCGTGCCATCCATGCCGGAGAACCCGGAGGTTCTGGCGGTAGCTGAACCGCCATCGGTAATGGCAACGAGAACAGACACCGCCCCGGCAAATCCGCAACAACCGGAAAAACAGCAGGAACCCCAGCCACCGACGCAGGCGCTGCTGGTACTACGCTCAAACGTTGTCGGCGATCAGGTCACCATCAACGGCAAGAAATATGGCGCGACCCGCCTGGATCTTGAGCTGGACCCGGGCCGCTACGAGGTCACCATCACCAAGCCAGGTTTCAAACCCTGGAACCGCTCCATTGCCCTGAAAGCCGGCAATGAGGTGACTCTGGTGGGCGAACTGGAGGCTCTGACCACGGTGAATTTCCGCGACGGGATCTGGATCGGTGGCGTGAAGACCGGTGATGGCACCTACCAGGACAACGATGGACTGCGCTACGAGGGGCATTTCGTGGATGGTGAATTCCACGGCCAGGGCACCGCGTGGTATCCCGATGGTGGCCGTTACGAGGGAGGCTGGTCTGCAGGCAACCGCGAGGGCGACGGTGAATGGCGCAGTGCCGACGGCTCGCGCTATTCCGGCGAATTCCGGGACAACCAGTTTAACGGCAAAGGCACGCTTACACTGGCAAACGGCGACATACTGACCGGCCACTGGAAGGACGGACAGCTTAATGGCCACGGTTCCCTGACCACCGCGGATGGCATGCTCTACGTCGGCGGCTTCCGAAACGACGAATTTCATGGCACCGGCACACTCACCTACCCCGACGGTCGCCATTACGAAGGCGAACTTTCCAACGGCGCCTTCCATGGCACCGGGGCAGAGGTCTTCGCCAGCGGCAAGAAATACGAGGGCGAATACATTGAAGGAAAGTTCCACGGTAAGGGCTTGCTGAAGAATCCCAACGGCAGCTCGATCGAAGCGACATTCCGTCATGGCGAGCCTTACGGACAGGTACGCCTGACCACAGCGGCAGGGGAAATTTTCACTGCCCGAACCACTGAACCCGGTGTCTGTTATAGGGACAAGAGCTACCGGGCCACAGAGTGCCCGAAACTGGAAGGCTGGTAATCATAACGGCCCGATAACAAACGCGTTTGCAGTAAACGATTGAGGTAGTGACATGGCGATCAAGAACGCTCTGCTGGTAGATGACTCCAAGGTGGCCCGATTTGCCCTGAGCAAACTGCTGGAAAGTCGCGATATGGAAGTCAATATGGCTGGCTCGGCCGAGGAGGCCCTCGATTTCCTGAACAGCCAGGGGCGTCCGGATGTCATCTTCATGGACCATCTAATGCCGGGGATGAATGGCGTAGAGGCGACCAAAGCCATCAAGGGCAACCCGGAGACCGCCGGCATCCCCATCATCATGTGCACATCCAAAAAATCGTCATCATTCATGGAGGAGGCCAGGAACTTCGGTGTTTACAACATCCTCACTAAACCGCCGCAAACGGAGGGCCTCAAAGAGGTTTTGGACCAGCTGGCCAGTGACGTCACAGGCGGAAACTTGCCGGAGCCACCGCTGCAATCTGAGCCGGCTGCCGCGGAAGAGGACGAACTGCTGAACGTACCTGCAGATGCGTCGGTGGAACTGTCGCCCAAGACGGGCGATTCAGCCAGCCGGAGCAACCCGCAAGCCAATGTGGTGCCCTTGACCAGCGAGTTGATTGAGCAGATCGCCCGTTCCGCAGTCAAAACTCACATCAACAACCGCCTCCACGAACTGCTCAGTTCCCTCTTTGACGAGCAGTTCGATCACCTGAAGCGGGCTCTGGATGAATCCCGAAGCAAACAGGACGCGGTGATTGAGGAACGCCTGAACGCCGTCACCGAAATGGTCGACGAACGGACCAAAAATCTGCGGGACGAAGTTGCCGCGGAGGTCAACCTGAACCTTGGCAGCGAACTTGCCGTGCTCAAGAAGGAGCTGAAAAAGAATTCCGGCTTCACGAGCGAGCATATGGCCGAGCTGAAAGATCACATCACGAGTGTGCAGACGATTGATACCGAGTTCTGGCAAACCCTTCAGTCCGAGGCTATTCAGCAAGCCCACGAGATCTCGAGGGAAACCGCTGAAGACATAGCCCAGCGCACAATCGACCTTTTTGTTGCGCAGCAGCGCTCGGCATCGTCCCGGGTCTACACCATTGGTCTTGCCATAAGTCTAGGCATCTTCAGCGTCGGGATTGCCTGGCTGTCTGGCCTGTTCGGTTGAGCAGGGTCCTGATCCTCTGCCAGTCTGCCGGGGTGTCCACATCATCGTGGATCCCCGGAATATCTACCCGGGTTGCACGCACCTCTGCAAGCAGTCGCCCGGCGCCCCTATCCCCCTCCAGATCCAACACCAGCGGCCAGAGCCATCTGGGCAAATAGGCGGGCACACCCGGCCGGCCACCGTAATCTGCAGCGATGGGCTGTTCCGGTACACAGCGGGCCGCCTTGCCAAAGGCCTCGAGGGCGTTCAGATCCAGTAACGGCTGGTCCGCCACCAGAACAAACACGCCTTTTACGGCTGGCCCCAGGCTGCGAAGTCCCGCTGACAGAGATGCCGAGATGCCCTCCTGCCAATCCGGCGCCCGCAACCAGGAAGAAGGTTGCCTCCGACAACGAAAGCGTATGAGCGGGTACCAGGCCCCACACACCACTCGAACTTCCGGGCTGAGGATTCGGCCCTGGGCAATGGCGGCGTCCAACAATGTGCGGTTACGGCAGTCCGTGTCTGTCCCTTCACCAGAAGCCAGCGGCAGGAGGGCTTTCGGCCGACCGAGGCGGCTCGAGGCACCGGCCGCCAGTATCAGTGCCGGAAATTGCTGATCAATGTGCGAGTCGAGGTTTAAAATGATGAGTCCGATAGCAAAAAGAAATGAAGCAGTGGCTAACCGCCAGACTGCTGTATTCGGTGATTTTTGCTAGAATTCGGCCATCAATCAACCATACCCGCCTGGAAATTTGATGAACCATCTGTTTGTAGACAACCTGACCGTTATCGATTTTGCCTACCTGGACCCGACCCGTGGGCTGGTGGGTGAAAGCTGGATTGCGGATGTGGTGCTTGGCGGGGAGCTGGACGAACAGGGCATGGTGTTCGACTTCAGTAACGTAAAACGCACCATCAAGCGGGTGATCGATGAGCGTGTTGACCATCGCCTGGTGATTCCCCGCGGCTACCAGGGGCTCTCCTGGAGTGAGGAGCAGCCAGACACTTTTACCTGGGCACTCACGGACGGCAGCCAGATCATTCACCGCTCACCGGACGAGGCCATTGTCTGGTTGTCCGCCGATCGGGTTGTGCCCTCGGCCGTGGCCTCTTTGCTGGAACAGGAAATAAAGGCCGTGCTTCCGGCCAACGTGATTTCCGTGGAGATCAATCTCCGGGAAGAGGAGATCGATGGTGCCTACTACCACTATGTCCACGGCCTTAAGAAACACCTGGGCAACTGCCAGCGCATCGCCCACGGCCATCGATCACCGATTCGTATCGACCGGAACGGCCACCGCGATTACGATCTGGAGCGCAGCTGGGCCAAGCTCTGGCGGGATATCTACGTGGGGTCCGAGGGGGATGTGGTGCGTCGCCATGTGGGCGAAGACGGCGTTCGCTATGTGACCTTCGAATACGAGGCCAACCAGGGCGAGTTTGCACTGACCCTGCCAGAGGAGCGCGTGTACATGCTGGATACCGACACCACGGTGGAGCTCATTGCCGCCCACATGGCCGACAAGCTCAAGGTGGAGTTCGCGACAGACACCATCCGGGTGAAGGCTTATGAGGGTGTTGGGAAGGGTGCCATTGCCGAGCGCTGAATAAATCCGGGGTCAGATGGAAATTTCATTTGACCCCATTGTTGTCTGACCCGACATTCAGACACAAAAAAACCGCCAGAAGGCGGTTTTTTTGATGGCTTCCCGGTGGACTAAACCGTCAAGCCGTATTGGCGTCCCCTAGGGGGTTCGAACCCCTGTTGCCGCCGTGAAAGGGCGGAGTCCTAGGCCACTAGACGAAGGGGACTAGAAATTGGTGGAGCCAGGCGGGATCGAACCGCCGACCTCAACACTGCCAGTGTTGCGCTCTCCCAGCTGAGCTATGGCCCCTCAACGGCTGCGTATATTAAGGATCCGCCCTGTGGGCGTCAACCTCTGAAACACACTTTTTTTCAGTTTTCTGAACATCCCTGTTCAAGCCGTTTATTAATTCACCAAAGCGGTTAATGAATACCCAGAGCCGCGTACTCCTTTTCCACCTTCTTGGTTTCCTTCTTGGAGAATCCACCCATCACTTCCAGGGCATGCCGAAGCCTTGAACGGGTCATGTCCGGGCCCAGCAGCGCCATGGAATCCATGACAGACCAGGAATTCGGGGTGCCAGCAACCGCCACAAAAATGGAGAACATGAAGTCACCCATCTTCAGGTCCATGGCTTTGGCCAACGCCTTGATATCCGCGAAGATGGTCTCCTTGCTCCAGTGTCGCTGCGCTTCAAGCTTCCAGAGCGTGAACTGAAGAACCCGCTTGATCTGGGCTTCCTCCAGCTTGTTGTGGACAAAGTCTTCCGGCCTCAGGTTGAGCATGCCGGAGAACATGAACTGGGCCATGGGCGCCACATCCGAAAACACCTCTGCCCTGCCCTTGATGTGGGGCACCAGAGCACGCAGGGCATCCTCATTGAACCACCACTGGCGCATGCGCTCCATGAACTGCTCTTCAGTCAGCTCTTCGCGCAGCCACTGGCCGTTCAGCCAGCGGAGCTTCTCCACGTCAAACACCGGGCCACCAAGGGAAACTCGCTGGATGTCGAAGTTCTCGATCATCTCGTCCAGGGTGAACTTTTCCCGCTCGTCCGGCATGGACCAGCCCATGCGCCCCAGGTAGTTGGTGACGGCCTCCGGCAGAAAGCCCATGCGCTCATAGAAATTGATGCTGGTCGGGTTCTTGCGTTTGGACAGCTTGCTCTTGTCCGGGTTGCGCAGCAGCGGAAGGTGACACAGCACCGGCATATCCCAGCCAAAATACTGGTACAGCAGCTTGTGCTTGGGCGCCGAGTTGATCCACTCCTCACCGCGCAGAACGTGGGTGATTTCCATCAGGTGATCATCAACCACATTCGCGAGGTGATAAGTGGGCATGCCATCGGACTTGAGCAGAATCTGGCAGTCCACCTGAGCCCAGTCGATCTCAATGGTGCCCCGAAGCATGTCGTCGATCTCGCAGACGCCCTCATCGGGCACTTTCATACGAATCACGTATGGTTCACCTGCATCGAGGCGGCGCTTCACTTCGTCCTCGGGCAGCTCCAGATCGCCCTTGATACCCGGGTTCAGGCCCTGGGCCTTGCGTTCTTCCCGAATGGCTTCCAGCTCATCCGGTGTGCGGAAGCAATAAAATGCGTGGCCGGCCGTCACCAGATCCTCGGCATACTGCCGGTACGAGTGCTTGCGCTCGGACTGGCGATAGGGGCCGTGAGGACCACCCACGTCGGGGCCTTCATCCCAGTTCAGACCGAGCCAGCGCAGCGCCTTGAGAATGTCCTGCTCGGATTCTGCGGTACTGCGGGCCTGGTCGGTGTCTTCGATACGCAGGATAAACTGGCCGCCGTGCTGACGGGCAAAGCACAGGTTGAACAGGGCCACGTAGGCGGTACCAACGTGAGGGTCTCCCGTGGGTGACGGAGCAATTCGGGTACGTACAGTCATGAAACCTTCCTGAAAAATCGGTGGCCGTTTGATAAAGCGGGCATTATACCGGCCAACGGCAGGTTTCGCATGATCAGGAAGTTAACGAGCACACCAGAAATACTAAGTAAGAAGTTTCTTTTGCCGGCCCCGGCCGAGTTTGTTATATTATAACATTACACATTAGCATCGCAGGATCTCACTTATCATGCGCGTTACCGGAAAAGCACTTTCTATTGCACTCGGAGCCGGCACCCTTTTGTTTCACAGCGCCCTGCAGGCCGAGACCCGTATTGTTACTTCCATCAAACCGGTTGAGCTGATCGTCAGTGCGATCGCCACGGAAGACATGCAGACAACGAGTCTCGTCCCGCCCGGCTCCAGCCCCCACAATTACACCATGAAGCCATCCCAGCGCCGGGCACTGGAAAACGCCGACGTGATTTTCTGGGTCGGGCCCGACATGGAAACCTTCCTTAATCGCCTTCTGGCAGGGCAGGAATTCAGCGGTCGAACGGTCGCGCTCATGGATGCCGAGCACGAACCCGGGGAAGTTACCCACGATGACCACGCGCACGACGAGCACGCGGACGATCACCATGGCCATGCTCACGAAGAGGAGGCCAAGGAGGAAGAACACCACAACGAGGGGCACGGACACGGCCATGATCACGGAGAAGGCGAAGACCCGCACATCTGGCTGGATCCCGAATTGGCCATCGAAATGGCCGGGACGATACGCGATGCTCTCTCAGGACTGGAAGGTGTTGACGCTGGCGCGTTGAACGAAAATTTCGAGCAGTTCAAAGCCAGCGTTCGAGAAACCGATGCCAATATCCGGGACCGCCTTGCACCGGCGCGCGAAATCAGCCTGTTCGCCTATCACGACGCCTTTACCCGATTTGCCGAACACTATGAACTGAAACTCGAGGGCGTTCTGACGCTGAACCCGGAGCTGTCGCCAGGGGCCCGGCATATCGCGGAAGTGCAGGAAAAACTGCGCAACGCAAACCATCCCTGCCTCCTGACCGAACCGCAGTTCAACCGGCAGTGGTGGCGCTCGATCACCGAGAGCCTGGACGTGACCTTCAGCACCTGGGACCCTCTGGCCACTGACATCGCGGCAACGCCAGAAGGTTACAACAACTTCCAGCACAGCATTGTCGACGCGGTGCTCAAGTGCCTACCAGAGAATACTGAGCATTAACGGTATGGTGACGATGGCCAGCAAGGTCTGACCACTGATGATGCCCGCCATCAGGGGGGCATCGCCACCAAGCTGTCGAGCCAGAATGTAGGCAGAGGTGGCCGTGGGAAGCGCCGACAACAGCACGGCCACCTGAACCATCATTCCCTCAAGACCCAGCAACAAGGCCAGCCCCGCAGTCATCAGCGGAAATCCGACCAACTTCAGCGCCGATGAAACAATAAACGGCAGTGAAGCGCCTCTGAGGGCCTTGAGCTGAAGCCCGGCGCCAACCGTCATCAAACCCATCGGCAACGCCAGATTGCTTAGCGGCTCGAGAATGCCGCCGATCAGCGGATGAAATCCGATTTCGAAGAAACTCCAGACCACGCCAATCACCGAGCCCACTATAAGAGGATTGGTCACAATCGCCTTGAATACTGGCACCAGCCTCACCGGCCCTTCCGTGGCCACCAGTGAAAACATCAGTATGCACAGCAGATTCAGCAACGGCACCATGATGGCAACCGCAATCGCCGTGAGGGAAAGGCCCTGATCGCCGAGCAGCATGCCGCCAGCCGCCAGGCCCACGTAGGAATTGAACCGGATAGCCCCCTGGTAAACCGAAGAAAAAACCGGGCCGGACCAGCGCCAGAACCATTGGGCAATCGCCAGGATCAGCGTCATCGCGATCAGCATGGCGCCAATGAGCAATGCAATGTCGCCATAAGCGGAAGCCGGCAGCCTGGCCTGCCCCAGCTTGAAGATCAACATGGCCGGAAACAGCACGTAGTAGGTAAACCTCTCCGCCTGGGGCCAGAAATCGCCGCCCGGAAAGTCAATGCGGCGGAACACATGCCCAAGCATGATCAGGATAAATACCGGCAGCAGAGCCTGCACCATCAGGGGCATACGTTCAAACTCCAGGGCAAGGTTGTTTACTTGGGTTTTATGGGAGTACAGTTAAAGAAGCATGAGATCATAGCAGAAGGAGTGCTTCTCCTTCAGGGAGGTTTTTTGCTATGGACGCATCAAAGCCCAGACTTTGCAGGCTTATCTATTTCAGCAGCGTTTCTTCGCATCTGCAGGAATCCGATTTAGACGACATCCTCGCGGAATCCATCAAAAGAAACGAGCGGGACGGCATCACCGGCCTGCTGGCTTATGATCAGTTCAATTTCATGCAGGTTTTGGAAGGTGAGAAAGAGGCTGTCAACAGACTTTACCTTGGCATCACTGCCGATCCTCGCCACCAGGATGTTCGCCTGATTCAGTACGAGCAAATCGATCATCGCCAGTTTGACGATTGGGCAATGGCTCTGGCGAAGCTTCCCGAGGTTCCGGGCAATTACATCAACAAACTCTATGGTGGATTCAAGCCCCAGCTGTTCTCCACTCGAGACGCTCTAATCTACTTCAATTTTCTCCGCAACTATTTGAAACGCGCAGCCTGAAGCCTGTTATGGGTTTCGCCAAAGCCTTACGGAAATCGCAAGCAGATGCCTGTTAAACTAGACGACAATTTTCGCCGTAACGATTTACGCCACACGTTTTTGGTTGATAACAGGTACCGTAATGTCTGGAATACCATCCCAGGAAACCATGCTGCACAACTCCGGCCCCTCCCGCCGCTTCTGCGTGGCACCAATGATGGACTGGACCACCAGTCACTACCGTTATCTGGCGCGCCAGCTCAGCCGGCATACCCTGCTCTACACCGAGATGGTCACCACCGGCGCACTGATTCATGGCGACACCGCGCGCTTTCTGCGCCACGATGAGGCCGAATACCCACTGGCCCTTCAGCTGGGTGGCAGCGATGCTGGCGAACTTGCCCACTGCGCCAGGCTGGCACAGCAATACGGCTTCGATGAGGTTAACCTGAACGTCGGTTGCCCCAGCGACCGTGTTCAGAACAACATGATCGGTGCCTGCCTGATGGGCCATCCGGACAAGGTGGCAGAGGGCGTGCGCGCCATGATCGAAGCAACCGACCTGCCAGTCACCGTGAAGCATCGAATCGGTATTGATGGGCGGGAGTCCTGGGACGATCTCTGCGAATTCGTGGAAAAAGTGTCCGAAGCTGGCTGCCGGACCTTTATCGTGCACGCCCGGATCGCGATTCTCGAAGGCCTGAGCCCCAAGGAAAACCGGGAAGTCCCTCCGCTTAAATACGACTGGGTCTACCGGCTGAAAGCGAAATACCCGCACCTTGAAATCATCATCAACGGCGGCATCAAGACCTTCGGTGAGTGCCACGAGCATCTCCGGCATACCGACGGCGTGATGCTGGGTCGGGAGGCGTACCACAATCCCTGGCTGCTGGCGGGAGTTGACCCGGAGTTTTTCGGGCAGGCGGCGCCGGTAGAAACCCGGCATCAGGCACTTCGGGCCATGCTTCCGTTCATAGGGAGCGAACTTGAGCGCGGCGTATTCCTGACTCACATGTCCAGGCACCTTCTCGGCCTTTTCCACGGCCAACCTGGCGGTCGGCAGTTCCGTCGCTATATCAGCGAGAACGCCCATAAATCCGGTGCTGGCCTGGAAGTGATCGAAACCGCTCTGGAAAAGGTTCGTGAACCGGCGGCGCCGGAGATTGCCGAAGCTTAATCGCAGGCAATTGCCACCATACCTTTTGTTGTCTTGTTCCTGTCAGAGCGGCCCGTTATTGTAGGCATATAGCCAGCGCCCGGGATTCGGGCGCACCAATAACAGATCAACCGGGACGACAGGACGAATGACCAGCAAGCTCGACCAACTGAAGACCATGACCACGGTGGTAGCGGATACCGGCGATATCGAAGCCATTGCGAAGTGGCGGCCGGAAGATGCCACCACCAATCCATCCCTGCTGCTCAAAGCTGCCGCTTCCGACGCTTACCGGCCGATGCTGGACAAGGCTGTGGCAGAAGCCCGGCGGCATGGCGGCTCAGACGCCGAGCAGCTGACCATGGCCACGGATATGCTGGCCGTACTCGCCGGCCGAGAAATCCTGAACCTGATTCCCGGTGTGGTTTCGACGGAGGTGGATGCCCGTTTGTCCTTTGATACCGCCGGTACGCTCGAGCGCGCCCGCCGCCTGGTTGAGCTGTACGACAAACAGGGCGTAGACACCAGTCGCGTACTGATCAAGATTGCTTCTACCTGGGAAGGGATCCGGGCCGCCGAGCAACTGGAGAAAGAAGGCATTCACTGCAACCTGACGTTGCTGTTTTCTTTCATTCAGGCCGCTGCCTGTGCCCAGGCCGGTGCATTCCTGATCTCGCCCTTTGTAGGTCGAATCCTGGACTGGCACCTGGCCAGCACTGGCCGGGACACCTACCCGGCTGCAGAGGATCCGGGGGTGCTTTCGGTATCCCGCATCTACAATTACTACAAGGCCAACGGCTTTAAAACGGTAGTGATGGGTGCCAGTTTCCGGAACACCGGCGAAATTGAAATGCTGGCTGGCTGTGACCGCCTGACCATAAGCCCTACCCTGCTGCAGGAGTTGCAGGACGACCCGGGCGATCTGCCGCGTCGACTGGTCGCCGACACCGCCAGCTCACCGGATCAGTTTGGCACCATCGACGAGAAACTGTTCCGCTGGGAATCCAACGAGGACGCTATGGCTACCGAGAAGCTGGCCGATGGTATCCGCCGGTTCACAGCCGACCAGATTGAACTGGAAAACCGGGTCCGGCAGCTGGCCAGGGCGGCCTGACGCGGCGCCTCAAACCAAACACAGAAGTAGGACTGTCCGATCATGATCGAGCGCCTGAAAAAACTGTTTGCGGCACCGGAAGCTGAACGCGAGAAGCCCGATAACCATCAGCTCGCAGTGGCTGCCACGGCATTGATGGTTCAGCTTTCCCGTGTCGACCAGGATGAAGACGAGCGCGAACTGCAGGCCATTGTTGATGGCGCAGTAAAAGCACATCAGGTAACCCGGGCCGAAGCCGAGGAAATTCTGGAAGACGCCCTTAGCCACGCAGACGATGCCACGTCGCTCTATGAATTTACCGGCCAGATCAACGAGTACCTGGACCAGGAAGGAAAACAGGCCCTGCTCGAAAGTATCTGGCGCGTGGCCTTTGCGGACGGCCGCATCGACAAGTACGAAGAACACCTTATTCGCCGCATGGCAGACCTGCTGCATCTTAATCATCGGGAGTTCATGCAGGCGCGGCACCGGGCGCAAGACGCCGGTTCTTAAAAGGAGACAGCATGCTAGCGATTCTTCATCCGAATACCGCTCTGGACAGCGAAGAATACCGACAGACCATGCACTACCTCGAGAATCTCCCGAACGTGTCGGTTCGGGTTCATGAGGTTCAGGGCGCCACCCAGAGGCTGACCGAAATCTACCTTCTCGGGGACACCAAGCCCCTGAACAAGGAAGAGATCGAAGCCCTGCCTGCGGTCGAACGAGCCATACGCATTTCGGACGACTACCGTATTCTTGGACGCCACCGGGACGATCGACGGCAAAGCGGCTTCACCTACAACGGTGTCGAGTTCAGTCAATCCAACCTGAACATCTTTGCCGGGCTGTGCGCGGTTGATGTGCCCGAACACGTCGACATGATGATGCAGGCCCTGGAAGAACATGGGGAAGTTTGCACAAGAATGGGCGCCTACAAGCCGCGCACCAACCCCTATTCATTCCAGGGCCACGGCAAGGGCTGCCTCCCCTGGGTGTTTGAAAAGGCGGGTAAACACGGCATCAAGGTGATCGCCATGGAGATCACTCATGAGAGCCACATTGAGGAAATCGACAACTGCCTCGAAAAGCTTGGCCGTCCAACCGGTGTAATGCTGCAGGTGGGCACCCGCAATACCCAGAACTTCGAGCTGCTCAAAGCCATTGGCCGCCAGAGTACCTATCCGGTACTGCTCAAACGCGGGTTCGGGATTACCCTGAATGAATCCCTCAACGCTGCCGAGTATCTGGCCAGCGAAGGCAACGCTAATGTCATCTTCTGCCTGAGGGGCATGAAAACCGAGGCCGGCCAGCCCCATCGGAACATGGTGGATTTCGCCCATGTGCCGGCGGTCAAGCGCCTCACCCGTATGCCAGTCTGTGTGGATCCTTCCCATTCGGTGGGCAGCCGCGAGCAGTCTCCGGACGGCATCCTTGATGTCATGCACGCGACCGCCCAGGGCGTCGTCGCCGGTGCCAACATGGTCCTCGTGGATTTCCACCCCAAGCCGGAAAGAGCCCTGGTGGACGGCCCTCAGGCCTTGCTGATGAACGAGCTGCCGGCGTACCTCGAAGACATACGCCTTTGCCACGACACTTGGAAGAAGCGCCAGGCCATTTACCAACGCCTGAAGGATGATGCAGCGGAATGATTGTCTACGGACACAGAGGCGCCAAGGGAGAAGCTCCCGAAAACACCCTTCCGGGATTTACGCATGCCTACCGGCACGGTATCCGGCACTTCGAACTGGATCTCGTATTGTCAAAAGACGGCAAGCCGGTACTGGTACACGATCTTTCGGTTGACCGCACGACCAGCCAGAAAGGCAGTATCAGTCAGTACACGGCTGCCGAACTGGCTGCCATGGATGCGCGAAGAAACACCAGCTCCTGGCCCACACCCACGGGAATTCCCGCGCTGGAAGACCTTCTGGACCGGTTCGACGACCTCGAACACCTGCAACTGGAAGTCAAAAAAGACACGCGTCAGCGCCTGAACATTCTCAGCAATCGCCTGACAGAGGTTATACAGCGACGCAATCTGTATCAGACGGTGGCCATAACCTCTTCCGACACCTGGTTTCTGAAACAGATCCGGCGGCGGAATAAGAACATCCGCATCGGCCTGGTAGCAGAGCGCAAATTCCCGCGCCCCTTGAGCATTGCGGGCCAACTCGGCTGTGAGTATCTCTGCATCAACTGGAAGCTTTGCTCAAAAGCGCTGGTTGAAAAAGCCCATCGAAAGGGCATGCACGTGTCCACCTGGACGGTGAACCGGATTCACGACATGTTGCAACTGGAAGAAATGGGCGTGGACAGCATCATCACTGACTATCCCACCAGCACCCGCATATTCTTCGACAACAGGGCCAGGTCAGCTCTGTCACTGCCACAGAGTCACGCCGGGGTGTCCGCCAGTAAAGAAGCCCTGTCAGCGGGTGAATTCGGGATATGAAAGGTTGAGCCGGGGTCAGTTGAAGGCTTTCTTCTGACCCCTCTTGCGGCCTGCCCCGTTAAAAGATCCGGTTCAGACCGTTCAACGCCGCGACACGGTAGGCTTCCGCCATGGTCGGATAGTTGAACGTGGTATTGATGAAGTAGTTCAGAGAGTTGGCCTCTCCTTCCTGATTCATGATCGCCTGGCCGATGTGGACGATTTCCGCCGCCTGGTCACCGAAACAGTGGATACCCAGAATCTGACGGGTCTCCCGGTGAAACAGGATTTTCAGCATGCCTACCGCTTCTCCGGTAATCTGGGCACGGGCGAGATCCTTGAAGAACGCCTGTCCAACCTCGTAGGGCACCTTGGCTTCCGTCAGTTCGCGCTCGGTTTTACCAACGGAACTGATTTCCGGAATGGTGTAGATCCCGGTCGGAACATCCGACACAAAGCGGAAGTATGCGTCATCGACAATATCCGAGGATGCAGAGCGGCCCTGGTCATAAGCGGCGCTTGCCAGACTTGGCCAGCCGATCACGTCGCCCGCTGCGTAGATGTTGTCCACTTCGGTGCGATAGTGCTCGTCAACAGCCAGTTGTCCACGACCATTGGGTTCCAGACCGATATTTTCGAGGCCCAGCTTCTCGGTGTTCCCGCTGCGACCATTGCACCACAGGAATGCATCCGCACGGATTTTCTTGCCCGATTGAAGCGACAACACCACACCGTGGTCGTCGCCCACAACCGACTCATACTGCTCGTTGTGGCGAACCAGAACGCCATTATTCCGCAGGTGGTAACTCAGGGCGTCGGAGATCTCGTCATCCAGGAAGGACAACAGCCGGCTACCCGGGTTGATCAGGTCGACTTTTACACCCAGGCCCGCAAAGATCGAGGCATACTCTGACCCTATGACGCCAGCGCCATAAATAATCAGTGTACGAGGCGTGTGAGACAGGTTCAGAATGGTGTCGGAGTTATAGATACGGTGGTGACGGAAGTCCACATCGGGTGGCAGGTAGGGCCTGGAACCGGTGGCAATGATCGCCTGCTTGAAGTGCAGCGTCTCGGAGGACTTGCTACCCCGGACTTCTATGCGGTTCTGGTCGACAAAAAAGGCCCGGCCGTTTATCAGATCCACGCGATTGCGAGAGTAGAACTGCGTCCGGAGCTTGACCTGTTTGCCGATGACTTTCTGGGCATTCTGAAGCACGCGCGGGAAAGAGAACCACCGAGGCTCACCGATATCCCGGAACATCTGGTTGGTGTTGAACGTAATGATCTGTTTGACGGAGTGGCGCAGCGCCTTGGAAGGAATGGTGCCCCAGTGGGTGCAGTTCCCGCCAACGGTAGGCTTGTCTTCGATGATAGCGACACGTTTGCCGTGTTTCGTCGCATTCATCGCCGCGCCTTCGCCGGACGGACCGGCGCCGATAACGACGACGTCGTAATGATGTTCTGCCATGCGCGCAGTGACTCCTTATCTACGTCGTGAAAAGATGGTTGTAATTGTCAAAAACAGATCAGTGCTTGCTGGCCTTGCTGGCGTCGTAAGCCAGAGCCTCGGGCTCTTTACCCTCGTTGGCCAACCGTTCGTTTTCTTCTTCGCACTTCTGGGTATTACCACCGCAGATATCACAGGACTGGCTGATACCGAGCGCGCCAATCCCGCCGCAGGTTCCGCTGATGGGCTTGCGCCCGAGGATCACGCCAATAGACATGGCTGCAACCAGCAAAACCACGATGAAAAGAACCAAAAGAAAGGTACCCATGTTGCCCTCCCCTCATTGAGTCACGTAGGACGAAAAGGCGGGCGTCTGGTGCGTCTCGAAGCCTTCATCCGTCCTGACAATAAAATAGGCCGGGATATTTTCCCTTACCGCGAGCTCATTTGCCCGCTCGTAGCCCATCACATTAAAACCGGTTGCCAGAGCATCTGCCGTCATACAATCGTCCGCGATAACGGTTACTGATGCCAGCTTGTGAGCAATTGGCTCACCCGTTTCAGGGTCTATTGTATGGGAATACCGACGCCCTTCCGATTCGTAATAATTACGATAATCACCTGATGTTGCCATAGCACGTGATTCCAGCGCCACCACGCGGTTTACCGCGCGCCCTTCGGCCATCGGCTGTTCTATGGCCAGTCGCCAGGTGCTGCCATCAGGTTTACGGCCATTGACGCTAACCTCTCCGCCAATCTCCACCAGGTATGCCTCCACGCCTTCGCTCTCAAGAAAACGGGCAACCGCATCTACACCGTATCCCTTGGCGATAGCCGACAGATCCACATATTGCGGTGGTGTCGCACGCACGGCGGGCGGATCGACCCGCAGCTCAAGCTTCTCGAAGCCAGTGGCAGCAAGAACCCTGGAGAGAGATTCTTCTGACGGAATCTGCTCCGGGCGCGCCTCGGGGCCAAACCCCCAAAGATTTACCACCGGGCCGATGGTCACATCAAAGGCACCAGCGGTCATCGTTGAGATCTCTTCAGCCTTCTGAAGAACACGGAGCAAGCCCGCTGACACCGGAACCCACTCGGATTGATCGGATCGTTGATTGAAACGGGACAGCTCCGAATCCTCGCGCCAGGTCGACATTGACGCATCAACCCCTTCGAGCACCTCATCGATACCGCTGGCCAGAGTTTCAAGCCTCTCCTGATCCTCGGTCAATACGACATTGATGTGGTAGCTGGTGCCGAAGACAGGTCCGGAGATTTCCCAGATTTTTTCCTCTGGCTCAAACGAACAACCCGCCAGAACGGCAAAGGCCAGCGCTGTAAAAGCGCTGGCCAGGGCCACCCTGGCGGGTCGTACCATGCTGAATGTCATCAGAACTGCTTAGCCTCCAAAGTCATCCAGCATGATGTTTTCATCCTCTACACCCAGATCTTTCAGCATCTTGATGCAGGACGCATTCATGATTGGGGGCCCACACATGTAGTACTCACAGTCTTCCGGAGCCGGATGGTCCTTCAGATAGTTCTCGTACAATACGTTGTGGATAAACCCTGTGGGGCCTTCCCAGTTATCCTCCGGCAGTGCATCGGAAAGAGCTACGTGCCACTCGAAGTTGTCGTTCTCTTCCTGCAGCCCGTCGAAATCCTCTACGTAGAACATCTCGCGAACACTGCGCGCACCGTACCAGAAGCTGATCTTGCGCTTGGAGTTCAGGCGCTTGAGCTGATCGAAAATATGGGAACGCATGGGCGCCATGCCGGCACCACCACCGATGAAGACCATTTCCGCGTCAGTCTTCTTGGCGAAGAACTCACCGAACGGTCCCATCACGGTCACCTTGTCTCCTGGCTTCAGGTTGAACACATAGCTCGACATGATGCCCGGGTTATGGTCCGTGCCCGGAGGCGGCGTAGCGATACGAATGTTGAACTTGAGAACACCCTTTTCTTCCGGATAGTTCGCCATGGAATAAGCCCGGATGGTCTCTTCCTTGTTGACCGCCTTGTAGCGCCAGATGTTGTGCTTGTCCCAGTCCTCGTGGAACTCTTCCTCGATGTCGAAATCCTTGAAGTCGATTTCGTAGGGAGGGCACTCAAGCTGAACATAGCCGCCGGCACGGAAATCCACTTCCTCACCTTCAGGCAGCTTGAGTACGAGTTCTTTGATGAAGGTAGCCACGTTGTGGTTGGAGACAACCTCACATTCCCACTTCTTCACGCCGAAGAATTCCTCCGGCACTTCCACCTTCATATCCTGTTTGACAGGAACCTGACAGGACAGGCGCCAGCCTTCTTTCTCTTCACGGTTGGTGAAGTGGGTCTTCTCTGTTGGCAGCATGGCACCGCCGCCTTCCAGAACCTTGCACTTGCACTGGGCGCAGGTA
Organism: Marinobacter adhaerens HP15; assembly: GCF_000166295.1. Classification (NCBI taxonomy): domain Bacteria; kingdom Pseudomonadati; phylum Pseudomonadota; class Gammaproteobacteria; order Pseudomonadales; family Marinobacteraceae; genus Marinobacter; species Marinobacter adhaerens. Next base: position 2,369,573 of record NC_017506.1, read on the forward strand.
CCGCCGCCACCGCAGGCAGAGGAGAGGAAAATACCACTGTTTGCCAGAGTACCGAGCAGCTTGCCGCCGGCTTCGGTCTTCAGCGTGTGTTCTGGATCATCGTTGATCTCAATGGTCACATCACCGGTGCTTACCAGCCTGGACCGGGCCGCAAGAATCACTGCGACCAGGGCCAGAACGATAACGGTGAACATGACCACGCCGAGAATAATTTCTGTATTCATGGTCTCGCCTTTTCGTTAAACCGAATCACCGGGTGAATTACAGTGAGATACCGGAGAAGGACATGAAGCCCAGGGACATCAGACCAACAGTAATGAAGGTGATACCCAGGCCACGCAGGCCTTCCGGAACGTCACTGTACTTCAGCTTCTCGCGGATACCCGCCAGGGCAATGATTGCCAGTGCCCAGCCGAGGCCGGCACCAAAGCCGTAAACCACACTCTCGCCGAAGGTATAGTCACGCTCAACCATGAACAGCGAGGCACCAAGGATGGCGCAGTTCACCGTAATCAGTGGCAGGAACACACCCAGAGCGGCATAGAGCGCCGGTATGTACTTGTCCAGAACCATTTCCATGATCTGGACGATAGCCGCGATTACACCGATATACGTCAGCAATCCGAGAAAGCTCAGGTCGACATTCGGCAAGCCTGCCCAATCCAGGGCGCCTTCGCGAAGGATGGTGTTGTACAGCAGGTTATTCACCGGCACGGTTACAGTCAGCACCACAACAACGGCAATGCCAAGCCCTGTCGCAGCCTCGATCTTCTTGGAGATGGCCAGGAAGGTACACATCCCCAGGAAGAACGCCAGAGCCATGTTTTCAACAAAAACGGCCTTCAGAATCAGACTGATATAGTGTTCCATCAGAAGGCCTCCTTGGCGACATGACGTGACATTTTGTAGTCCGGCTCTTCAACCTGCTCCGGCTTCCAGGTCCGCAGACCCCAGATGGCCAGGCCGATAATGAAGAAGGCGCTCGGCGGCAGCAGCAACAACCCGTTCGGGATGTACCAGCCGCCCTCGTTGACCACCGGCATCAGGGACACGCCGAACAGGGAACCGGCACCCAGCAGTTCACGGAAGAAGGCAACAAAGATCAGGAGCACGGAGTAGCCCAGACCGTTACCAACGCCGTCCAGGAAGCTCAGCCAGGGGCCGTTCTTCATGGCGAAGCCTTCCGCGCGGCCCATGACGATACAGTTGGTGATAATCAGACCAACAAACACCGACAGCTGCTTGGAAATCTCGTAGGCGTAAGCCTTGAGTACCTGATCAACCACGATTACCAGTGAGGCGATGATGGTCATCTGTACGATGATCCGGATACTGCCCGGAATCTGGGTACGTACCAGCGACACTGCGAGGTTGGAAAATGCGGTAACGGCAATAACCGCTGCACACATAACAAGAGTAACGTTCATGCTGGTGGTTACCGCCAGCGCTGAACAGATGCCCAGAATCTGCAGGGCAATCGGGTTATTGCTGAAGATCGGTTCGAAGAGAACCTGTTTGGCTGATGCATCTGCCATGATCAGACCTCCCCTTCACGAAGTTTTTGCAGGAACGGCGCGTACCCGCGGTCGCCCATCCAGTAGTTGACCAGTTGCTCAACGCCGCGGCTTGTCAGCGTAGCACCAGACAGAGCATCAACCTTGTGCTCCTTGTCCTGCGCGTCGGCGCCAACACCGCCCTTGACCAGTCGCACCTGGGGCTCGGAACGGTCTTCGTTGTAGACCTCCTTGCCAACCCACTGGCGCTTCCAGCGCGGGTTGTCCACTTCGCCACCAAGCCCCGGGGTTTCTGCGTGCGCATAGAAACCCAGACCTTCGATGGTGTTCAGGTCACCCTCAAGAGAAATGAAGCCATACAGCGTGGACCAGAGCCCGTAGCCGTGGATCGGAAGAACCACGCGGTTGATCTGGCCGTTCTCGCTCATGGTGTAAACCTTGGCAACATTCGGGCGACGCTTGATGCCGGCCTTGTCTTCCGAAGAAGGAATGTTGGTGGACATCTGCGGATCAGAAGCAGCCTTGTACATGTCGTACTTCATGGGATCCTGGACACCCACGTCGGACGGCTCGACAAATTCACCGGTATCGAGGTCGACAAGGCGAACATCAAAACGTGCGAACGCATCTTCGATCTGCTCGGCACTGGAGCCAGACTCCAGCATGCCTGCAGCAGAGAGGATGTTGGTCTTGATATCCAGATTCTGGTTCTGGATCTGGGCCGGCCGGAGCAGAACCGCTGCAGTGGACACCACCACAGAGAAGGCAATACTCAGAACCAGCGCAACAACCAGCGTGCGGGAGACGGTTTCTTTAGCTTTAGCCACGAGCAAGCCTCCGTTTGATGTTGGCCTGGACCACGTAATGATCCATCAGCGGCGCAAACAGGTTAGCGAACAGAATCGCCAGCATGATGCCCTCGGGGAAGGCCGGGTTGATGACACGGATCAGGATGGTCATGACGCCCACCAGAATGCCGAAACACCAGCGACCGGTGTTGGTCATCGCCGCAGACACCGGGTCGGTTGCCATGAACATCATACCGAAGGCAAAACCGCCCATAACAAGATGCCAATGCGCAGGAATTGCAAACATCGGGTTGGTTTCGGATCCGACGATATTCAACAGCAGGGACATGCCGATCATACCAATCAGCACGCCGCCAACAATCCGGTAACTGGCAATCTTCATGACCAGCAGTATCAGACCACCTATCAGAACCGCCAGGGTCGAAGTTTCACCCATGGAGCCCTGAATGGTGCCCACGAAAGCGCTCATCCAGCCAATCTGGGCTTCCAGGGCTTCCAGACCGCCACTTGCGGCCCAGCTCAACGCGGTAGCACCACTGAAACCGTCAACCGCGGTCCAGACAGTGTCACCGGAGATCTGCGCCGGGTAGGCAAAGTAGAGGAATGCGCGACCTGTCAGGGCCGGGTTCAGGAAGTTCTTGCCGGTACCGCCAAACACTTCCTTGCCGATAACCACACCGAAGGTGATACCCAGTGCCACCTGCCACAGCGGAATGGTGGGCGGGCAGATCAGGGCAAAAAGAACCGATGTAACGAAGAAACCCTCGTTTACCTCGTGACGACGCACGGTGGCGAACAGGACTTCCCAGAAACCACCAACCACGAAGGTCACGAAGTAAATGGGGACGAAGTACGCCATACCATAAACGAAGTTATCCCATACGCCAGCACCGGCACCGGTGATGGCAAGTGCCTGAATGAAGGCAGTCCGCAGGCCGCCGTCGGCAACCATGGCGTCCGGGTTGGACGCGAGGAAGCTGTTGGCCTGGAAGCCGATGTTCCACATACCGAAGAACATCGCCGGGAAAGTACACAGCCACACGGTAATCATGATGCGTTTGAGGTCGACGCCGTCGCGCACATGAGCGGTTGTGGAGGTTACTTTGCCGGGGGTGTAGAAAATGGTATCCACGGCTTCGTACAACGCATACCAGCGCTCGTACTTGCCACCCTTTTCAAAGTGATGCTCGATTCCATCGAGAAACTGTCTGATAGCCATCGTATTAGCCCTCGATCTCGATTCGGGTCAGGTTCTCGCGGAGAATCGGACCATATTCATATTTGCCCGGGCACACGAACGTGCACAGCGCCAGATCTTCTTCATCCAGCTCAAGCGCTCCGAGCTTCTGTGCCATCTCGGTGTCACCGACAATCAGCGAACGCAGCAGCTGCGTCGGGAGAATGTCCAGAGGCATGATCTGCTCGTAAGCGCCAACCGGAACCATCGCCCGCTCACTACCATTGGTAGTGGTGGTAAAGTTGAAAAGCTTTCCGCTGGTCAGCTTGGACAGGTAAATGTTCAGCACCGAGAACCGGTTCGGGCCCGGAGACAGCCATCCCATGAACTCGCGCTTGTTGCCCTCTTCAAGTACGGATACCTGGTTGGCAAAGCGGCCAAGGTAGGCGCAGGGGCCATCGCCGCGGCGACCACCGAACACAGAACCCGAAATCGGCCGGATCTCACAATCTGTGGCAACTTCGCCCTCCAGAAGTTCCTCGAGGCTGGCACCCAGACGGGTACGAACCAGGCGCGGCTTCAGGGCCTTGGGACCACCAATCGCGACAATACGCTCCACCGGCACTTCTCCGGATTCGAACAGTTTCGCGATGTCGATGACGTCCTGATAATTGATGCTCCAGACCGTCTTGCTGCCGGATACGGGATCCAGATGATGGATGTGGGTACCAACGTTACCTGCCGGATGCTTGCCATCAAACTGGTGCACCTCAACAGCGTCGGATTTGGGTACCGCCACGTTGGATCCGGGCTTGCCGGTAACAAACACTTTGCCCGTGGTCAGCTTGGTGAGAAGCGTGAGGCCTTTTTCAAACGCCTGGCTGTTCTCGCCAATGATCACCGTCGGGTCCGCTGCCAGCGGGTTAGTGTCCATCACCGACACGAAAATGGAGTGAGGGGCGGAGTCGATCTCGGGAACCTTGCTGTAGGGGCGCGTCTTGAATGCCGTCCACAAACCGGATTCCACAAGATTATCAACCACCTGCTGGCGTTCCAGGCCGGCAAGATCCGCTTCGCTGTAGCGGGCAAATGTCTCAGCCTCGTCGCCATCGATTTCGATAACGACAGACTGGAATACCCGACGCTCACCGCGGTTAATCTCTTTCACCACGCCCGCGGCGGGTGAAGTATAACGAACGCCTTCGGTCTTCTTGTCCGTGAACAGCAGCGTACCGCGCTTGACACGGTCTCCCTCTTTCACAGCCATCGTCGGCTTCATGCCGATGTAGTCAAAACCGATCAACGCCACGTGGCGAACGGGTTTGCCGTCTGTAATGGTCTGTTCGGGAGCGCCGCTGATGGGAAGATCCAGGCCTTTTTTGATCTTGATCATTAGCCTCATCCAATCATCAGAAACTTTTCAATGGATTCGTAACGCCCGACACCTGCGGCCCAGAAAAAACCATGAGAAACGTAGTGCCAGACGTACCCAAAATCGCGCCAATTATAGAGATTAAGGAATCCTATTTCCACCAGAAACCGGAACGGGTTAAGAGCTGGTCGCCAATCGAGCCAGTCAACTGGCCATAAAAGCAAAAACCCCGGCAACGGTTGCTGCCGGGGTTTTTGATGACCTTTACCTCACCAATCAGGTGCGTTCCGCTCAGTCTCTCGCACGTTTGGGGAAGATCGGGTAATTTACGCCTGCCATCTGGTTGACCACTCGCACCACCTGGGCACTGTAGCCAAACTCGTTGTCGTACCAGACATACAGGATCAGACGCTTGCCACTGGCGATAGTTGCCTGGGCGTCAACGATGCCGGCGTGACGGGAGCCAACAAAGTCGGTGGAGACCACTTCCGGCGAATTGACAAAGTCAATCTGCTTCTGAAGTTCTGAATGCAGCGCCATGTCGCGCAGATAGTCGTTTACCCCTTCTACATCAACGTCTTTCTTGAGGTTGAGATTCAGGATCGCCATGGAAACGTTCGGCGTCGGTACGCGAATGGCATTGCCGGTCAGCTTGCCTTTGAGCACCGGCAGCGCCTTGGCAACGGCTTTGGCTGCGCCTGTCTCGGTAATTACCATGTTCAGGGCGGCACTCCGTCCGCGACGGCTTCCCTTGTGGTAGTTGTCGATCAGGTTCTGGTCGTTGGTGTACGAGTGAACGGTCTCAACATGGCCGTCTTCGATACCGTACTCGTCCTCAATTGCCTTGAGCACCGGTGTGATGGCATTGGTGGTGCAGGACGCTGCCGACAGGATCTTGTCGTCGTCGGTGATCCAGTCGTTATTGATGCCATAAACAATGTTCTTGATATCACCCTTGCCCGGAGCGGTCAGGATCACGCGGCTGACACCCTTCGATTTGAGGTGCAGGCCAAGTCCTGCCTCGTCACGCCACTTACCGGTGTTGTCGATCACGATGGCGTTGTTGATGCCGTACTCGGTGTAGTCCACCTTATCCGGACCATCGGAATAGATGACCTTGATGTAGTTGCCGTTGGCGATCAGGGCCGATTCTTTTTCATCAACCGTGATGGTGCCATCGAACGGGCCATGCACAGAGTCACGGCGCAGCAGACTGGCGCGCTTCTCGAGATCGTTTTCCGCTCCACCCTGGCGAACGACGATGGCACGCAGGCGCAGATTATTACCGCCGCCCGCTTTCTCAATCAGAATGCGCGCCAGCAGACGCCCGATACGGCCGAAACCATACAGGACAACGTCTTTGGTGTCGTTGTGGGCATCTTCCTCGGACTGAGCGGCGTACTGCCCTACAACAGGACCGATTTCACGCTTCAGAAATTCGGTAAGATCACCGCCCTCGTCCTTGAACTTGACCGCAAGCTTGCCGATATCCACGTGGGCGCGGCCAAGATCAAGCTTGTCCATGGCCTGCAGGATCGGCAGGGTGTCGTGAACAGAAAGCTCGCTGTCTTCAACCTGGCGCACAAAACGATGAGCGCGGATGATGTCGATAACCGACTGGTTGATGATGGCGCGGCCGTATACAGAAGTAACCACATTGTTTTTGCGGTAGAGGCGGCCGATCAGCGGAATCATGGCTTCCGCGGTGGATTCTCTTTCTGTCCAGTTGGACAGGTGCTGATTGATCTGTTCGTGACTCACGCTTGGACCTCTGCAATTGGCACTTGGAAATTGGGGCGCACATTATCCAATTTAATCCGGTCGACCGCAAATACGGCGGGGCATGACCTTCGTATAGGTCGCGCCGGCTAATAACGCAAACGCCGACCATGGCGCCGGCGCCATGACAGTGAGGGGCGCGAGCGTTAGAATACGCGCCTCACCGCTCCCGGACATCCACAGCAGGAGAACCTGACCGCCAATGAGCCAAGGTGCCAGCACACGCCCGTCACCCCTCCCCCTGATTGCGCCCGAATTTCCGTCTCGGCCGGCCGATCACCGAACATGGGGTCAACTGCACGGCAGCAGTGAGGCGCTGGCCATCTGCGAAAGTGCGCGCGCGCACAAGGGTCTGACCCTGGTCATTACCCGCAGCACCGCCGATGCCATCCGGCTTGAGCAGGCCATGCGCTTCTTCCTGGGGCTACCCCCGGAAGAAGACGGCCCGGCGGTCAGCGACGATGGGCTGGAACTGCTGTCGCTGCCCGACTGGGAAACCCTGCCCTACGATCTGTTTTCGCCCCACCAGGACATTATTTCCCGGCGAATCCGGACCCTGCACCGCCTGCCCGCAACCAGCCACGGGGTTCTGGTGGTTCCTGCACGTACGCTGATGCACAGGCTGCCGCCAGTAAATTACCTCCAGGGCAACACCCTGCTTCTGGAAGTGGGACAGTCCCTGGATATCGAGAGCTGGCGAATGCAGCTTGAGGCGGCAGGCTACCGGCATGCCGAGAACGTCTACGAGCATGGCGAATACGCGGTCCGGGGGGCCATACTAGACATTTTCCCCATGGGCGCCAGCCAGCCCTTCCGGATTGACCTGTTCGATGATGAGATCGAAACGCTCCGGACTTTCGACCCCGAGACTCAGCGCTCAATCGACCGGATCGAACGCATCGAACTGCTGCCCGCCTTTGAATTCCCCTGGCACAAAGAGGCGCGCTCCGGATTCCGCAGCCGCTGGTTCGAGCAGTTCCCGGATGCCGACAAAGACACCCCCATCTATCAGGACGTGACTCACGGCATTACCCCGCCGGGCATTGAGTACTACCTGCCGCTGTTCTTCGACGAGACGGCAACCCTGTTTGACTATCTGCCAGGCGCCACTCACGTTTTTACTGCGGACGGACTGAACGATGCGGTCAGCCACTTTGACAGTGAAACCCGCAACCGGTACGAAGATCGTCGTCACGATCGCCTGCGGCCGATTCTGCCGCCCAAGCGCCTCTTCCTGCAGCAGGAAGAGCTGTTCGGACAACTGAAGGCCTTCCCGAGGGTAACCGTCTCCGCGGAGACAAAGGATGCCGCGGGATCGGTTAACTGCCCCACGACAACCTTGCCGGATATCGCCATGGACGGTCGAGCCGCAGACCCTGCCGGTCGCCTCAAGCGGTTTCTGGGAGAGTTCGACGGCCACGTGCTGATATGCGCCGAATCGTCCGGTCGGCGCGAGGCGCTGATGGAGAATCTTGGCGAACAGGGTGTTGAATTGAAAACCCTGTCCGGCTGGCAGGCTTTTCTTGACGATAAGGAAAGCTCCGTGGCCATCACCATTGCTCCGATGGAGCAAGGCCTGGTGCTGCCCGAGCATTCCGTTGCCCTGATCACCGAGACCGCCCTGTTCGGCGAACGGGTACTGCAGCGGCGGCGCCGCGAGAAGCCTACGGAAACGGACGATGCCGGCTTCCGGGATCTGTCGGAATTGCGGATTGGTGCGCCGGTGGTTCATATCGACCACGGTGTTGGCCGTTATCTGGGTCTGGAGACCATCACCGTAGAGGGCGAAGCGAGCGAATTCCTGATGCTTGGGTACGCCGGGGGCTCAAAGCTGTACGTTCCGGTCTCCAGCCTGCACCTGATTTCCCGCTATGCAGGCAATGACACCGAACACGCGCCGCTGCACAAACTCGGGACGGACCGCTGGAGCACAGCGAAACAGAAAGCCCTTGAGAAGATCCGGGATACTGCCGCCGAGCTGCTGGATGTGTACGCCCGCCGGGAGGCGCGCAAAGGCTTCAGCTTCGAGGATCCCAAGGAAGCCTATCGTGCCTTTGCTGCCGGCTTTCCGTTCGAGGAGACACCAGACCAGCAGGTTGCTATCCAGTCGGTGTTCGAGGACATGACCAGCGAGCAGCCCATGGATCGCCTGGTGTGTGGCGATGTCGGTTTCGGGAAAACCGAAGTTGCCATGCGCGCGGCGTTCCTGGCTACTTGGTCGGGCAAACAGGTGGCGGTTCTGGTCCCCACTACCCTCCTCGCCCAGCAGCATTATGAATCCTTCCGGGACCGTTTCTCGGATACCCCTGTGCAGGTCGAGCTGCTCAGCCGGTTCCGCACGGCTGGCCAGACCAGCAAGGCGTTGGAGGCGGTGGAGAACGGCCGGGCCGACATCGTCATCGGCACCCACAAACTGCTACAGGGCGACATCAAATTCAAGAATCTTGGCCTGGTTATCATCGACGAAGAGCATCGCTTTGGCGTTCAGCAGAAGGAAAGACTGAAAGCACTGCGGGCCGAAGTGGACATGCTCAACCTGACCGCCACCCCGATTCCGCGGACGCTGAACATGGCCATGGGCCATCTGCGGGATCTCTCGATTATCGCCACTCCTCCGGCCCGGCGGCTCTCGGTGAAAACTTTTGTGCGCCAGAAAGACAACGCCATGGTCAAGGAAGCCATACTGCGGGAGATTCTCCGGGGCGGTCAGGTCTACTTCCTCCACAACGACGTGGCCACCATCGAGAAGACGGCAGAGGATTTACGTTCGCTGATTCCGGAAGCGCGGGTGGGCGTCGCCCACGGGCAGATGAGAGAGCGTGATCTGGAAAAGATCATGTCCGACTTCTACCACAAACGCTTCAACGTGCTGGTGTGCACAACGATCATTGAAACCGGCATCGACGTTCCCAGCGCCAACACCATTATTATCGAGCGGGCAGACAAGTTCGGCCTGGCGCAATTACATCAGCTTCGGGGCCGGGTCGGCCGTTCGCACCACCAGGCCTACGCCTACCTGCTCACGCCACCGCCGAAATCCATCACGGCGGACGCCAAAAAGCGTCTGGATGCGATTTCGGAGGCGCAGGACCTGGGTGCCGGCTTCATGCTGGCCACTCACGACCTCGAAATCCGCGGTGCCGGGGAGTTATTGGGGGAAGAACAGAGCGGGCAGATCGAAAGTATCGGCTTTACCCTTTACATGCAGCTTCTGGACGAGGCCGTCAAGGCCATTCGCGAGGGCCGAACCCCGAACGCCGACCTGCCCCTTAGCCACGGCACCGAAATGAACCTGAGAATCCCGGCTCTTATCCCCGAGGATTATCTGCCGGATGTCCATAACCGCCTGATGCTCTACAAACGGATTGCCAGCGTGGACAGCCCGGAAGCATTAAAAGAACTTCAGGTTGAAATGATCGATCGGTTCGGATTGTTACCGGATCCGGCCAAAAACCTGATCCGCCAGACCGAGCTTCGATTGCGTGCAGAAGCCCTGGGCATCGTGAAAGTCGATGCCGGCAAGGAGTGGGCGCGGCTCGAGTTTGGCAGCTCGACACCGGTGGATCCGCTGGTTCTGGTTAAAAAAGTGCAATCCGCACCTGACCAGTACCGGCTCGAAGGTGCCAACAGCTTCCGTTTTCGGCTGAAGGATGCCACAACCGGTGGTAAACTCGACGGCATTTCCCGGATGCTTGGCGAGCTGGAGCCAGCAAAAAATGACGCGTCCGGCTCATGAACGGCCGACCAACAAGTGGAGTACGACCCTTGCAAATTGATGGAATTCGCTGGTGCCGATACCCGACCCGGGCCATCCTGGCAGCTCTGCTTCTGAGCTTTTCTCTAACAGGCGCCGCACAGCAGCCTGACAGGGCAACCTTGCCTCTTGAGCCCGGCACGCCGGTTCCGGATGACTACTACCGGGCGGAGTTTGTCATTCTTGAGCGGATTGTAGAGCCGGAAGCTGTGAAGGAGCGGATGTCTGATCGCTCGGTAGAGCCGCCCCTTGAGACCGAAGAGGTTCTCTGGTCATCGCTGGAGGATGGCACCACGGAAACCACACTGGAATTGGCGCCCCAAAAGGATCTCCATCTTGCCAGTGCCGCCGCCAGACTCGAACGCAGTGGCCGTTACCGTGTGCTTGTGGCTGCCGGTTGGTACGAGGCGTTTCCACCGGATTACGAGGGGACACCCTTGCGGGTTGAAGCAGGTGACTGGCTAAACGAGGCTCGCACCCGGGAGGTGGAGGGACACATCACCATCGACCGGCAACGCTATTTGCACGTCAATGTGCATCTGAACCACTGGCAACTGGCAGAAGAGCCATCGGAGCTGCCAATAGAGGCTGCGACCGAGCTCTCTGAAGAAACACCCCCCGCCCCGGACGCATCCGGAGCAAGTGACTCCGCCCCAATGTCAGCAGCAACCGGAGAAGCAGCCGGTCAGCAACTACCGGTTCTGGCTGAACCCGCGCCCCTGGAATTGTTGACCTGGATTCGGGAAACCCGCCGGATGCGCAGTGAGGAAATCCACTTCCTCGATTCCCCCACGATCGGCGTGCTGGTATTTTTCAAGAAGATTGAGGCAACGGAGTAAGCACCCCAAGGCCAGCCATCGAGACTTCGAGGATCCGCTTGACCCCGGACATTCCCTGCTCGATGGCCGCCTCAATTTCTTCCATGGTGATGATATGGTCGGATTTTCCAGCCGCCCAGTTCACCACCAAACCCAGACAGACGTAACGCATTCCAAGTTCCGCCGCCAGCGCGGCTTCCGGCATACCGGTCATTCCTACCAGGTCGCAGCCGTCCCGCTCCATCCGGATGATTTCAGCCGCGGTTTCCAGCCTCGGGCCCTGGGTTGCGCCATACACTCCGAAACCGGAAAACGGCACGTTTTCTGCTCCGGCGGCATCAATCAGGATCTGCCGCGCGCTCTCGTCGTAGGGCCAGGTGAAATCAATGTGGGTCACCGAGTCCAGACTGCCCTCGAAAAAGGTGCTGGCACGCCCCCATGTGTAGTCAATAATCTGGTCGGGAATAACCACATGGGCAGGTCCCATATCTGCATGAATACCGCCCACGGCGTTGACACCGACGACCGTTCGCACACCGGCATCGTAAAGGGCCTTGAGGTTCGCCCGGTAATTCACCTGATGGGGTGGAATACGGTGTGGGTTACCATGGCGCGACAGGAACATCACCGGCTGATCACCCAAGCGCCCCTCTACCAATGGCGCGGAAGGCATGCCCCAGGGCGTTCCGGCTTTATTCTCGCCGGTGATTTCCAGGCCAGACAATGTGGTCAGGCCTGTACCCCCGATAATCCCGACAGGGTGCATTTTCTCCGGTGACGTCATTCTGACTCTCCTGAATCTTCTACATCTCCGGTGGTCTGGCGATTCTGCGATTTCTGCGCACTTTTCCCGGAGGAGGCTTCCCCACGCTTATCTGCCGAGTCGTCCGATTGCGATCCGGACAGCCGAACCCCTTCGGGCAAGTGCAGAGTCCGGGTCGGGAAGGCGACCTCAGCTCCGTAGCCTTCAATAATATCGCTGATCTTCAGCAGCACATCCTGTTTCACTTCGTGGAATGGAACCCACTGGGTTGTCTTGGTAAAGCAATACACCATGATGTCCAGTGACGAGGCATTGAAGGCCAGGAAATTCACAATCAGGGTCTCATCGCTCTCGATATCCTCATGCTGCTGAAGCATGGCTCTGATATCGTCAACGATCGTTGCCATCTGTGCGACATCCGCATAGCGGATGCCAATGGTCTCGTAGATCCGACGATTGCTCATGCGCGAGGGGTTTTCTACCGCAATGGTGGTAAACGCCGCATTCGGCACGTAAAGAGGACGCTTGTCGAAGGTACGGATGGTCGTCAGACGCCAGCCGATATGCTCAACCGTCCCCTCGATGTTCCGATCGGGCGATCGCACCCAGTCCCCGACCTTGAAGGGTCGATCCAGGTGGATGATAAAACCGCCGAAAAAGTTCGCCAGCAGGTCCTTGGCGGCAAAACCAACCGCAATACCGCCCACGCCGCCGAAGGCCAGTACCCCCGAAATGCTGTAGCCCATGGACTGCATGGCAATGAGCACGGCCGTAATGAGGACAACGGCCCGGGACAGTTTGCTCACCGCGTTGACGGTGGTGTAGTCCATGGGCTGTTTCATTTTCAGAGGAGATACGAGAATCCCCTCCGCTTCTTTGATCAATCGCAGAACCGCCCAGACCAGTACGAAGATGAAACCAATCTGCAGCACCGACTCATTGGCCTTGAAGATCTCCGCTTCCGAGTATTTGTGAGCCACTTCGGCAGCCCAATAGACCCCCTGCAGCCAGACAAACGCGACCACCGGCTTTCGAGCCGCATGCAGCAAGGCATCGTCGAACAGGTTTTTGGTCTGGCTGAATTTGCGTTCAAGAGCCGCGATTATGTGGCTGGCAATGTAGGCGACCGTGGCCGTTCCAAAAACCAGCGCAAAGACAACAATTCCAACGCGCCAGGCTTCAGACAGCAGCCCGAAATTCTCGATCCAGCCATTCACCATGGCCATAACATCCCCGATCATCGGATTCCTCTGGTCTAGACAGTTTTATCGAATGGAAACGGCCGTTCCCGGCCTGACGCGATCAAACAGATCAATAATGTCTGCGTTGCGCATCCGCACGCAGCCATGGGACAACGGCACGCCCATGGGCTCGCTGTCCGGTGTGCCGTGAATGTATATGAAGCGGCGGAAAGTATCGACACCCGGGCCCCTGTTTTTGCCCCACTCGCGACCGCATAGCCAGAGAATCCGGCTCAGTATCCAGTCGCGTTCGGGATGAAGCCGGGCGAGATCCACGCTGTAGGTTTCGCCGGTGGGGCGCCGGGCACGGAATACTGTCCCAACAGGAAGACCGGCGCCAATACTGGCCCGGACATAGTGCTCACCACGCGGAGTGCATCCGCTGCCATCGCTCTCTCCCGGCCCGTTCAGGCCGGTGGAAACCGGATAGGAGGCAACAATCTCTCCGCCTTCGCTTTTCAGCTGCAGGCGCTGAAGGGTCAGGTCAATATCGATTCGAACAGATGCGGGGTGCGTCAAAACCGGCCAGGCTCCCTTGGAGGTTCAGTGGGAAGCCTAACCGAGAGAGAGGAATTCAGGCAACCGAGACCTTGCTGCCAGCTGGCGGGATCAGCATGGCGTCTTCGGCCTGCATGCCGGCTGCCAGGAAAGGCACCAGGCGGGCAGCAATTTCCTGGACGGTGGTTTCCACGCCCAGCTTGTTCTGAAGAATATCGCGAAGCGCATCGCTGCTGGACATGGTGAACGCCGTTGCCCCCAGCATGAACTGGATACGCCAGTAGCGATCCACCGAGGAAAGCTGAGGCGTTGCTTCCTTGAGCAGGCGCATGAACCGGCTGAAGGGCTCGCTGTACTCTTGCTCAAGGAACTTGCGCAGATGGCCCTGTGACTGGGTATAGGCAAGCCCAAGCAGGCGCATGAAGATCGAGATACCCTTTTCGTTACGCTGGGGCATACGCACCGCACTCTCGGTAAGCGCCCAGAGCGTCTGATTCAGGGTTGGAGGCTTACCGCTGCAACGCTCTTCCAGCTCATCGAACGCGTTTTCCAGTGTGGCGGAAAACGGTGTCAGAAAGCGCGCAAATACCGCATGAATCAGTGCGTTCTTTGAACCAAAGTGGTAATTGACAGCGGCCAGATTTACTTTAGCCTTACTGGTAATCATTCGGAGCGAGGTTTCCGAAAAACCCCGGTCGGCGAACAGCTCTTCGGCTGCATCGAGAATCCGGTCAACGGTATCAGACTGCGCCATTTTGTTATCAATGCCTCTAGCAAACGTCTGTTTGAAACATACGTTTGAAGCGCATCTGTGTCAAGTTCTCGGCTCAGGCTCTGCGGCGACTTCTTCCCACCCCTGATCAATCGCTTCCTGATTACCCTCGAAAAAGGCTTTCTGAACTCGGCTGTACGCCTTCTCTGCCTCCAGCAGGTAAATCAGGTAAAGGCGCACGTGCTCCCGGCGAGTCAACTGGCGTGCCAGGCCCCGGTTCTCCGACAGTCGCAACAGATGGCCAAAACGCGTGTTCTTCAGCGCAGGGTTAAAATCCGACATCCTGGCACATTGCCAGATAAGGCCATCAGAGCCCTCCAGGTGGGCAACGTGCTGCCTTGCCTCGCGGAGCATCCGCTGCCGGGTCATAAGCAGATCAAGATAGGAAGGTTTTGTTGTGTAGATTCGGCGCACCGCCGGAATCCCGAGCAGCAGGATGATCACAAACGCACCGAAGCCGCCGCCTGCAATCCAGGCTGGCACAAACCCGGTCAGCCCACTCAGAAAGATGGCTGCCGCAATCAAGGCACTGAATAACCAGAGGTCCCGGCCCCGACGCGCCTCGGCCATCGTATAGTTGTCCGGCCAACCGTTCATCGCCAGCAGCTCAAAGTCCATCAGCAGCACCCGGTCGCATTGACGAAGCATCAACCGGAGTTTGCGTTGCCGGGATTCCGCCAGAATCCTCTCGGGCTTGCTGCTACCAGCGTCCCGATGCTGATCATCGCCCGAGGCTTCTTCGGACCCGGTTGCGGTATCCGGCGCCTGATCAACGGGCAGCGTTTCCGCGCCTTTTGCGGCATCCGCACCTGCAGCCGGCGCAGAAGGCTGGCTTCCCGCCTCCAAGGGTGCGGGCACAGGATCGGCCGCCCGACCAGGGCGCAGCACGGGGGCCTGCGCCGGACTGTTTGCCCGGGTGGCGGCCTTACTCTGATTTTCAGCCATGGCAGATTGTCCGCATTCAGGGGTTATGAAGGGTATCGACCATGATGCAGGATACTTGAATGTTTACCCCGGTATACCGACATCAGTCGGGCCTTGGCATCAGTCAGCCCGCTCGCTATCCTTGGCGCACCTGCCGGAAAGGCGCCCCATACCACATTGAATGAGGTCAGGCTTATGTTCACAGGCATTGTCCAGGGCATTGCAACCATCGAAGACGTCACTGCAGAGCCCGGGCTCAGCACTTTTGCCATTCGCCTCCCCGCAGAAAAGGCAGATGGCGTCTCCATCGGCGCCTCGGTGGCAATCAACGGAACCTGCCTGACCGTCACACGCCAGGAAGACAGCGTGCTTTATTTCGATGCCATGCAGGAAACCCTGAGACTTACCACGCTGGGGGAGCTGACTACCGGGGACCAGGTGAATTTCGAGCGCGCCGCCCGGATTGGGGATGAAATTGGTGGCCACCTGCTTTCTGGCCACATACACACGGCGGCCAGCATTGTCGAAATACGGCGCACGGAAAACAACGTCACGCTATGGTTTGAGGTGCCCGAGGAATGGGCCCGCTACATCTTCCCCAAAGGCTACATCGCCATCAATGGCGCCAGCCTGACTATTGGCGAGGTACGGGGCAACCGGTTCAACATCCATCTGATCCCGGAGACGCTGCGGGCCACAACCTTTGGGTCCTGTGAACAGGGCCAGCGGGTGAATATTGAAATAGACAGCCAGACACAGACCATCGTGGATACCCTGGCCCGGCTCGGGTATGACCGCCCGGCGCCAACATTGTAATCTGACAGGTTATTCAGCGGTTGCCTGCCCGAAACACCACGAACTTGGGGCTGGCGTCCAGCTGCTGCACTGACGAAAAGTACCGGCGCAGGCTTCGGTGATAGCCAAGGTGTCGATTTCCTACCAGGAGCAGGCGACCGCCCGGCCTCAGGTGTTGCGACGCCTGCTCGAATAACCGAAGTGCGATGTGATCACCGACCACACCACCCTCGTGGAACGGCGGGTTCAGCAGTATCAGATCAAAGGCTCCCAGATCGGACTCAATACCATCGCGATGGGAGAAAGCGGCTTTGGCATCCGGAAAGGCTTTTTCAACATTACGACGGGCACTGAGCACGGCCTGGCTTGAAACATCGCTGAAAACCAACTGCAGATCCCGTCGCTCCGACAGCGCCGCCAGGCCCAGTACGCCGTTACCGCAGGCCAGATCAAGCACCGAATCGCCAGCCCTGGCCGTCGACACCTCGTTGACCACATGTGGCAACATCAGGCGGGTGCCGATATCCAGCTTTTCCCGGGCAAACACCGCCGGCAATGCCTCTATGCCCACATCACCTTTTCGGTCGCCCAATCGGTAGCCTTTCCAGGTCGCTGACCAATCCGCCAGATTCGCAGCGCCCCTGGTACAACGAATCACCCGCGCTTTCTTTCGCGCCGGCAGCACCTGCTCTGTCCGTACAGCTTCGGCGAACACATCAACGCTTCTTGCCGGTAGATGCTTGATCATGCCGCCTGCCAGCAACACGCCCGAATCCGTCATCACGCGATTGAGCCAGCGCAGCAACCAGGCCAGATAGTCGGCCTGGCGGGGTATTCTCAATACCACCAGGTCAAACGGGCCCTCGGGCGCATTAATCCAGCTGAAAACAGATTCAGGTGGCGTGACTTCCGGGTTCAAAGAAGCATTATGTGCCAGGGCAGCGGGCAACACAGCACTGTCGGCCACCACGGTCGGAGAGAGCGCTGCCAGCCCCAGTGAAAGAGCCCCGAACTGATCATCCACCACCAGAACCCGGGGCTCACCCAGGGCTGCCGCCGCGCAAATGGCTTCCTCAAGCAGAAGCTCGTCCGCCGCATCCCATGCCCTCAGCGTCGGATCACCAGTGCCTGGCCGGGCAAGAATCAGTGAGCCTCCGGAGAAATCAAGTTGGGCGGTTGTCATTTCGGGCATGCTGGAGGCCTTTTGTCACAAAAGCGCCATTCTAGGCTGTTTATTCTAGAAATTAACCCTAACGTGGAAGGTGTTCACGCTGAACATCCCTTTTCCGGTTGGCTCCGTTGTTCTGGACGCGAACCTCTTGCCCCTCACCCCAGGGGCTTTTTTCGTTCAGGAACGTCGAAAAGCGCGATAAACGGTAAAACGCTGATTCTCCCGCAATCGTTCAACCGGCCCGATACAGCGCTTCATCAATGGCTCGTAGGGCAGAAAACTGTTCGCCACCAGGCGCACCTCACCACCTGGCGCCAGATGGCGCACCACCTCCCGAAGAAAACGCTCAGTCATCGACAGGTCTGTTCTGACACCGGAGTGAAAGGGTGGATTACTGAGAATAACGGGCCATGAACCCTCAACGCCCGGAAGGCCGTCCGAAGCCATGATCCGCCCGGAAACGCCGTTGCGCTCATAGGTGGCCCGTGCACAGATAACGGCCTGGGACTGAACATCAATCCCGTCGATCGTTAGCCGGGGAAGGCCCTGCCGCTCTTGCCAGCGATGGAGCCAGGCACCGAGGACACCCGCACCACAGGCAAAATCCAGAACCGGGCCAGACCGCAGAGGCGCCCCGTCCAGCGTTTCCATAAGCAAGCGGGTACCGTCGTCCAGCTCACCAAGACTGAAAATACCCGGCAGTCCGGCAACATCCAGATGAACCGACTGGCAGTCAATCCCGGTCCAGGTCATCCACTCCCGGAGCGAGAATTCTGGAAGAGGCTCGATATTCTCAGCACACCAGACCTGGCAATGCCGGGCGCTATCGGTCTTGGTAGCCTGCGGCGCCACAGCCTTGAGTTGTTTCACGGCCCCGGCAATGCCTTCTTTCTTCTCACCTACCAGCACCAGTCGAGCGCGGGGTGCAGCCAGCCAGCGTGCCAGGGCAAGACGCAGGTCAAGCTCCGCCCGGGCCTTGGGAAGAAAAACCACGAGTGTGTCAAAGGTACCGGCAGCCAGAGCAGGATCGTCGTAGCCAAAACAGATCTGCCAGCCGTCGCGCCCGCTGAGTGAGGCACACACACCGGCATGCTCACTCATTGCCATACCGCCAGCGGGCAAATCCGTCAGCAGCTCACCAGCGGATACGCCCAAAAGGGCCAGCCTCCCCTGCACAAGGTGGCGGTTTCGCAACAGGACTTCATGGGAATTGGGCAATGACATTGATGGGCTTATCCCGAGTGGGTAGTTCAAAGACGGGATATGCTAACCGGAATGAGCCCTCGCGTCTCCCTTGAAAGACGGAGACCGGAGGGCCTTCAGAGAGGAAATACCATCAAATCTTCAATCACTTGTAACGGGCAACCGTTCCAACCCTCAGGGCGTCCTCCGGTGACATACCCCAGTCCTCAGCCTGACCGGCATCAGACGATTTCCGCCCCCGACCCCGTGACTCCGCGCTGGCCGTGGCATCTTTCCTCTGGTTCAGAACTGTCAGGGCTTTTTGCATCAATTCTTTCATGGTCACACTCCTCGCTTACTGCAGGATCTACTCTAGCAAAGCAGGAGGTGACCAACTGTGATGACGCCGAGGGTCAGGAAGTGACGCCCTTCACGAATTTTTGACGCAATTTTACATTCTTCACTGCACGATTTTCTGGCGCCCAGAGCGTACCGGCCTCTGAACCAGCTCATCGATGCTGTTCTGCCGTACCCGCTCACGATCTTCCTCGCAGGCTACCGACAACCCCATATCCCGCAGAACCCCATCCGAGACATCGTAGACAAAGCCATGAACCGTGAGCGGCTGACCCCGCCGCCAGGCTTCCTGAACAATGCTGTTCTGGCAAACATGCCCCACCTGCTCAACCACGTTGAGTTCGCACAGACGGTCGACCCGATCCTGAACGCCCGGCAGGGCATCGAGTACTTGCTGATGCCGGTCACGGACATCCTGAACGTGTCGAAGCCAGTTGCTGATCAGTCCAAATCCTTCATTGAGCAATGCCGCCCTGACGCCGCCACAGCCATAGTGGCCAACCACCAGGACATGTTTCACCTTCAATACTTCGATGGCGAACTGCAGTACCGACAGACAGTTAAAATCCGTGTGGACAACCACGTTGGCCACGTTCCGGTGAACAAAAAGCTCCCCCGGCAGAAGATCGACGATCTGGTTGGCGGGCACGCGGCTGTCTGCGCAACCAATCCACAGGTATTCCGGTGCCTGCTGATTCGACAGGCGGGTAAAAAACTGCGGATCCTGGGCCTTGATACCGTCTGCCCAGGCCCGGTTTTTTTCCAGAAGATGGTCAAGCTGACCCATTATCCCACTCCGTTTGATGATTCCCGTCCGGCGATTGAACGGGAATACGCATCCCAAAGCAATACTCAGTTGGTCTGCACCTCCACCTCCGCATGAGGCTGATGCATGGTGCTCTGGGCCAGATCCAGCAACTCACGCAGCGCCACGGAGAACATGGCGTACTCCGGCTCCCGCACACCCTTGAGCTCGGAAAGCATGGATTTCCAGCGGTCGATCATCTGCTGATGGCGGGACAGCCACGCCTCCACGCAGGCCGGCACGTCTTCCGGCTTGTCTGCCAGCTTCAAAACACCTGTGGTTAGCGCCCGCTGCTGCCAGTCGAGATCTTCCCGGAAACTTTCCCGGGCCAGGGCCTGCCAGTGTGAGCCGGGCTGCAGCGATGCAATGGCGCTCGCGAACCAGTTCAGATCCAGGCGGTCACCCAGCTCATAGTAGAGATTGGCCACCGTCTTCAGTGGCATGCCAGAGGCTTCGTGGGCCTCGATGATACCCAGAGACGAGTACAGGTGGCCGGTACCCGAAACCACGGACGCCAGCTCTGATGGCAGCCCGGCATCCACCAGAGCTTGATGCCGTTTCTCCCAGGTGGTTTTCGCCTGATCACCAAGATACTCGGGCAGCCCCGCTGTAATCGCCCAGACGCTGTCGGCAAAGCGCTCCATGTGGTGCTGAATGCTCAGCTCCGCCCGACGGTTGCGTAACAGCCAGCGCACCGAACGGCGCATCAGGCGCATCAGGTCCTGCATCAGCTCCATCTGCAGCTGGGCTGAGACATGGAAATCCAGGGCTTCAATCCTGTCCCACCAGTTATCAATGCGGAACACGTCACGGGCGATAATCCAGGCCAGAGCAATAGAGGCGGCATCGGCACCCGTAGACTGGTTCAAACGCTCCACAAAGGTAATCCCCATGTGGTTGACCATGTCATTGGCAATCTGTGTCGCGATGATTTCACGCCGCAGCTGATGCTCTCCCAGCTCCTTCGAGAATTTCTGGGTCAGATCCCTGGGAAACACCTTGTACATTTCACCGGCCAGAAGGGGATCGTCAGGCAGGGTGCTGTCGATCAGGGTCTGCTTCAGGTCGCCCTTCACATAGGAAATGAGTACCGACAGTTCCGGCCGAGTCAGCCCTTTCTTGTCCAGCTTGCGCTCGGACAGGGTCTCGTCATCGGGCAGGAACTCCAGGGCACGATTGAGCTTGCCCTCGCTCTCAAAGGTATTCATCAGCCGGCGATACTCTTCCAGCCGGGTCGCTGCATCCTCGCTGGCAATACTGATGGCCTGGGTCTGACGGTAGTTGTTCTTGAGCACCAACTCCGCGACGTCATCGGTCATCTCCTCAAGCATGATGTTGCGCTGCTTGTTAGTGAGATCACCCATGGCAACGGCCCGGTTGAGCAGGATCTTCATGTTGACCTCGTGGTCAGAACAATCCACACCGCCGGAGTTGTCGATAAAGTCCGTGTTCAGGCGTCCGCCCTTGAGCGCAAATTCAATGCGACCGAGCTGGGTAAGCCCAAGGTTGCCGCCCTCACCGACCACCTTGCAGCGAAGATCCGAACCGTTGATCCGCAGACCATCGTTGGCCTTGTCGCCCACATCACTGTGGGATTCGCTGGCGGCTTTCACATAGGTGCCAATGCCACCGACCCAGAGCAGATCGACCTGGGCTTTGAGGATGTGCGAGATCAGCATGTTTGGTGGCACCCGATCCGATTTGATACCCAGCAGTTTCTTCATTTCCGGGCTGACCGGGATAGATTTCGAATTCCGGCTGAAAACCCCGCCTCCCTTGGAAATCAGTTTGCTGTCGTAATCGGTCCAGGCGGATCGCGGAAGTCCGAACAGACGCATCCGTTCCTTGTAGCTCTTCTCCGGATCCGGTGAAGGGTCGACAAAGATATGCACGTGGTTGAAAGCAGCGACCAGCTTGGTCTTCTCTGAGCACAACATGCCATTGCCGAAGACATCACCACCCATGTCGCCAATGCCAATGGCGGTGAACTCATCCAGTCCGGGGTTGATGCCCATTTCCCGGAAATGCCGCTCTACAGAGACCCAGGCACCCCGGGCCGTGATGCCCATTTTCTTGTGGTCGTAACCATTGCTTCCGCCGGAGGCGAAGGCATCGCCCATCCAGAAACCGTATTCCGCGGCCAGACCATTGGCGATGTCCGAGAAGGTTGCCGTACCCTTGTCAGCCGCCACAACCAGGTAATGATCGTCGTCGTCATGACGGATCACCCGTTCCGGCGGCGCAATGCCGGCATCCACCAGATTGTCGGTGATATCCAGCAACCCCCGGATAAATGTCTTATAGGCTTCGATGCCCTCGGCCTGGAAAGCTTCCCTGTCCGACGGATCCGGCAGGCGCTTGGCCACAAAGCCACCTTTGGCGCCGACCGGCACGATAACCGCATTCTTGACCTGCTGGGCCTTGACCAGCCCCAGAATCTCGGTGCGGTAATCCTCAAACCGGTCTGACCAGCGCAAGCCGCCGCGGGCGACCTTGCCACCCCGCAGGTGTACGCCTTCGACGCGCGGCGAGTACACGAAAATCTCGAACATCGGCATGGGCAATGGCATGTCCGGAATCCGGGATGGATCAAACTTCACGCTGATGTAGGGCTTGGGACCACCGGACTCGCCATGCTGGTAGTAGTTGGTACGCAGGGTCGCCTGGATCAATTCCAGGTAGAGCCGAAGCACCCGGTCCTCACTGAGGTTCTCCACATTTTCGAGGCCGGCATTGAATTCGATTTCCAGTTTCTGCTGGGCCGCCTGGCTCTTCCCGGGGCTCTGGTAACGCTCCGGATTGAAACGTATTTCGAAAAATTCCAGCAGCAGGCGGGTCAGTTCAACGTGGTTCACCAGCGTGTTGGAGATAAAGGTCTGACTGTTGGAAAAGCGTATCTGGCGCATATACCGGGCGTAGGTCCGCAACAGCGCGATTTCCCGCCAGCTCATGTAGGAAGAGAGCAGCATCCGGTTGAAGGCGTCGTTTTCCGCTTCTCCGTACCACACCCGGCGGAACAGCTCCTCAAAGATCGGACGGATACGATGAATATCGACAACAGTCCCCTGGTGAGCCTGGAGCGTGAAGTCGTGAATCCACACCGTTTTGTTGTGCCGGTCGATGACCTCGAAGGGGTGTTCGCCGATAACCCGGAAGCCGAGGTTGTCGAAGATCGGCATCACATCGGAAAGCGGCAACGGTTCGTCCGGGTAGAAAAGCTTGAAATGCAGCGTGCTCTCGTCTTCTTCCAGAGCCCGGTAGAAGCTCATGGCAAGGTCATGATTGTTCGCCGATGAAGCGATATGCTCCAGATCGATCGCCGCTCGCCTTGGCGAGAACATATCGGTGTAGCTGGCCGGAAAACCGCCCGCCCACAAGCGATAGAGCTCATTGCCCTGCTCTTCGCCCCAGGCCTCACTCAGGGCTTCAGACAACCCATCACGCCAGGACTGGGCAAGCTCGATAACCTTTTCCCGGATCTCCGCCGTGGGCAGTTGGCGGTTCTCGACCTGGGGTACCCGTATGGTGAACTGGACCCGCGCAAGGACCGACTCGGAAAAGTGGGTGACAAACTCGACGTCTTCCGCTCCCAACCGGTCAACCAGCACCTGCTCGACTTTCAGCCGTAGTTCGGTGTTGTAGATGTCCCTCGGAAAGAACGCCAGGCAGGTCACGAACTGGCCATAAACGTCTTCCCGCAGGAACAATTCGATCCGGCGACGCTCCTGGATGTACAGGATACTTTTGGCCACCTTGAGCAGCTCGTCCTGCTCGATCTGGAACAGTTCGTCCCGGGGATACACTGTCAGAATCTGCTCGAGTTCTTTACCGGCGTAGTCGTCACGCAGAAAACCGGACCGTTTCATCACGCTCTGGAATTTACGGCGCAGCAGGGGAATCTCGTCCGGCCGCTCGTTATAGACGCGGGCAGTGTAAAGGCCCAGGAACCGCCGCTCACCGACTACCTCGCCTTTGCTGTTGAATTTCTTGACTGCGATGTAGTCCGGGTAGGCGGGCCGGTGCACCCGCGAGCGCTGGGCCGATTTGGCGAAGATGAAAATATCATCGCTTCGGGTCATCTCGTGGCGCGTGCGCTGCGGCAGTTCGTTCAGGCGAACCCGGTCCGGGCGCTCGTTATTGACCCGGAGGATACCCAGTTCGGAATTCTCTACCCGACGCACCACCATGCCACTCTTGTCCTTGGCAAAGTCGTACTCGTCGTAGCCAAGGAACGTAAAATGGTCCCGGGCGAGCCATTCCAGAAACGCCCTGGCCTCTTCTTTCTGCTCCTCGTTAATGCCCGCCGTGGTGTTGTCCAACTCACCAAGAATCTCGTTCACTTTCTCGGTAACTACCGGGAAGTCGCTGACAGCGATCCGCACCTCATGAAGCACGTTCTGCAGGGTGTCTTCCAGATCACGGAGATCCTCGGGATTACTGTGCCGATCAATCTCGAGGACAATGAACGCCTCGTAGTCCGAACCGGAGGCTTTCTTTTTAGACGTGTGCAGCTTCTCGAGTTTGCCATTCTGGTCGCGGTTCACCTGCAGGATCGAGTGCTGGATAGAATGGGTACCGATTTCCCGATGGTTGATTGCAATGCGCAGGGAATCAATCAGAAACGGAATGTTCGGATGCAGTATAAAAACAACGGTGTGAGTCGATTGCCAACCGTCACTCTCCAGGTCGGGGTTGAAAACGGCAACCGGAGTTTCCTCGGCAGACCGTTTCTGCAGAAACTGCCAGGCGGCCAGAACGGCGCCATAGGTATCCGCAAATCGTCGACTGACCAGCTCTTCAAGGGGAATATGAGCATAATGCTGCTTGGCAAATTCGCTGATTTTCTTGGCTTCGGTTTTGGAAATCTTCTTAGCGAAAGCGTCAGCCAACTGTTCAAAGAATTGATCCTTGCTGGCCACTGTCAGCGCATTCATGGTCGACCTCAGTTAGTGTGAAATAAACGTAATCGGCGTATCGTCACATAAGCATAGTCAAACCCTTGATTTTTGCCGGCCAGACGCCAAAACTTCGGCAACTACCTACGCACGATACGGGTTTCTCCGGAAAATCCTCAGATACAGAGAGCAGTCATTTCCAATGTCGCTACAGCATACGTTCGGTGAGTTACGGGAACAGTTAGCCAAACGGATAATCGGGCAGGAAAAACTGGTGGATCGTCTGCTGATCGCGCTTCTTGCCGACGGCCACCTGCTCGTAGAAGGCGCCCCGGGGCTGGCAAAAACCACGGCGATCAAGGCGCTTGCCGACCATCTGGAAGGCGACTTTCACAGAATCCAGTTTACGCCAGACCTGCTGCCCTCAGACGTTACGGGCAGTGAAATCTACCGCCCGGAAACCGGGCAGTTCGAATTCCAGCGAGGCCCCATCTTCCACAACCTGGTGCTTGCGGATGAAATCAACCGTGCGCCTGCCAAGGTGCAGTCTGCCCTTCTCGAGGCCATGGGTGAACGCCAGATCAGCGTCGGGATGCGCACGTTTCCGCTGGACCGGCTGTTCCTGGTGATGGCCACCCAGAATCCCATTGAGCAGGAAGGTACCTACCCGCTGCCCGAAGCCCAGCTGGACCGCTTTCTGATGCACGTGGTTATCCACTACCCGTCGGCGGAAGCGGAGAAGGCCATCCTGCAACTGGCCCGTAACGATTATCGTCACGGCCTTCCGAAAACGGACCTTCGCCTGACGCCAGACCAGGTGTTTGATGCCCGCGCGGAAGTCGCGAACATCTACATGGCGGAACCCGTAGAGCAATATTTGTTGGCCCTGGTGCTGGCAACCCGCGACCCGGCGGCACTGGACCCGGAACTGGCCCGATGGACAGCCTTCGGCGCCAGCCCCCGTGGCACCATCGCCCTGGACCGCTGCGCCCGGGCGTTGGCCTGGCTAGACGGCCGGGATTACGTAACACCCGACGATGTCCGAGCCATGGCCTTCGATGTGCTACGACACCGCATCCTCCTCACGTTCGAAGCAGAGGCCGAAGGCATGACCGCTGACACGGTTATCGAACGGCTGATCGAACGTGTTCCGGTGAGCGCCTGAAGCCATCGACGGAAGCAATACACGGGAGCCGTCTGGCATGGGCAACACCGAAGCAATAACGCACATCGGCCTACCGGATCTGATCCGCCTGCAGGCAGACGCACGGGCACTGAAACTGCCCTCTGCCCGCCCGGTGCGGACGCGTCAGGCCGGCTTGCAGCGCTCGCCGCAACGAGGCCGGGGCATGGCGTTTGCCGAGGTACGGTTGTACCAGCCCGGGGACGACATCCGTAGCATCGACTGGCGGGTAACGGCGCGGCGCCAGGAGCCCCATACCAAGCTTTATGAGGAGGAACGGGAACGGCCCGTTCTTCTTCTTTGCGATCTCGGCCCAAGCCTGTTTTTTGCCAGTACCGGCGCCTTCAAGCAGGTTCGTTGCGCACAGATCGCCTCCATTCTGGCCTGGCTGGCACTCTGGTCGGGCGATCAGGTAGGTGGCATTGTCTTTAACGACGAGGCCCTGAGAGTGCTTCGCCCGGCGCGGCGGAAGAAATCAGTGCTGCGACTGCTGGATACTCTCGATGAACTGCAAAGAAGGGATAATCGAGGGCCGGAACAAAACGAGCCGTCCGGCCAGAGCCGCCTGGACATGGCACTGACCGAGGCTCGCAGGGTGGCCCATACCGGTAGCCGGATTTTCGTGATCAGCGATTTCCTGGATATCTCACAGGAGACGGGCACCCTGCTCGGCGCGCTCGCCCGCCATAACGGCGTCAGCGCCCTGAGGGTCGTGGATCCATTGGAAAAAGAGCTGCCGAAAAGCGGACGCTTTGCGATAGCCGGCCCGGACGGACCGGTATGGTTCGATGCCGGAAACCCCCGGTTCCAGAGGGCCTGGCACGAGAAAGTCACCAACCATGAACACCGGCTGGCAGAGTGTTTCCGTACCTCCGGCGTTACCATGGCAGAAGTGTCCACGGCGAATGACCCCGCAGCGACCCTCAAATTGCTGCTGGGACCCGGAGGCCGCATAGGATGAACCCGCAGGATCCACTCAGCCAGCTTCGGGACATTCACCTGCCTGAAACAGGGGGCCTCTGGCCTCCGGCGCCAGGTTGGTGGGTATTGGCCATTTTGCTCATTGCTGTGCTTGCTGCCCTGGTCTGGCTGTTTATCCGGCGGAGACAAAGAAACCGGTGGTTCCGCTCCGCTCGGGCCGAACTCGCCAGACTGGAACGATCAGCAGCCACTACCCCCGCGTGGTTCACACAACTGAACACCCTGCTGAAGCAGGCCGCCCGCGAGCGCTACCCGGAACAGCACCCGGAAGCGCTGACCGGCGATGCCTGGGTGGAATTCCTGTTAAAGACCGCCCCGAAGGACCGGGTTGCCTCCAGACCGGTTGCCGAGGCTCTGGTTCACAGTGCCTGGCGACCTGAGGTTTCAACCAAGCCGGCCGACGCCCTGGCGTTCGCCCGTTTGTGGCTGGGAGGTCAGAAATGCTGAATCTCGCCTGGCCCTGGGCACTGGTTCTGGTGCTCTTGCCCCTGATTCTCAAATGGCGCAAGCCCGGAGCGCAATCGGTCGACGCGCCCGTGTTGCCGGTTGGCCACTGGCTGTCGGACCTGCCCGGTGTCAGTCGTCGTGGCAATGCCGTACCGCTCTGGCAGCAACTGTTGCTGTTCCTGATGTGGACGCTTCTGGTGGTTGCCCTGGCACGGCCGCAGCATGTGGGCGAGCAGGTTCAGATGCCAGTTTCCGGCCGGGATCTCATGCTGGTCGTCGACATTTCCCCCAGCATGGATGAGCAGGATATGGTCCTTCAGGGCCGGAGTATTAATCGATTGCAGGCGGTCAAGCGCGTGCTTGATGACTTTATCTCCCGCCGCCAGGGTGACCGGCTAGGTCTGATCCTGTTCGGCACCGAGCCCTACGTACAGGCGCCGCTCACCTTCGATCTGGAGACGGTCAGAACCCTGATGCGTGAGGCGGGCCTTGGCATGGCCGGGCGCGCCACGGCCATTGGCGACGCCGTGGGCCTGGCAACCAAACGCCTGAGAAACCGGCCCCAGGATCAGCGCGTTGTGGTCCTGCTGACTGATGGCGCCAATACTGCGGGAGAAATCACCCCAGACAAAGCTACCGAAATCGCCGCGGCCGCCAGCATTCGCCTGTACACCATTGGTATTGGCGCCGAGTCCATGGTCCAGCGTGGGCTGCTGGGTTCGCGCCGGGTCAACCCATCCAGGGATCTGGACGAAAACCTGCTAACCCGCATGGCCCAGCAGACCGGCGGGGAGTATTTCCGGGCGCGCAGCCTGCCCGAGCTGGAGCTTATCTACGAGAGCATTGATCGACTGGAACCGATCGAGCTTGAAGGCAAGTTCTATCGGCCGGTAACCGAGCTCTATGTCTGGCCTGCCGGGCTCGCGGTCATTCTGTGGCTGGCGCTGTTCCTCGTCCGCCACGGGCGGGAACTTGTTGCTGAAACCCGCCGGAGCAAGGAGGAGAAAACGCATGTGGGCTGACTTCCATTTCCTGCGCCCGCTCTGGCTGCTGTTAATCCTGCTGATACCGATACTGTATCTTGCATTCCGGCAACTCCGCATGGGCGACAGCGGATGGTCCCGGCTTATTCCGGCCCGCCTGCTCTCGCCCCTGATTCGTCACAACGGCAGCTCGGGCCAGTCGAACAAGTCACCTCTGGTTCCGGCCTCTTTGGCCCTGATCATTCTGTCCCTGGCCCTGGCCGGACCGGCCTGGCGGGAGGCACCGACACCGCTGAAACAACCCGGCGATAGCCTCGTGATCGCACTGGACCTTTCACTGTCCATGCTGGCAACGGACGTGGAGCCTGATCGACTGACCCGGGCCAAACGGAAGATCCGGGATATTCTCGAGCTTCGGGAAGGCAGCCTGACCGGCCTGCTCGTCTTTTCCGGCGATGCCCACGTGGTGACACCGCTGACCGATGATAGCCGTACGATTGAGGGCATGCTCAACGTGCTGGACCCGGTGATCATGCCGGCGACAGGCAACCGGGCCGATCTCGCCGTTGCCCGCGCAAAGGCATTGCTGGAACAAGGCGCACCGGGCGAAGGTCGCATCCTGTTAATCACCGACAGCCTCAACGACGACTACGAAGGTACCATTCGGGACACGCTTTCCGGCACCGGATACGCGCTCAATACCCTGGTCGTCGGCACCGAGAACGGAGGCCCCATTCCCCTCGCCCGGCGCGGTTTCATACGGGAGAACGGCGACATTGTCATCAGTCGTGCTGAACCCGAAGCGCTGGCGGCACTCGCCCGCAGCAGCGGCGGCCAGAGCCATGAGCTGACCCTGGACGACACCGATATTGAAGCGCTCGACCTGAGCCCGCGGGACAGTGACGACTGGCAGGATTCCGAGGACGGCCTGACGGTCAATCGCTGGCAGGATGACGGTTACTGGTTGCTCTGGCTCGCGCTGCCGCTGGTTTTGATGGGATGGCGCCGGGGGGCTCTCAGTGCGCTTGCTTTGATCCTGCTGCCGGTCTGGCCGCAGCCGGCAGCCGCCATAAGCTGGGAAGAACTCTGGCAGAGGGAAGATCAGCGAGCTCCCGCCTTGATTCAGGACAACCCGGAATCAGCCGCCCGCCAGCTTGAAGACCCGGAATGGCGGGGCTCTGCCCTCTATCGTTCCGGCAAGTTCGACAGCGCCGCCGAAGCGTTTGCGCGCAAACAGGGTCCCCGTGCCAGTTACAACCGGGGCAATGCCCTGGCCCGTGCCGGAAAACTGGAAGAGGCCCTGGCTGCCTATGATGCGGCGCTGAACGCAGCGCCTGACATGGAAGACGCCCTTCACAACCGGAAAATTGTCGAGGAACTTCTGAATCAGGAACAGCAGAACCAGGACGGCAACCAGGATAACAACCAACAGGAGTCCCGGAACTCCCAGGGCGACGGCAGTAATCAGCAACAAAACCGTCAGGGCCAGAACGGAAACAATGAAAGCGAGAATCCCGGCAGTCAGGGGAACAGTCAACAGCAGAACCCGGAAAACAACGAGTCTTCTTCCGACACGGAGAATCAGCAAGGCGGCCAGACGGCTGAACAGAATCAACAGCAGGCGGGCGAGCGCGGAGATCCCGAGCAGGCTTCCGGGGAGCAGGAAACCCCGTCCGGCCAGTCCCCGGCACCCGCCCCTATCTCTGAAACACCGCTGACCCAGAGCCAGGAGCAGTGGCTCAGGCGCGTCCCTGACAATCCGGGCGGATTATTACAGCGCAAATTTCTGCAGCAGTATCAACAACGCCAGACTCCATCCG
This sequence comes from Marinobacter adhaerens HP15, assembly GCF_000166295.1. Lineage (NCBI taxonomy): Bacteria > Pseudomonadati > Pseudomonadota > Gammaproteobacteria > Pseudomonadales > Marinobacteraceae > Marinobacter > Marinobacter adhaerens. The sequence goes on from NC_017506.1 coordinate 2,399,613, forward strand.
ATGAGGGCGATACACCATGGTAAAACGGCTGATGATTCCCGCCGTCTGTCTGTTTCTTCTGACGGCATTCTGGCTGCCGGCCCAGGCCCAGGCACAACCCCATACGCAGGCCCGGCAACTGACAGTCGAGCCGGACCGGACCCGCCTCTATGAGGGTGAGGTTCTGACCCTGACCGTAAAAGGCAGCATGGAGATAGACATCAATCTCGGCAACCTGTTCGACTTCGACATGTCGAGCCTGCCCAAGCCTGATATAGAGAAAGTGGAACCAGATTTTGAGATCCTGGCCCAGAACCAGCAGTACAGTATCCGCACCGTAAACAGTCAGATGGTGGGTGAAATCACCTGGACCTACCAATTGGCACCGAAAACCACCGGCGAACTGACCATTCCTGCACTCACCTTCAAGGATGCTGTTTCGGAGCCGGTTACCGTGGAAGTCGTCGACGGCTCGCCGCCAGACCAGGCCGCGCCTGGAAGGGACAGCTTTATCGAGCTGTCCGCCGACAAGGATGAAGTCTATGTGCAGGAGCAACTGATCCTGACAGTGCGGCTTTTCTTCAGGGGCAACCTCATTCGCGGCGAGCTGTCTGAGCCGACCCATCCCCATGTGATTATCGAATCCCTGGGCAGGCAGCAGGAATTTTCACGCTATCGCGACGGTGTGCGATACCGCGTGGTGGAGCGGCGCTACGCGATCTTCCCCCAACGACCGGGAACCTTGAAGCTGCCCCCCGTACGCTTCGAGGGACAGGCCAGAGATGCCTCTGGCAGCCTCCGTTTCCTGAGGGACAGTGAGGAGCTTTTTGAGGTGCCGGTCAAGGATGTCCCGGCCCAGTTCAGTGGCGATACCTGGCTGCCGGCAACAGGCTTGTCGCTTGAGGAGTCCGGGCTTCCGCCGTCACTGGAAGTCGCGACCGGCGAAAACATTACCCGAGAGATCAGGCTGACGGCGGCGGGCTTGCCCGGGGAGGCACTGCCACCCTTACCCGATACGGTCCCGGACGGACTGAGAAGTTACCCGGAAGAGCCAGAGAGGCAGACCGAAACAACGCCGGCAGGCCTGACCTCTTCGCTGAAGCAATCCGTGGCTCTGGTTCCGGTTGAGGCGGGACAGATGACGTTGCCAGCCATTCGCATTTACTGGTGGGATACCGAAGCGGATCGGGAACGCGTTGCCGTCATCCCGGAAAAAAACTGACGGTGACGGATCCGAATGCCGTCGCCGCCGAACCGCCGCAACCCGCGAATGGAGAACCGGCCCCTGAACCGGACACGATCAGCCCGGAATCATCGACTGACCGGACAGCACCGGAGGCCGGGTTGTGGCAGTGGCTCACCCTGGCGTTCGGCATACTCTGGGCCGGAACCTTGATGGCATGGTGGTGGTCGCGCAAAGGCGCCAAGAACGCCCCCGACTTTACTCAGCACAATGACGATGAAGATGTCGCCTTCGAGCACCTGATCACGGCCGTGAGAAGCGGTTCAGCCCGGACACCGGAGCTGCTGGTAGCATGGGCCAATCGGCACAGACCCGGCGAACACTTCCGTTCCGCGTCTGACGTTGTGCACCACTTCCAGGACGAGACCATGGCAACAGAGCTAGGCAAGCTCCAGGCCCGGTTTTTTGCGCCAGACCATGACAACGAAAACTGGGATGGACGGCCACTGGCCCGGACTCTTGAGGCCATTCGAAAGCGAAAACAGACGCGGGCAAACGCCGATCTGCCTCCGCTTTATCCCAAGGGCCTCTCCTGAGGATCAGTCAATCAGTTGCTGATCGATCACAACCGCTACAGGCGCTTCCTGGCTCTCGTTAACGGCTACAGGAACGTCGGTGCTGCCCTGCCAGTCTCCTGCTTGGGCGGCCACATTGCCGGAACGACTGAGACGGGCGGTTACAACCACCTCGTCAACACTGGAAATGGTAGCCTGCGGTGACATGGCGTACCGGTCGTCCAGCCGGATCTCCACCGGCAACTGGTCTGCCGTCAGCCGGGCTACTGCCAGAGGCGGGCCCTGCTGGACATTGGGCTGGCGAGCAAACAGGAACAGAGTGGTATCTGCAGGCACCTGATTCTGGAAGTCCTCGGAAAGCGTTACCCGAACGGTAACCCCAGCACCGGAGGTTTCGGCAGCGGCCACCTGTGCCGGTGGTTCCTCGCCGAGACGGGTGTAGGCTTCACGAATACCTTCCCGAATGGAGCCAATCTGGGGGTGGTCGGGTGCTACGGTTTCGATCCGCTCCCAGTACTCGATGGCTTCCCGATAGTTCTGCTGGCTGAAGGCGTTGATCCCCAGCAAACCGAGGGCATTCACTTCATCCGGGTTCAGCTCACGGGCCTGCTCAATGGCCGCCGTAACCTCTTTCGTCATGGCGCCCTGGCTACCGAAGAACAGCGCCTGGGCAGACAGACCATAAGCAACGGCTCGCGCCCGACTATCGTCATTAACACTGTCGGCCAGTTGCCGGAACGCCCAGGCGGCATCGTCGAAGCGTTCCAGACGCATGTAGGTGCGTCCCAGCATTGCCCAGCCGTCCGGATTATCCGGGCTGGCTTCCAGCCGTTCCCGGAGCTGCCCTGAAAGCTCGGTCATCTGGGCCTGCCTCGATCCTTCGGTGGTTCCCATTTCCTGCATGGTAATGAACTGTTCAACCCGGTCCATCGCGCCCCAGCGCTCATACAGATAAACCGTGGCAGCCGGGATCAATAGAATCGAGACCAGGGCCACTGCCATGGCACTCCTGCGGCCACTGATCACGGGCCTCACCTGGTCCTGCTCTGGAACGTCATCGAGCATGCTCCCTGCAAGCTCCTCCTTGAGTTGCCGGTAATTTTCGTCGTCCAGAATACCGGCCTCGTATTCGTTGTCGAGCTCCTTCATCCTGGAGCGATAGGCCATCAGATTCTGGTTTTTCAGGTCCGTCTGTTTCCTCGTGCCGAGCCGATGGAAAAGACGGGGTACAAGACAAACAACAGGGCAAGAACAATCAGTACCGTTGCGGCAATCCAGAAAGTGTCAGTCATGGAGTTTCAGTCACAGGTTCAGAATTAAGAATGAGGTTGCGGCCAGGACATGCCGGAAAGTGCCGGCTTCAGGAGGATCTTTCCTGCTCTGCCAGCATTTTGTCGACACGGGCTTTCTCTTCAGTGCTCAACGCCGGGCCTGACGGCCCCGCTCGCCGGGAACGAATCACCACACCGGCAACCACCAGAAACCCGCCGAACACCGCAATTGCAGGTGTCGCCCAGAGCAGGAATGTCCGGCTGTCCAGCTCGGGTTTGTAGCGAACAAACTCACCAAACCTGCCAACGAGAGACTCAACGATTTCCTCGTTGCTGGCCCCGTCTTTCATCATCCGGTAAACAACATCCCGCATATCCTTCGAGATAGGCGCGTTGGAATCGGCAATGTTCTGGTTCTGGCATTTCGGGCAGCGCAGTTCCGAAATCAGGTTCTGGTAACGCTGCTCCTCGGCCCGATCCTCAAAATCGTATACGTCAGCGACATCGGCTGCAGCGATTCCGGCAAACAGAAGCGCAAAACCCAGGCAGAGGATCCGGAGCATCAGCCATTCCCCCGAACGTCATTGATGACCGGGAGCAACTTCTCCTCCCAGACCGTTTCATTGACCACACCCACGTGGCGATAGCGGACGACGCCGCCGGCGTCAATCACGAAGGTCTCCGGTGCTCCGTATACCCCCAGATCGAAACCGAGCGTGCCGCGGGGATCATAGATGGTCTGGCGGTAGGGATTGCCCAGGCGGTCAAGCCAGACCAGCGCATCCTCGCGGTTATCCTTGTAATTGAGACCGATGATATTGATGCCTTTCTCCTCGGCCAGCCAAACCAGGTCGGCGTGCTCGTCCTTACACGCGGGACACCAGGTTCCCCAGACATTCAACAGGCTGACCTGGCCGCGGAAAAGGCTCTGGTCCAGCATGGTTTCCGGGTTGTGCAGGTCCTTCAGGCTGAATGCCGGCACTGGCTTGCCGACCAGCACCGACTCCAGTTTGGTGGGATCCTTGCCAATACCCGCGAACAGCACCACACCAACTACGAGGGCGATCAGCAGCGGCAGAAAGAGCAGGACCCGCTTCATGAGGTTGCTCCGGCAGACGTGGCAGCGCCAGGCTCGGGCACCTTAGGTCCGGCCTGCACCTTCTGGTCGGCGCCTTCCCGGATCCGATACCGGCGATCCGAGATGGCCAGGAAGCCTCCAGCCGCCATAAACAGAGAGCCCAGCCAGAGCCAGCGTACAAGTGGCTTGTATTGCAGGCGAATGGCCCAGGCCTCGTCGGTGATGCGTTCACCAATGGCCACGAAGATGTCCCGGAACAGGCCGGCGTCGATATCGGCCTCGGTCATAACGCTCATACCGACTGAATACTGCCGCTTTTCAGGATGGAGCACGGAAACCCGCTCGCCATCCAGCATGACATCAAATGTGCCGTATTGAGCCGTAAAGTTAGGACCCTGACGCGCACCGATGTCCTTGAACACGAACTGATAATCACCGACTGTCGCGACATCACCGGGCACCATGCGGACATCCCGCTCGATACCGTAGTTCGAAACCACCGTTGCGCCGGCCATAGTAATAGCCAGGCCAAGATGCCCGAGCACCATGCCGAAATAGCTGCGGGACTGGCGCTTGAGCCCATGAATGCGGCCTTTCCGGGAAGAGGACTTCTCCCAGAGATCCCAGAAAGTGGCAACCGTTACCCACATGGCGGAGAAAATGCCCAGGAACGCCCAGGGCTTGAAGCCGCCGTAACCGATCAGGACGGCCGTGGTGGCGACAATGCTGACGGCCAGTGGCCAGAGCAGCTTTCGCGCCAGCCAGCCACCGTCGGTTTTCTTCCAGCGCGAGAAGATGCCGGCGCCCAACAACAGGCCCGTCGCAACCGCCAGAGGACTGAACGTCAGGTTGAAGAACGGTTCACCGATCGACAGTTTGCCCAGATCCAGGTAATCAAGGACCAACGGATACAAGGTACCGACGGCCACCAGAAGCGTCGCTGAAACCAGGAGCACGTTATTGAGCAGAAGAAACACTTCACGCGATAGCGAGCCATAGCGGGAGCGGACATGCACAACAGGCGCCCGGAATGCGTAGAGCGCGAGACTTGCGATCACTGTTACCGCGAGCAGGCCCAGCAGGAAAGTGCCCCGCTCCGGATCAGAGGCGAAGGCATGAACCGAGGTCAGCACCCCGGATCGAACAAGGAAGGTGCCAAGCAGGCTGAGAGCAAATGTGACAATCGCCAGCAGCACTGTCCAGCTCTTGAACACACCGCGTTTCTCTGTCACCGCCAGCGAATGCATCAACGCAGTACCGGACAACCACGGCAACAGCGAGGCATTCTCCACCGGATCCCAGAACCACCAGCCACCCCAGCCAAGCTCGTAGTAGGCCCACCAGCTTCCGAGCGCGATGCCTAGGGAGAGAAACGCCCAGGCAACCGTGGTCCACGGGCGTGACCAACGGGCCCAGGCAGCGTCAAGCCGGCCATTGATCAGGGCGGCGATGGCAAAAGCGAACGCCACCGCAAAACCGACATACCCCATGTAGAGCATCGGCGGATGAACAATCAGCCCGAAATCCTGCAGCAGCGGGTTAAGATCCGCGCCATCGGCAGGCACATTGGGCAGCAGCCGGTCGAATGGGTTCGAGGTGAGAACAATAAACAGCAGGAAGCCCACACAGACCATGCCCAGTACCGAGAGCACCTGGGAGATCATCACCGCAGGCAGGCGGCGGCTGAACACAGCGACCGCCAAGGTCCAGCCTGCCAGCATCAGTATCCAGAGCAGCAGTGAGCCCTCGTGACCGCCCCAGACGGCACTGAACTTGTAATACCAGGGCAGCAGGCTGTTGCTGTTATTGGCAACATAGGCCACGGAAAAGTCGTCGGTCACGAACGCATGGGTCAGAACTGCAAAGGCAAGACCGATGAAAACAAACATGCCGGACGCCAAAGGCCTGGCAAATGCCTGAAGATTATCCCTGCCGGTCAGGGAACCGGCGAGGGGGACTACGGAAAGGAGCACTGCCAACAACAGCGCGAGAATCAGTGCAAGCTGTCCGAGTTCGGGATACATCAAAGGCCTCCAGAAACCAGGCTGTTAGATAAAACGGTTAGTAGGATACGGTTTCCGCGCTGCCACTGGCTTTTTGCTGGCCCTTCGCGGCCTTCTCCAGCGCATCCGCAACTTCCGGCGGCATATAGTTTTCGTCGTGCTTGGCCAGTACCTGATCCGCAACAAAACGACCGTTGCTGTCCAGTCTGCCCATGGCAACCACACCCTGCCCTTCGGCAAACAGGTCCGGAAGGATACCGGTGTACTGGATCGGCACGGACGCGTTGAAATCGGTCACCTTGAACTCAACCATCAGGCTGTCCGGATCACGGAGGACCGATCCCTCCTCGACCATGCCACCGGCGCGGATTCTGACATCCACCGGCGCCTCGCCTGCGGAAATCTGAGTGGGGTCGTAGAACAGATTGATGTTCTGGCGCAACGCGTAGGTGGTCAGACCCACAGCAATGCCCAGTCCCACCAGGAGGAACAGGACGATTGTCAGTCGCTTTTTTCGGATTGGATGCATCAGCTATCTGCCTTTCAGTCTTGGGAAACCTTGACGCGGGTGAAGGATGCTGCCGAAGCCGGGGCAGCCTGCTGGTCCTTCCGCCCGGCCTGGAACTCGTACCCTCGGCGGCAGGCCTCAATGGCCGCTTTGCGACGGCGCAGGGACCAGACCATCAGGCCAATCATCAGCAGGAAAAACGCAGCGTAACAGGACCACACATAGGGCCCGTGGCCTTCCATCACCATAAATGCCGAAAAGGAATCAAACGCCATACTTCAGACCCTCCCGGCCAACACGTAATCTTTAACCCAGCGCGTTCTCTGTTCGCGTAACAGAATCTCTGTTTGCATACGCAGACAGGCGAGCCAGCCAAACAGCAGATAAAGCCCCAACACGGACAGGAGCAACGGCACCCACATTTCTGCCGGCATGGACGGCTTCTCCGTCAGTTTGAACGTCGACGGCTGATGTAGCGTATTCCACCATTCAACGGAGTACTGGATAATCGGTATATTCACCACCCCGACCAGCACAAGCACGGCTACCGCCCGTGCCGCAGATTTTTCATCATTGATCGCCCTGTCCAGGGCAATTACGCCACCATACAGGAACAGCAGGATCAGCATTGATGTCAGGCGAGCATCCCACACCCACCAGGTTCCCCAGGTAGGCTTACCCCATACAGCGCCGGTAAACAGGGAAAGAAAGGTAAGCACCAGGCCCACCGGCGCAACCGACTTTACAAACACGTCGGCCAGTTTCATGCGCCAGACGAGAGTGACAACACCTGCCACAGCCATCATTACGTACACCGATTGGGCGAGAAAGGCCGTGGGTACGTGAATAAAAATAATGCGGTAGCTATTACCCTGGAGGTAATCCTTGGGCGCAAAGGCCAGCCCCCATACAATGCCTGCCATCAACAGCAGGACACCGCCCACCAGGAGCCAGGGCATCAGCCGGGCCGCAATCCCGAAGAACCATTTGGGAGAACCCAGCTTGTGAAAAAGTTGCCACATCAGATGGTCACCGTTCTACCGTTACCTTGTTTTACCCGTTAGACAGGCTGATACGCAGCGCCGCTGCCGATGCGAAGGGCGCCAGAGTCAGTGCTAGTACCAGGAATGCCCCCATCAAGGCGACATACGCACCTACAGGCGCGCCCTCCGCGGCCGAAGCCACCGTGCCCGTTCCAAAGATCAGGACGGGAATGTACAGCGGAATGATCAGCAGGGACAAGAGCACGCCCGCTGACCGTAATCCAAGCGTCAGTGCCGCGCCAATTGACCCGATCAGGCTCAACACCGGTGTACCGATCAGCAGCGTTAGACACAAAACTCCGATGGAGTTCCCGTCAAGATGAACCATTACGCCCAAAACCGGCGTTAGTACCACCAGCGGCAGGCCTGTTAATACCCAGTGCGCCGCCGTTTTCGCCAATACCAGCAAAAACAGGGGCTGGGGCTGAAGCACCAGTTGCTCGAGCGTGCCGTCGTCAAAATCGTGGCGAAACAGATGGTCCAGTGACAACAACACCGACAGCAAAGCCGCCACCCAGAGGATACCGGCTCCGGCCTCCCGCAGGAATGACACTTCCGGGCTAACCCCGAGAGGAAAAAGGGTTACGACCATGACAAAGAACAGGAGCGGATTGAGCAGATCCTGCCGCTGCCGGAAGGCCACCTTCATATCCCGGGCGAACACAGCCTGCATCGCCGCCAGCGCTCCGACGGCATCCCGCTGCAAACTCAGCGTCGGCCGGCAATCAGCATTCATTGATCGCACCTCCACCCAGAACAATACGCTTCATACCGGGTAAGTTGAGGTCATGGTGGGTTGTTACGACCACGGCACCTCCCTCCCGGGCTCGCTGTTGAAGCAGTTCTTCAATCGCACTGACGCCGCCCGAATCAATGGCCGTGAAGACTTCATCCAGCAGCCAGAGCGGCTCATCGGCGATCAACAGGCGCGCCAGGGCCACCCGTCTTTGCTGACCTGCCGAGAGATTCCGGCAGGGAACATCCTGGAATCCGGCCAACCCGGTACCGTCAAGCGCCTCGCGCAGGACCGGATCCGGCAGTGGCCGACGACCTGCCGTCAGTGCCCGGAGATTTTCCAGAGGCGTCAGCAACGGTTTGATGCCCGGCCGGTGGCCAAGATACAGGGTATTACGGAGGAATTCTTCACGCTGCCCCGACCTGGGCTTGCCGCACCAGAGCAGGTTGCCGGACCACGCATCATTAAGACCGGCCAGCATCCGCAGAAGAGTGGTCTTGCCGGAGCCGTTCGGACCCTCGACACGGGTGACCGTACCGGGCAGTATGGAGAACGACAGGTCACGGAACAGGATACGTTCATCCCGTTCGCACTGCAGATCGACAGCCTGTAATAACGGCTCAGACATCAGGGCCCCGTAACCAGGACGATGCGCGTGAAGACGGCATCGGGTGCATTCGTGACAGCGGCGGCCATGAATATTGTTCGCTCGTGACCTGCCGGCGCGGCGTATTATAACGAAAGCGCCGGCGGATTACTCTTGTCCAACATCAAATCAGTGACGATGAAACTACCCAGCGGACAGCAGCCACCGACACCCCCTGCCCAGCCTGCAACGCAGACTTCCCGGCCCGCGGTCACAACCGAAGCGGCCCGCGAGCCTGTGGCCGCATCAGCCCGGCAGCTGCTCGACCAGATGCAGCTGGCCAACAGGGAAACCACCCTGGCCCGGGTCGCGGAGATCATCAACCGCCAGGGTGGCAACAACGCGGATCTGTTGCTGGACATCCGGGGCAAATCGCTTCTTGTGCAGTCAGCCGTCGGCAAGACCGAGCTGGCGACCGGTGACTGGGTAAAAGTAATGCGTGCCGGCAACGAACTGCAGCTGATGGGTAAACTGGCGCCTGCCCCCGAGGCCGGGATTGCCCGGGCCCTGGCCCAACGTCTTCCCTGGCAGCAAACTCTGGACGCTGGCCTGGCCAGACTACTGGGCACACTGACACAGGGCCTTCGACAGGAACCGCTTCCTGGGCAACTGCCATCATCACGAAGTCCTCAACCGCTTCCAGAAGCCGCCAGGCAGGCCATCGAACAATTGGTGTCGAGACTGCCCACGGGAAACAGTCTGCCCCCCGGCTCGGGCGGCCAGGACGCAACACCCCAGCAGGTCCGCCAATGGCTGTCGGAAAGCGGGTTGTTCGCCGAGTCACGCCTTGCCCAGACACCGTCGCCACAGCTACCCGATCTCAAGCTGGCGCTGGGCAGGGTGATCACCGCATTGCTTGCCCAACAGGGTAGCACTCCGGATCAGTTCAACCGGCTGACGCCGATTTCAACGCCGGAGCTGATGCAGGCGCCACTGCAATTTCCCCAACCCCTGGCAACGCCCCAGCCCTCGGGCAGTGGCGACGCGCCCACCGTTGGGCAAATGCTTCGCCTGCTGGCCGGGATGCTCAACCGGATCACCGTCAATCAGTTACACAGTCAGGTACTCTCGGCCAGGGGGGGCGGCGAAGCTCCGGGCCCGGCGCCCGCGTCGACTCTGGTACTTGATCTGCCATGGCTGACACCACAAAACGAACCGAGACTGGCACAGGTCCGGATCGAACAGTACCCCGAGAACAGCGAGTCAGAAACCAGGTCCGCGAAAGCCACCACGGCTGAATGGCGGCTGTCACTGACCATGGATCTGGATGAGGCAGGCCCCCTGCACTTTGATGTTTCCCTCCGCCAGCAGGCGGTCAGTGCAAGGGTCTGGGCCGAAAAGCAGTCAACCCTTCGCCAGGTGAATCAGGAGCTTCCCGCCTTGCGGCAGAGCCTGAGCGATCTGGGCCTGGAAGTCACTGATCTGGACTGCCGCCGCGGCACGCCCCAGAGCAGCGTAACCCGACTCGAACACAGACTGGTGGATACCCGGGCATGACCTCAGAGACAGAGCACCACAGCAGAGCCGCCGTTGCGCTCAAGTACGATGGCGAGAAAGCGCCAACCATCAGCGCCACCGGAACCCATGAGCTGGCGGAAGAGATCATCCGCATCGCCCGGGAGCACAATGTTCCCCTTTATGAAAATGCGGAGCTGGCCAGCATTCTGGCGCGCCTGTCACTGAACGAAGAAATTCCCGAGTCGCTGTACCGGGTGATTGCGGAAATCCTGGCGTTTGCCTTCCATATTCGCGGGCTAACCCCAGACGATCGCAGACCCGGCGAGTCGGATGATTCAGTGAATCAGTGATCGGAGCGCCCAGGCCTGCTGCCAGTTGTCGCCACGCCTTGGCGCCACGGTGGTTTCAAAGTAATGACGCAGCCGGCGCCGGTCCTCGGGCTGGTCCTTGAGGGCTGAACCGATGATGTGGTGCATTAGCTGCTCCACCGTGATACTGCCCCCGCCGTAATACCAGGCGTTCAGGCTGGCCGCGTGAGCCACCGAAACCGCTTCCGCCGTCGACAGCGCCGAACCGGCGAGTCGGTCGGTACTGCGTCCATCAAGTGTCTGACCATTGCGCAGCTCGTGGAACATGGTCACCAGTACCTCGATGACCGATTCTTCAAGTGCCACCTCTATCCCGGCCCGACTGTTGGCCCTGCCAACCTCCCGAAGAACCACATCCATCTCGTCGGCCAGATTGCGGATCGGGCGTATTTCCTCGAAGTCCATGCGCCGCTTCAGGGCGGCGCTCATCCGGTGCACACCCTCATCGATACTGTTGGACGTGGCGATGACGTTGAAGCCTTCCCGCGCAAGCACCACCCCGTCGTCGCCCGCCAGTTCCGGAATCACCACAACCCTGTCGGACAAGACCGAGAGCAGCGCATCCTGCAGCGCCTGCGGACAGCGGGCGATCTCTTCAAACCGCACCATTCGCCCCTCCATCATGCCCCGCAGCAACGGGCTCGGAACCAGCGCTTTCAGACACGGCCCCTCGGTGTGCAGGACCGCCTCGTTCCAGCTGTACAACAGTTGCCCTACGTCGCTCACCGCCCCGCCCTGCAAGGTCAGGGTAGAGCCACCCGAAATGGCGGCAGCCAGCAATTCCGACAACCAGGATTTGGCCGTTCCCGGCTCGCCAACCAGCAGGCACCCGCGACTGGTGCACAGGGAAATGATGATCCGGACCACCATGGCACGCTCCGCCACGAACTTCCGTTCAATGCCGAGCTTCTCATCCCCCATCACGAACTTTTCCACCGCTCGCGGGGACATCTGCCAGCCGGGTGGCACCGGGCCATGATCCATCCCTCTCAGCTTGTCCAGCTCAGCGGCATAGACCACTTCTGCCGGTTCCCGCTGGGCTGCCTTTGTAACCGATTGCTTGTTGCTCATTCCTGACTCCTGCGGCCGCCGCGAACTTCCGGTGCCATGCGCTCTCTCGGGAGAATACGGGGCAGTTCGGACAGCGGAATTATGCCTTCAATAACATGGTCCAGAGCACTGTCCCGCATGGTCACCAGTCCGGCATCGAGAGCGCGCCAGCGAAGCTCACCGATGGGCGGTTGGCTGGAAATGGCATTCCGGATGTCCGAATCAACTTCCATATACTCGACGATCGCCACTCGCCCCTGGGTGCCGCGGCCGTTGCATTTGTCACAACCGGCGCCCTGAAAACACCGGAAATCCGCGGGCGGGCCGTCGGGAAACACCTCGGACAGAATCACCGGGTCCGGCTCTGCAGGCTGGCAACAATGCTTGCAGATGCGCTTGGCCAGCCGCTGGGCGATCACAGCCAGCAGCTCACCGGCAATGGAATTCGGGTGGATACCCAGATCATACAAGCGCTGCAGTGAATCCACCGCGTCGTTGCAGTGCAGCGTGGACAGAACCACGTGGCCGGTCTGGGAGGCCCGTATCGCCTCCAGAGCGGTTTCCTGGTCACGGATCTCGCCCACCAGAATGACATCCGGATCTTCCCGGACAAACGCCCTCATGGCATCAGCGAAACCAAAGCCAATTTCTGATCTGACCCGGGTTTGTTGAATGTTGTCGATGGAGTACTCGATGGGGTCTTCCACCGTGATAACTTTCCGGCGGCCGTCATCGGCAAGGGTCTGCAGCCCCGCATACAGCGTGGTGGACTTGCCTGACCCGGTCGGACCGACCACCAGCACCAGTCCCGCCGGGTTATCCAGCAAGCGCTGATAACGGGCACCGATCATGGATGACATGCCAAGTTCGGCAATGGTCATGGCGCGGCCGGTCTGCGGCAGCAGACGTATAACGGCATGTTCGCCATGGAGCGAAGGCTGGGTCTGTATCCGCAGATCGTAGGCCATATCGCCGAGCTGCAGCCGGGACCGCCCACCCTGGGGCAGCCGGTGCTCGGCGATGTTCAGTTCTGCCCGCAGCTTGATGACGTTAATCACCCCTTTCATCTCCCGGGCCGACAGCTGGTACTGGGGCAGGTCATGGAGATCGCCATCCACCCGAAGGCGAATGCGAATCCGGTCACCGTACTGCTCTATATGGATGTCGCTGGCTTTTTCACTTACAGCGTCCATCAGAATGGCTTCGTAGACAGACACCAGATAGGGGCTGACGTGCTTGTTTTTCGGATCCTTGCCCAGAAGCTGATCCTTGCTGCCAGTCGGGTCCGCCGTCTGGTTCGGGGTTGGTTCCTGATCCGCTGCAAAGCGGCGCCCTTTGGCAGTCAGATCAAGAGCTGACCAGAGCCGACGAAAGTCCGTCGGTGTAACCAGCAGGCAGTCAACCACCTGGTTAGGACTCAACCGCTCGAGCTGATCAGTGCGCGCATCGGGATCGTCGGTCACAACCGTGATCCGACCATCTTCCTCGGCGATGGGTATCAGTCGTGAGAGATCCAGAAACGTTCGGGAAAATCGCCGGAACAGCGCCGGATGGAGATCCGGCAGAAGCTCGTCCGCGTCGGTGAAGGTCATGCCCCGCTGGCGGGCAAGAGAACGGTAGAGATCAATCTCTTCAAGATTCAGTTTCCGCCGGAGCACGTCCAGCAGCCGGCAATTCTGCTTCGCTGCCTCCGCCTTTGCCTCGGCCAGGACCGCTTCGTTCACGACACCCTGATCAATGAGGATCTGCTCGACGTTACGGTTGAAGTCGACCCAGCCCAGGGTGCGCACACGCTTGAGCTTGGCACCTTGTTTTTCGAACATGGCCAGGCTCGGGACGGGTCCCGCTCGCCCTTCAAGACACACCAGGCGCCCCCCCTCACGAACCAGGTGCGCCAGGGCAGTCTGGTCCCTGACAAACGAGGTACACAACACGAGATCACAGAGTGGATCAGGCTCGGGCGCCTCTTCCGCACGGGCAACAACGACATCCACATTGTGCATACCCAGGCGGACAAACCGCTCTCTGGCAGCCTCTGCGACAACGGCATTCCGCTCCACGTACAGGACCCGATGGGCGAGCCCGGACAGCACAGCGGCAAAATAGCCTGAGCCACCGCCCACGTGCATCACCATCTGATCCGGTTCTATTTCCGGGAGCAGGGAGAGAATGTGGCTGACAGTTTCTTCGCGGGGAATAGAGTGGCCGGTTATCGAGGCAACCAGGTCAGAACCGGAAACAAAATCATGGCGGGATACAGATCGAAGGGCCTCAAGGGCCCTCGGATAGACTCTCTTCATTCAACAACGTCCGTAACGGCTTGGTATCAGGCCGCCTGACGTTTTCTGAGTGCTGACACCAGCTCGGCCTCGGGACGGGAAATTCCGCACGTGTTCATAAGATCGTCGATATCGGCGCCGAGATCAACCAGTCGAGAGGCTTCATCGTAAGAGATTCGCAGCGGATCGTTCTGGCGCATTTCGTCGAGCGTGGTCCTCAGCTCGTGCAACTGACGCTCACAGCTAACCAACCGCTGCCCTACCCCCATGCTGCCACTGGTGGTGGCATGCAGTTCCCGGCCAAGGGTATCACAGCGCTCTTTCAGCGTTGCTCTGAGGCTACGTACCTGGCGCCCAAGAAACAGGCCCTGAACGAAAACCAGAGACAGGGCCGCAACAGTCAGCGCCCAGGGAAGGTATGAAGGAATTTCTGCAAACATGACGGATGTCTCCCGTTAATTGCCACGGAAGGCATCCATCGTGAGGCCTGTAGCGGGTTGCCCCGGATCACAGTGCCGCGATTTCAGCCCACTCGTGGTCTGACAGCATCTTGTCGAACTCAACCAGAATGATCAGTTCGCCATCCTTGTTGCACACGCCCTGGATAAATTTGGCACTTTCCTCGTTACCCACGTTCGGTGCAGTTTCAATTTCGCTGGCTTTCAGGTACACCACCTCGGCGACGGAATCCACCAGAATGCCCATAACCTGGTTGGCAGATTCCATAACCACAATCCGGGTGGCATCGGTTACTTCGGCATCGGCCAGGCCAAAGCGCCGGCGGGTGTCGATAACGGTAACCACGTTACCCCGAAGGTTGATGATGCCGAGCACATAATCCGGGGCCCCCGGAACCGGAGCAATCTCCGTGTATCTCAGCACTTCCTGAATCTGCATGACGTTCAGACCGTAGGTCTCATCATCCAGCCGGAAGGTAACGTACTGCAGTACCTGATCGTCCTGGGCCTGATTGGTTTGTCCGCTCGGGGATGCCATAGCGATGTTTCTCCTCTTGGGCTGCCCGGCGGGCAACCTGATCGTCAAAAAATATCATCAGTGCCCAATACTATAGTTAAGGGCACAAACCGTGCCAGCACGGCTCGGTTTCATTCAGTAACCATTGTTTGCGTCAGCTCAGATCCAGATGGTGCTCTCTTTCCGCCCTCACCAGCAAGTCTGCCATGGTGCGCACATCAATCAGCGCACACATGTGGTCAATCACCGTGCCAGCCAGCCACGGACGCTTGCTGCGGGCTGTGCGCCAACGCACTTCGTCCGGCCGGAGGGTAAAGGACTGGGCGACGTCATCACAGGCCAGCCCCCAGTCGCTGTTATCCAGCCGGATCACGAACCGGTAGTTGTCCCGGGCATCGGGAGGCACCCGCCCTGCCATGATCCATTCGGCGGTATCCACCACCCTCAGGTTCTGATCCCGGTCCGGGCGGATTCCCATGTACCAGCGTGGACTTCCCGGGATGGGCCGGATCTCTTCTTCAATGCGGTGAATGGCACCGAGCAGAATCAGAGGCACCGCCAGCTGCAGACCGGCCACCGTGAAAATGAGACACTCAAAGGGCTGTTCTGACCACTCCGGGCGGGACGGCGGCGCGGCCGGCTCGGGCGCAGGCTGAGTTTCAATCCTTGCCTTCGGCACCGGCGCTTCCGGCGCCTGTCGCACTACTGGCCTCTCAGGTTCCGCAGGCGTTTCCCGGACCCGTTTGGGTGGTTCAGGTCTTGCCGCCGGTTTTTCGACGGTTGGCACAGATGCCGGTTTCGTGCGGGTTGCCACCCGCGGTTCCGGAGGTGCAGGTTTCACCGGTTCCGGCGCTTCGATTTCCTCCCGAAGCGCCGTATCAGTGGCCGTGTGCAGCAGTTCGTCAAGATAACTGGCAATGGCGGTTTCCGGATCCGCCAGCCGTGTCAATTTATCGTCAGCCATGCTGACGCTCCTTCACCCTGCCCACCCGGGCCATGAGATCATCCAGCAGATGGCTGTAGGCGCGAACACCATGGGTTTCGGCATCCAGCGCGGACGGTGTTATGCCGCCCTGGCTGGCATCCCGGAACTTGGTGTCCACCGGAATCGCAAACTGCCAGAGGGACTCGCGGTAGGTCTTCCGCAACAGGTTCAGGCTTTTCACCGACGCCTGTGTCCGCCGGTCATACAAGGTGGGCACAATGGTGTAAGAAAGTTCGTTTTTCTGGGAACGCATGATCATCTTCAGGGTGTGGAGCATGCGCTCCAGGCCCTTGATGGCCAGAAATTCGGTTTGCACGGGAATGATCAGATGTTGGGCTGCCGCAAGGGCGTTAACCATCAGAACCCCCAGAGAGGGAGTATTGTCGAGTAGGACATAATCAAAGTCGTCCCAAAGCTGAGTCAGGGCCCGGGAAATGATCAGCCCCATGCCTTCCACGCCGATCATTCGTCGCTCAAGGGTAGCCAGGGCTGCACTCGCCGGCAAAAGGGACAGGCCCTTGCAGCTGGCCTCCGTAATCAGTTGGGCGGGTAGCCCTTCCGGAACCTTGCCCTGGTGCTGGAACAGGTCGAAAACACTGTGCGCGATTGTATCCGGATCGTACCCGAACCAGCTGGTGAGCGAGCCATGCGGGTCCAGATCCACAACGAGAACACGCTTGCCGCGTTCGGCAAGCAAGCCGCCCAGGGCGACCACACTCGTGGTTTTACCGACACCACCTTTTTGATTGGCTACTGCCCAGATTCGCACGCTTTGATTCTCCAGAGAATACATCGGTGTGGCCGGCAATTAACCGTTGCCACAGTCCCGTTTATCGGCCATTCCCCGGGCAACTTGAACCAGTCCTCGGAAAATCCGGCAAGCTGTTGCCGGCGCCTTATTGTTAACGGGGAGTAATACAGGAACCATGCCAATGGCTCTATACGCATCTGCCGACGATCGGCTCAGCGCATGGCACCGCGAATACTGGCGTCACGGGAGATCAGCAATACCACTCGGCGGTTTCTGCGGCGCCCTTCCTCAGTGTCATTCCGGGAAACCGGCTGATACTGGCCATAGCCGACAGCCGCCAGACGTTCCGGCTCGATGCCCTCCATCACCAGCATCCGGACCATGGCAGCCGCCCGGGCGGCTGACAATTCCCAGTTTGAAGGAAAACGGGAGGTACTGATCGGCTGATTATCGGTGAAGCCTTCCACTTTGACAGCGTTGTCCCGGTTGTTCAGAACCGTGGCGATTTTCTCGACCACCTCGAACGCATCGTAATGGGGCTCGGCATCGCCGCTGCCAAACAAAAGACTGTTGGGCAGATTCAGCTCCAGCCACTGGTCGCTGGTCTCAAGCGACACCACGCCCTGGTTGATCAGCTCATCAAACTCCATGGAAAGCTGGTCAGCCATGGCTCGCAGCGCTTCGGTCCGCGCCTGCGCGTCCATCTCCGGATTTCGGGGCGCTTCGGTCACCGCCGGCGGGATTACGTTCTCGGCAGGCGCATTCAGCGATCTCTGGGGCTGGTCGCCAATCTCGATTGGCTGGAAGGAGCGCTGGGGTGCATTGAACACGCCGGTCAGGGTTTCAGAAAGGACTTTGTATTTGCCTTCGTTAACGGACGATACCGAGTACATCACGACGAAAAAGGCGAACAGCAGGGTGATGAAATCCGCGTAGGAAATCAGCCACCGCTCCTTGTTGTGCAGATCATCCTGGGGTTGCCTACGGCGCCGCATAAGTTGGCCTGCGCATGCTTACTGCAGGAAGCCCCGCAGCCGCAATTCGATGGATTTCGGGTTTTCACCCTCGGCGATGGCAATCAGGCCATCGATCATCATGTCCTCATAGCGGGTGCGCTCCCGCACGATACCGCGCATCTTGTTGGCGACCGGGAAGAACAGGAGGTTGGCCAGCGCCACACCGTAGATGGTGGCTACAAAGGCGGTTGCGATCCCGCTACCCAGGGATTGGGGATCCTCAAGGTTGGTCATCACCTGGATCAGGCCCATGACAGCCCCGATAATGCCGATGGTTGGCGAGTAACCACCCATGGCCTCGAACACCTTGGCCGACTCCAGATCCCTCTGCTCACGGGATTCCAGATCAACTTCCATGATGCCCCTGATGGTCTCGGTTTCGGCACCGTCCACCAGCAACTGCAACCCCTTGCGGGCAAAGGGCTCCGGCTCACGCTCTGCAAGACCTTCAAGGCCCAGCAAGCCCTGCTTGCGAGCTTTTACACTCCAGTCAATGACTTTTCCGATGCCGTCTTCAAGGTTGATAAACGGCGGGAAAAAGACCCAGCGCACCTGAGTGAAAGCCCGCTTCAGCATGGGCCACGAGGTCTGGAGGATAGTCGCGGCCAGAGTGCCACCGATGACGATAATGGCCGCCGGCCCATTAAACAGTGAGCCAACCGCTCCGCCTTCCAGCAGGTTACCGCCAAGAATTGCGGCAAAGGCCAGAATGACCCCAAGCAGGCTCAGGATATCCATCAGCACACACCTTCAGCGAGGCGTGGCCCGATCTCGTCCAGGGACAATACGTCATCCGTCAGCCCTGCCTTGGCAACGGCCATCGGCATGCCGTAGATCACAGACGATTTTTCATCCTGGGACCATATATCCGACCCGCTCTGCTTCATCATCCGACAGCCTTCTTTGCCGTCCGAGCCCATCCCGGTGAGAATGACTCCCAGCGTCTTGCCCGGAAAGCTGCGGGCAAGAGAACCGAAGGTAACGTCCACGCAGGGTTTGTAATTGAGCCGCTCGTCCCCGGGCAAAATACGGATCCTGGCCTGTCCGCCCCGATTCTCGACCATCATCTGTTTGCCGCCGGGCGCCAGCAAAGCCAGGCCGGGCCGCAACACATCACCATCCTCAGCCTGCCGGACTTCAATCCGGCAGAGCTTGTTAAGGCGTTCGGCGAAGGCCGGAGTAAAACTCGCCGGCATATGCTGCACCAGAACAATCGGTGCCGGGAAGGTCGCGGGCAACACCGTCAGTACCCGCTGCAGGGCAACCGGGCCGCCGGTTGAAGTACCAATGCCAACAACGGCGTAATGCTTGGCCGGCCCACGGCGGCCATGGCGCCTGGGGGCCTCGGTTTCGCCCGGAGAACCTGCCGGCGCTGCCGGAGCCCGGGTATCAGGACGCTGACGCGGTGCTGGTTCCGGACGCGGGCGCCCTGCAGGCTCCGGCGCCCGAGAGGCGGGAGTTGAAGGTTCCGCGCGGGACGGCGCGGGAGACCGGTTGCCGGGACGACTGCGGGCCACATCCAGAATCCGCTCAATCAGGATTTTCTGAAGCTGACTGTTGTCCCGGGCAATTTCTTCGAAATTCTTGGGCAGAAAATCAACGGCGCCGGCCTCGAGCGCATCCAGTGTGACCCGGGCGCCCTCATAGGTGAGCGATGAGAACATGAGCACCGGTATCGGATGTTTGCGCATGATTTCGCGCACGGCAGAGATGCCATCCATCACCGGCATCTCATAATCCATGGTAATCACGTCGGGACGCAGTTTCTCGGCCAGCTCAACGCCTTCCCGACCATTGGTCGCAGCACCTACCACTTTGATCTGGCCGGAGCTGGTCAGGATTTCCGTCAGCCGTTTGCGAAAAACCCTGAATCGTCAACGACCAGGACAGAAACTGTCATCCACTTCTCCTACCCAATCCATCGTTCTTCGGCCTTCTCTGGCAAAAAGCGCCGGAAGGCCCGGCTCAACCGTAATGCTGCAACAGGCTTGGCACATCAATAATCAGTGCAATCCGGCCATCGCCGGTAATGGTGGCACCGGCCATGCCTGGCGTACCCTGGAGCGCTCGCCCAAGGGGCTTGATAACCACTTCTTCCTGACCAACCAGCTGGTCGACCACGAACCCGACCTGCTTGGTACCCATGGCCACAATGACAACATGGGCGTTATCGGGCACCTCCTGGCCAGCACCGCCACGAACCAGCCAGCGCTTGATATGGAATAGCGGGAAGACTTTATCCCGAACCACAATGCACTCGCGCCCATCGACGATGTTGGTCTTGGTCAGGTCCAGATGGAAAATCTCGACCACGTTGACCAGCGGCAACGCAAAGGATTGATCGCCCAGCATGATCATCAGGGTGGGCATGATGGCGAGCGTCAGCGGAACCTTGATGACAATGCGAGAGCCCTTGCCCAGCTCGGATTCGATGCTCAACTGGCCATTGAGCTGGCCAATCTTGGTTTTCACCACATCCATGCCGACGCCACGTCCGGACACATCCGAAATCTGCTCCTTGGTGGAGAATCCGGCGGCAAAAATAAGGTTGTAACACTCCGAATTGGTCAGCCGGTCCGCTGCATCCTGGTCGTAGATACCCTTTTCGACTGCTTTGCGGCGCAGGACCTCCGGATCCATGCCCGCGCCGTCATCCTCGATAAACAGCAGAATATGGTCTCCCTCCTGCTCGGCAGAGAGGGTAACCGTTCCCTGGCGTGGCTTCCCGGCCTTCTCGCGGACTTCCGGAGCCTCGATCCCGTGGTCCACCGAATTCCGCACCAGGTGAACCAGCGGATCAGACAGCGCTTCAACCAGGTTCTTGTCGAGATCGGTTTCCTCGCCATGCATCACCAGGTTCACCTCTTTCTTGAGGTTTCTGGCGAGATCGCGCACAACGCGGGGGAACCTGCCGAACACCTTTTTGATCGGCTGCATGCGGGTCTGCATGACGGCGGACTGGAGATCAGTCGTAACCACATCCAGGTTGGATACCGCCTTGTGCATGTGTTCGTCTTCACTTTCAGCACCCAGCCGCTGCAAGCGGTTACGCACCAGCACCAGCTCACCCACCATATTCATGATGTCATCGAGCCGCTTGGTGTCGACACGAACCGTCGTTTCCGCGGCCGGGGCATTCTCGCGAGCAGGCATCGCCGGTGCGGCAGCGCCTTTGGCCTCCGGCCTCTCGGCTGGCTTCGATTTTTCGGGCTTTGACGTGTTTGCTTTCGGTGAAGCCGGCTCTTTTGAAGATGCAGGCTGTTTCGGCGCTGAGGGCTGTTTTGGAGCTGCAGGCTCTTTCGAGGCTGAAGGCTCTCCGCCCGCGGTCGGGCTTCCGCCCTTGCCGTGAAGATCGTCCAGCAGTTTCTCGAATTCGTCGTCGGTGATCAGGTCGTCGCCGCCAGCAGATCCGGCCTTGGCAGCCGGCTTTTCTTCTTTACTAGAAGCCTCTTCCTCGCCAGCTGGCGCACCGGCAAACTGACCTTTTCCGTGCAGTTGGTCCAGTAGCGCTTCGAATTCGTCGTCGGTTATTTCGTCGTCTCCAGAACTTTCCTGGTCACCGCCGGCCGATCCGGCGCTCGAAGCCGAGGAAACCTCCGCTGATTTCTCGTCCTGCAATGCATCCAGAAGCTGTTCGAACTCGTCGTCGGTGATGTCGCCACCGTCTTCTGCCGGTTCGCTCTCTTCCTGCTCAGGTTGAGCGGCAGTGGCCGGTGCCCCCTCGCCTTCAGGCTGGGCCAAGGCATCCAGACGGGCAATAAGTTCGTCCGGAGCCGGTGTCAGCTCCTCATGATTGCGGACCTGCTCAAACATGGCATTGACGTAGTCGAGTGCTTCTAGAACCACGTCCATCAGTTCGGAATCCACCTTGCGCTTGTGATTACGCAAGATGTCGAAAACGTTTTCCGCGGAATGGCAGCAGTTCACCAGCGCTTCAAGCTGAAGGAAGCCGGCTCCGCCTTTCACGGTATGGAAACCACGGAAGATGGCGTTGAGCAGATCACTGTCGTCAGGATGTCGCTCAAGATCTACCAACTGCTCTGACAGCTTTTCGAGGATCTCGCCGGCTTCTACCAGGAAGTCCTGCAAAATCTCTTCATCAGCATCAAACGCCATGCGTTACCCTCATTATTCAGAAACCGAGACTGGACAACAGGTCGTCTACGTCGTCCTGCCCCGAAACTACATCTTCACGCTCATCGGCCTTGATCTGGGGCCCGACGCCCTTCTCTGCAGACTCTTCTTTTCTTCAATCTGGTGCACCGTGCCCGTGAGCTGGTCCACATGACTGGCCATCACCACCAGGCTGAGCATCTGCTCCTCAACCTCTTTCACCAGGGCGGTGACCTTCTGGATGACCTGACCTGTCAGATCCTGATAGTCCTGAGCCAGCAGGATTTCCGACAGGTTGCTGTACATGGTGTCGGCATCGGTTGCCATGCTGACAAAAAACGATCAATCCGGCCGTACAGCTCGCGAAACTCAGCCGGCTGCATTTCCCGGCGACGCAGGCGCTGCCACTCATCACGCAACGCGGCGGCCTCGTCTCTGAGGGCATTGGCCACCGGCATGGTTTCCTCAACCAGGTCCATGGTCCGGTTGGCTGCTTCACCGGTCATCTGCACAACGTATTCGAGACGATCAGAGGCATCAGTCATCTTTGACAGTGCTTCCTGCTGCTCGGCGTTACGGGGATCAATCTGGAAGTTCCGGATTGCTTCGTGCAGGCTCCGCGTCAGCCGCCCTACCTCACGGTACAGACTCTGATCCCTGACCTCGCTGAGTTCATTGATCAGGGTCATGGCTTTGGCATAATCACCCGCATCAACACTCTCGGCCAGTTCCGCTGCCTGCCGCTGGAGCTTTTCCGTCACCTCCGGTTCAAGGCCCCGATGGTTCTTTTTGCTATCGCTCATGAGAGCCATCCGACCTCTGGTTACTGGATTCTTTCAAAGATTTTCTCAATCTTTTCCTTGAGCACGGCAGCGGTGAACGGCTTGACCACATAACCGTTTACGCCTGCCTGGGCAGCGGCAACGATCTGGTCGCGCTTGGCCTCAGCAGTTACCATCAATACCGGCAGGGTTTTCAGATTCTCGTCCGCCCGAACGGCCTTGAGCAGGTCGAAGCCTGACATACCCGGCATGTTCCAGTCGGTCACCAGAAAATCGTATTTGCCGCTTTTGAGCATTGGCAGTGCCGTGTTGCCGTCGTCAGCTTCATCGGTGTTGGTGAAGCCAAGATCACGCAGCAGGTTCTTGATGATCCGTCGCATTGTGGAGAAGTCGTCCACAATGAGGATTTTCATGTTTTTGTCCAATGGGACCTCCAGTTAGTAACACCCGGAATTCGTTTGACCTTTGCGTTCAAAGTCTAGCAGGCCGCTGTTTTAACCGCTTATTGTCGGACCTTTGCTTCGGTTGTAAAGCATCGGTTACCAAAAACTACAGACTACCTCGTTGGCGACACAGACTGAACGCGGTCAGTTGTCCGATTCCTGACGCCAATCCGAGAGCCGTCCCCGAAGGCGCAGGGCTGCCTGGCTGTGAATCTGGCTTACCCTGCTCTCACTGACGCCGAGCACCGCGCCAATCTCCTTGAGGTTCAGTTCTTCCTGGTAGTAAAGGCTCAACACCAGCTTTTCCCGCTCCGGCAGGTCTTCAATCGCCTCAGCGAGGCTCCGCCGGAAGGCATCGGAGGACAACCCCTCAAGGGGATTATCCTGCGTCTCTGTCTGTTCTATCGGCAGCTCTCCGGATTCATTGAGCTCGTCGAGGCTAAAAAGTCGACCGCTGTTGGAATCGGAAAGGTAGGAGTGGTATTCGGGCAGCCCCATACCCAGCTCTTCGGCCACTTCCTGGTCGTGGGCTTCGCGGCCAAGTCGATCTTCAACGGCCTTGATGGCCTGGGAAATGCGACGGGCGTTGCGATGAACAGAACGTGGCACCCAGTCACCCTTGCGGATTTCGTCCACCATGGCGCCGCGAATACGGATACCGGCGTAAGTCTCGAAGGTAGCACCTTTGGTAGAACTGTAACGCTGGGCGGCCTCGAGCAGACCGATCATGCCGGCCTGCATCAGGTCCTCAAGCTGGACGGACGCCGGCAGGCGAGCCATCAGGTGAAGGGCAATTTTCTTGACCAGCGGCGCGTGCTGCTCAATGAGCTGAGCCGGCTTCTGCGCACTTGACTGGTTATAGATTCCGAGGTTTTTCGCCAATGTCATGTATCCGGTTTTTTGTTTGACTGGATCCGATTCAGACTTCGACGAGCCGCTCCACAAAAAATTCCAGATGCCCGCGGGGAGAGGACGGCAACGGCCAGCTATCTACCTTGTCCGCCAGCGCCTTGATGGCCAGTGAAGCTTTCGCCCTGGGATAGGCGTCCAGCACCGCACGCTGCCGCTGAACCGCTTTCTTCACGGCCTCATCGTAGGGGACTATTCCTACGTATTGTAGTGCCACATCGAGGAAGCGCTCGGTGACCCGGGTCAGTTTTTCAAACAGATGCCGGCCTTCCTGCTCATTCCGGACCTGATTGGCAAGAATACGGAAGCGGTTGGTTCCATAATCACGGTTCATCAGCTTGATCAGGGCATAGGCATCGGTGATCGAGGTCGGCTCGTCGCAGACAACCAGCAGCAGCTCCTGCGACGCTCTCAGAAAACTGACCACTGACTCGGAAATACCGGCGGCGGTATCAACGATCAGGACATCGATCTGATCACCCAGTTCGCTGAACGCATTAATCAGCCCGGCATGTTCCATGGGGCTGAGCTGGGTCATTCGTTGGGTACCGGAAGAGGCGGGGACAATCTTGATGCCACCGGGACCATTCACCAGAACGTCCTTCAGATCACAGTCGCCCGCCAGAACATCCTGGAGGTTGCGATTGGCAGTGATGCCCAGCAAGACGTCGATATTGGCGAGCCCCAGATCGGCGTCGAGCAGCACCACTCTCCGGCCTTTCTGCGCCAGGGCAATTCCGAGGTTCACCGACACGTTACTCTTGCCGACACCACCCTTTCCGCCGGAAACTGCAATCACCTGTACCGGATGTGCTCTGCTCATACTGTTTTTGGTCTCTCGCCACGTTTCGCCGGCTTTGTCTCCGACGCCTGCTGTCAATCTGTCCGGTCTCAGGCGTGCTCTTTCAGGCCCTCTGCGACCGCTTGCTGTTGCTGGAGTGTTTTCAGCCGATCCACGGCCAACCGCACCAGCGGAACGGCTTCTGCGTGGTGCAGGTCTTCAGGAATCTTCTGGCCGTCTGTGTAATAGGCTACCGGCAGACCGGTTTCCATCACAAACCCGAGAGACTCGCCCAGCGTCAGGGCCTCGTCGATTTTGGTCATCAAACAGCCCGCAAGATTTGCCATCTTATAGCAATGCCACACGGATTTCATGATGCGAGGCTGACTGGTTGCCGAGACCACCAGATGGGTTTTGATATTGTGATGGCTGCGAGCCAGTTCGGCCAGCTGTTCCTGATAGCCTTTGTCCGCACTGGTCAGTCCGGCGGTATCAATCAGCACCAGATGACGGTCTGAAAGCTCGTCCAGAATATCGTCCAGACTGTGGCTCTCATCCACGACCCGAACCGGCACATTCAGGATCCGACCGAACACGAATAACTGCTCGTGCGCCGCCACCCGATAGCGATCCGTGGTAACCAGGGCCACGGAATCGGAACCATGCTTGAGCACGTAGCGAGCGGCGAGTTTTCCGATGGTGGTGGTTTTCCCGGACCCTGTCGGCCCCACCAACGCGTAGGCGCCGCCCTCATCCAGCCACTCCATGCGGGAGGTCCGGACCCCGGTACACAGCATTTTCAGGGACTGCTTCCAACCGTCTTCCAGACGCCCCGCCTTGTGACGACGGGAAATTGACCCCGCCAGATCACTGCCGAGGCCGAACTCCTGCAAGCGCTCGGCAAGCCTCTGCTGCACGGCGGTGGTCGCAGAAACCTCCGGCTCCGGTTGCGGCCGACGGCCCTGCATCATGTCTTTGAGCGAGCTGATCTCGGCCCGCATCTGCGCCAGCTCATCGGAATAGGCTTCCCTCGGCGCCTGTGGCAGAGGTTCAATATCACCAAAACCACCGCTCACCTCTTCCTGAATGGCAGCGAACGAACCGGCGTAGCTCGCGCCCTGCGATGCCCGCTTTTCCCGTACTTCACGGATGCGGTCCCGGGACCGGCTCAGCTCGTCCTCAAGACGCCTGTGCTGGTCGGCCTGCATCTCGGCCAAGCGGGACCCGTTGGTGGCTTCTTCTGCCTGGTTGCCCAGTCGCTGGCGCGCCATATTCTCGTCATAGTCCAGCGCCGTCACAATTTCGACACCGCCGTCGACCCGACGATTGGAAAGGATCACGGCGTCCGGCCCCATCTGTTCACTGACCTGCTTGAGCGCCTCGGCCATGGTCTGAGCAAAAAACCGTTTTACTTTCATGATGCCTCTTCCTCCACCGGCAACGCCGTGCCGGCGCTGTCCGCTCTGTCATCCGCGCCGCTACTGGCCAACGGACGCCACGATCGTAATCTGTTTGTTATCCGGAATTTCCTGGTACGAGAGCACATGGAGCCGCTCTACCCCGTAGCTGGCGAACTTCGCCAGCACCGGCCTCAGGGGCCCGGACACCAGCAGAATGGCTGGCTTGCCGAGCATCTCCTGACGCTGGACGCTCTCCTGAAGCGAGCGCTGGAGTTTTTCAACCATATTCGGCTCCAGGACCAGGCCAATATCTTCCTGTCCGCCGGATTGTTGACTCTGTTGAACAGACTTTAGCAATAACTGTTCCAGATCCGGATCCAAGGTGATCACCGGTATCTCCGATTCGTTGCCGCAGATACTCTGGACAATCATCCGGCGCAGGGACTGCCGCGCAACGGTGGTCAACAGCTTCGGATCCTGACTCTTCGGATGCACGTTCACGATAGCCTCGGCAATGGACCGCATGTCCCGGATCGGCACTTCTTCCTTCAGGAGATTCTGCAGCACTTTCAGCAGCAGGCTGATGGATACGGTGGTGGGTACCAGTTCCTCGGCCAGCTTCGGAGAAATCTTTTCAAGCTGATCCAGCCATTTCTGGACTTCCTCGTGGCCCAGCAGCTCGTGGGCGTGTTTCTGCAGTACCTGGTTAAGGTGGGTCGCGACCACCGTACTGGCATCGACCACGGTATAGCCGAGGGTCTGGGCCTGGTCTTTCTTGTCTGGCTCAATCCAGCTGGCATCCAGACCGAACGCCGGATCCTTGCCTTCAATGCCCTCTATTTTTCCGAATACCTGACCGGGGTCGATGGCCAGTTCGCGGTCCGGATGGATTTCCGCCTCGGCAATGGTCACGCCCATCAGCGTGATGCGGTAGACGTTGGGCATCAGATCCAGGTTGTCTCGGATGTGGACCGAGGGCATCAGGAAGCCCAGATCCTGGGACAGCTTTTTACGAACGCCCTTGATACGACTGAGCAACTGGCCACCCTGTGACTTGTCCACCAGCGGGATCAACCGGTAACCCACTTCCAGACCGACAATATCGACAGTGGACACATCGTCCCAACCCAGCTCCTTGGTCTCTCCGGGGGCCGGTAGCTGACGCCCCTGATCGCCGCCAGCATCACCGCCTGGGGGCAGATCACGACCCGCCGGCCGTGGAGCCGCCCCGCCCGCGCCCCTAACCGGGAATGCGCCATCTTCTTCGACGGTCTGTCTCTGGTGCTTCCAGATATACCAGGCAGCGCCGGCGGCCAGTGCACCCAGACCCAGGAAGGCCACGTGGGGCATTCCGGGAATCAGACCGAGAATGATCAGGATAGCGGCGGCAATGGACAGCGCCTTGGGCGCACTGAACATTTGCTGGAGGATCTGGCCGCCCATGTCCTGGCTGGAGGTAACCCGCGTTACCATGATTGCAGCAGACGTGGACAGCAGCAGTGAGGGAATCTGTGCCACCAGGCCGTCACCAATGGTCAGCAGCGCATATCGCTCCATGGCCAGCCCGAAATCCAGACCGTGCTGCAGCATACCAATGGCAATACCGCCAATGATGTTGATCGCAAGAATCAGCAGGCCGGCAATGGCGTCGCCCTTCACAAACTTGGACGCACCGTCCATGGAGCCGTAGAAATCCGCTTCCTGGGCGATTTCGGCACGACGATGCTTGGCCTCATCCTGATTGATCAGGCCGGCGTTCAGGTCCGCATCAATCGCCATCTGCTTGCCGGGCATAGCATCCAGCGTGAAACGGGCGCTCACCTCGGAGACCCGGCCGGCACCCTTGGTCACGACCAGGAAGTTGATGATCATCAGGATCGCAAACACCACCAGACCCACGGCGTAATTGCCGCCGATCAGAACGGCGCCGAAGGATTCGATCACTTTACCGGCGGCATCGCCGCCTTCGTGGCCGTTCAGCAGAACAATCCGGGTAGACGCCACATTCAGGGCGAGACGCAGAAGTGTGGCTACCAGCAGGACTGTCGGGAAGGACGCAAACTCCATCGGCCGCAGGGCGTAGACACACACCAGCAGAATGACAATGGACAGGGTGATGTTGAAAGTAAAGAACACGTCCAGGAGGAACGCCGGCATGGGCAGAATCATCATGCCCAGCAAGCCCATCAGCATGATGGGTATGCCCAGGTTGCCCCGCGTCAGGGTTTTGACGTTATTGAGGACTAAAGCTCTGTCCATGCCGGATACTTCTCCGATTGGCCGTGCCTGCAGGCGTTTTGAAGGTCGAAAATCTGACACCGGAGCGTCGTTTGGAAGGGTTATCGCAAGATCCGTACCACCCCTTAGGGGATTTCCGTTAAGCAGCCATTTGCGGCCTGACTCGCCTTGCCAGATGCGGTATCCTTGCGCCATTTGATCGCGACGCCAAAATTCCAACCAGACACACAGGTGACCCCATGCCAATCCACGAGGTAAAACACCCTCTGATCCGCCACAAGCTCGGCATCATGCGCCGTGCGGATATCAGCACCAAGAATTTCCGGGAGCTGGCACAGGAAGTCGGTGCACTCCTGACCTACGAGGCCACCAAAGACTTCAATCTGCAGGAAAAGACCATCGAAGGCTGGGCAGGGCCGGTTAACGTGGAACAGATTCACGGCAAGAAAGTCACCATCGTGCCGATCCTGCGGGCCGGCCTTGGCATGCTTGACGGTGTCCTCAGCCTGATTCCGGTGGCCCGGGTCAGTGTTGTCGGCCAGATCCGCAATGAGGAAACCCTCGAGGCCAGCACCTACCTTGAAAAGCTGGTGGGCGAACTGGACCAGCGCATGGCCATGATTGTCGATCCAATGCTCGCCACCGGCGGCTCAATGATCTCCACCATTGACCTGCTCAAGAAGGCTGGCAGCACCGAGATCCGGGCCCTGGTTCTGGTCGCCGCGCCCGAAGGCGTTGAAAAGGTTCTGGAAAAACATCCGGACGTATCTATCTACACCGCCTCCGTTGATGAGCGCCTCAACGACAAAGGCTACATCCTTCCGGGTCTCGGCGATGCCGGCGACAAAATCTTCGGCACCAAGCAAAAGGACGTTTAAGAATGCAGGACCATAACAACGACCCGGTCTGGAAACAGGCCATTGCTGGCTCCCAGATGCTGCTGGTGGCGTTCGGCGCGCTGGTTCTGATGCCACTGATTACCGGGCTGGATCCCAACGTGGCCCTGTTCACCGCCGGCCTGGGCACCCTGATCTTTCACGTGGTGACCGGCGGTCAGATCCCGATTTTCCTCGCGTCGTCCTTCGCCTTTATTGCCCCCGTGATTGCCTCCAAAGGCAAGTTCGGCATGGAAGAGACACTCGGCGGCCTGATGGCAGCGGGTATTCTCTATATTTTCCTCAGTGGACTGGTGCGGCTGCGGGGCACCGGCTTTGTCCGCCGCCTGCTGCCGCCAGTGGTTATCGGTCCGGTGATCATGACTATCGGTCTCGGCCTGGCGCCGGTTGCCGTTCACATGGCCTCCGGCCGCACCGGTGATGGCGCCAACCAGCTGATTCCCTACGACACGGCGATCTGGATCGCCATGATCTCGCTGGCCGTAACCATCATCATGTCGGTCTGGTCGAAAGGCATTTTCCGGCTGATTCCGATCATGTTCGGCGTTATCACCGGCTACATCCTCTCCGCGTTTGCCGGTATCGTGGATACCACGCCAATCCGGGACGCCGCCTGGTTCGCCGTTCCCAACTTTGTTGCGCCGGAATTCAGCTGGGGCGCCGTGCTGTTCATGATCCCCGTCGCCATTGCCCCGGCCATTGAACACATCGGTGACGTGCTGGCCATCGGCAACGTGACCCGAAAGAACTACCTGGAAAAGCCGGGCCTGCACCGCACCCTGCTGGGTGACGGCCTGGCCACCAGCGCCGCCTCCATGCTTGGAGGACCGCCCAACACCACCTACTCGGAAGTCACCGGCGCCGTTATGCTCACCAAGAACTTCAACCCCAAGGTCATGTGGTGGGCTGCCTGCATCGCCATTGTTCTGGCTTTCGTTGGCAAGTTCGGCGCAGCACTGCAAACCATCCCGGTGCCCGTCATGGGCGGCATCCTCTGCCTGCTGTTCGGTTCCATTGCCGTCGTTGGCCTGAACACACTGATCCGCCACCAGGTAGATCTGTCGCAGTCTCGCAACCTGGTTATCGTAGGCGTTACCCTGGTGTTCGGTATTGGCGGCATGGTGCTCGGGCATCTCGAAGGCATCGCGCTCTGTGCGGTGGCTGCCATCATCCTGAACCTGATACTGCCCGGCAGCCGCGAGGCATGGGGTAAAGCCGTCTATGAGCAGAAAGCCGACTAACAGCTCCGGCATCAGCTTCACTGCCCTGTATACCGGTGCCGTCTGGCACCGGTACGGGCTTTCTGACGACACCCTCGTTACAGAAAAGGGCCGCTGGCTCTATCGCCTGATGACCCCCTTCGAAGCCGCCAGTCAGGCGGCCATCGGCGGAAACATCCGCACCTTCCTGCTGCAACGACATCTGATTATCGACCACCTAATTGACCAGGCCATCCGCAACAAGGGCATCACCCAGGTTCTCGAGATCGCCTGCGGCATGTCGCCTCGGGGGATTCGGTTACGCGAGAAACATCCCCTGCTCCATATGGTCGAAGCCGACCTGCCCGACATGGCCGCCCGCAAGGCCCTCCGCCTGATGGCCACGGGCCGCCTCGGCGACCACCACCAGGTCACGCCCATCGATATCCTCGCGGACTACGGTGAGTATCAGCTGGAAAAAGTGATCGACCGCGTATTCGAGAACGACCAGCCAGTGATCATCGTTACGGAAGGCCTGACCAGCTACTTCTCTCTGGAAACCATTTCCGAGTTCTGGCGCCGACTCGCCGCCGCCATGGCCAAACGCCCGGGCTCGGTTTACCTCTCCGAAAGCTACTACCAACCCCGCCAGCCGGTTCTGAACACCACCCTCAAGGTGCTCGGTGGCGTCCTCGGCGCCGTCACCCTCAGCGAGGTATCTTTCCACTTCCAGACCGACGAAGAGGCACGGGAGCATTTCCTGTCCTGTGGGTTTGCCTCCGCCACAGTGCACGATCCGCGATCCTGGTATGGGATTCTGCCAATCCCCGAAAGCCGCGGGGAACCGATGGTTCGGGTTATCGAGGCTGGTTGCTGACTTTCTGGAATTGCAGCCTGCTAGTTTGAGGGATGCGTGGTGGTGAAAGGCCTTTCCAGGACACGCTACGAGCACATCCATGTGCGCTTGGCTGTGGCCATCCATGGCCACAGACAGTCCTGGAAAGGCCTTCCACCACCACTTGTCATAACCTCCAGATATCGCTCTGGATTTATTTTGCTTGGTTGAAAGTCTCGCCATTAACCAAGATCAAAACGCAGGTTGGATTAGGCGCAGCCGTAATCGAGCCTACGATTCTGGCTTTCAATGCGATATCGAATGGCTCAGAAGCGGGTTGTCGGGTGGGCCTCCCAAAAATGTCGGCGGCCATGGATGGCCGACGCCAAGCGCACATGGATGTGCTCGTAGCGGTTTTTGGGAGGCCCACCCGACAACCCGCCAGCACCCAGACCCGCAGGCTACTTTCAGGAACCCAGCTCCAAACTAGACGTCCCGCCGCAAATCCGACGGAATCGGGAACTCTGGCATACCGGGCTTGGGCCCGCGCCCCTTGCGGAACTGTCGGAGCTGGAACACATAGGCGAGCACTTGGGCAATGGCCATGTACAGGCCATCGGGAATCTCCTCGCCGATGTCGGTGTTGTGGTACACCGCCCGAGTCAGCGGCGGCGTTCTCAGAATCTCGACTTTGTTCTCACGGGCAATTTCCATGATCTTGAAGGCTACCTCATCGGCGCCCTTGGCCACCACAATCGGCGCGGCCATCGCCTTCTGATCGTATTTCAGCGCCACTGCGTAATGGGTCGGGTTGGTGATCACCACATCTGCCGTAGGCACGTCCTGCATCATGCGGCGCTGAGCCATTTCACGCTGGAGTTGGCGGATCTTGCCTTTGACCTCGGGTTTGCCCTCGGTGTCCTTGTATTCGTCTTTCACCTCCTGCTTGGTCATGCGCAGTTTTTTCTGGTGATCGTAGATCTGGAAGGGTACGTCGATCGCCGCGATGATGATGGTGGCGCAGGAAAGCAGGAAAAAGCTCCAGGCGATGGTCCAGAGTACATGTTCCATGGCCGGCACCACCGGCTCCTCGGCAATGGCCAACAAGTCTTCCGTGCGCAGATCGAGGATCAGAATGGCCAAGGCCATTACCAGACCGACCTTGGCAATGGCCTTTACCAGCTCGATAAGGGAGCGCATTGAGAACATGCGCCCGAGGCCCTTGATGGGGTCCATGCGATTGAGTTTCGGGGCCACGGCTTTGCCGCTGATCAGCAGGCCGCCGATGCCGATAGAGCCGAAGATAGCGGCGATCAGCAGTAATACCAGAATGGGAGAGAGAGCCCAGGCCGCTTCCTTGGAGGATTCAATGAGCTGCACGCTCATGTGGCGCATGTCGAAGATGGCGGAGCGTTCGATAACGAAGCTATCGCGCATGATCGCCTCCAACGAGGCTCCCAGGCTGGCGCCAAACATCAGCATGCCGCCGGCGCCTGCCAGGAGGACGGCCATGGTGGCCAGCTCTTTTGAGCGCGCAGTCTGGCCCTCCTCCTTGGCTTTTTCGAGCCTTCGGGGGGTGGCCTCTTCCGTTTTTCCTGACTGTTGTCGTCTTCTTCGGCCATAACTCTCTACGGCTGCCCCTGCAATCCCCGCATGAAATCAAACGTTTCCCGGGCGTACTGATCGAAGTGCGGCAGAAAATTGGCGTGCAGCACCCATATCGCAAACAATCCAAAAATCAGGCCAATCGGGAAACCCAACGCGAAGATGTTCATCTGGGGAGCGGCGCGCGTCATGACACCAAAGGAGATGTTGACGATCAGCACGGCAGTAACCGCCGGCAACGCCAGGAGCATGGCGGAGGCGAACATCCAGCTGATCCGGTGGGCCAATTCCCAGATTCCGGTCTGGCCGAGGCCTTCCATCCCGATGGGCAGGGTCCGGAAGCTCTCGATAAAGACTTCAAAGGCAACCAGGTGGCCGTTCATGGCCAGGAACAACAGGGTAATGGTGATGGTATAAATCTGGGAAAGTACGGGCACGTTCACACCGTTGGCCGGATCGACCATCGAGGCAAAGCCCAGCCCCATCTGCATGGCGATCATCTGGCCGGCAATCACGAACAACTGCCAGAGTGCGGTCAGCGCAAAGCCCATGCCGACGCCGATGAGTATCTGCTGCAGGGTAATGACCACGGCATCGGCGCTCAGGGCTTCCACCTGAGGAACGGGCGGTATCATGGGCGCGATGAGTATGGTCATCAGCAAGGCCAGCCCGAGACGGATCCGGGCCGGCACCAGCTGGGTACCGAAAATGGGGATCACCATCAGGAAGCTGGCCAGGCGGAACAGCGGCCAGAGGTGCTGGCCGACCCATTGGCCGATCACATCCGCGCTGATCTCCGCCGGTATCATCCGTCAGCCGATCAGGTAGGGTATGTTGCCGAACAACCGGTTGGCATGATCCAGCAGCTGCGTGAGCATCCAGGGGCCCCAGACGATGATGACGATCAACGTAACCAGCAGGCGCGGCAGGAAGCTCAGGGTCTGTTCGTTAATTTGGGTGGCAGCCTGGAAGGTACTGACCACAAGACCAATCACCAGCCCCGGGCCGATGATGATCGAGGCAAGAAGCACGATCATCCACAGGGCTTCGCGCAGGATGTCGATAACGGTTTCCGGAGTCATGATGCCTCCTATATTCCGTAACTGGCGGCGAGTGTGCCCATGATCAGGGCCCAGCCATCCACCAGAACAAAGAGCATGATCTTGAACGGCAGGGAGATGATGATCGGCGACAGCATCATCATACCCATGGCCATGAGAACACTGGCCACCACCATGTCGATAATCAGAAACGGTATAAACAGGATAAACCCGATCTGGAATGCGGTCTTGAGTTCACTGGTCACGAATGCCGGCATCAGGATCCAGAAAGACACGTCCTGCGGCGTCTCGTACTGCGTGTCAGAGATCCTCATGAACAGGGCCAGATCGCTCTCACGGGTCTGTTCCAGCATGAATTTCCGGAACGGTTGGCTTGCCAGCTCGACCGCCTCCAGGGAGGTTACTTCCTCCTGCATGTAGGGTTGCAGCGCCACCCGGTTGGCCTCCTCAAGCACCGGTTTCATGATGAAGATGCTGAGAAACAGGGCCAGGCCGAGAAGAATCTGGTTCGACGGTGTGGATTGCAGGCCAATTGCCTGGCGCAGGATCGCAAACACAACGATGATGCGGGTAAAAGACGTCATCATCATAAGCATGGCCGGCAGGAACGTCAGCGCTGTCATCAGCGCCAGTATCTGCAGGGTTACCGAGTATTCCTGGGCGCCCTCGCCTTCTCCGGGCGTCACTGTGAAAGCCGGTATACCGGGGATGCCGGAAGGCTCCTGAGCCAGCGCCAGTGGCGCCCAGACAAAGCCCGCCAAGACAATCAGGGATGGAAGCAGTCGCTTGATGGTTGCCGCAAGCATGGGGCTAGTCGTTCCTTGTCGGGGAAGTCCAGGATTTGCCGATCATGCCCTGCAGACGCCGGGCAAAATCACTGGAGCCGGCGCTGCCAGCCTCGACAACCGGCTCGTCAAACACATGCAGGGTCCGGATCGCCGATGGGGTAATACCCAACAGGATCTGCTGGCCGCCCACCTCAATCAGCGCGATACGCTCGCGAGCACCAATGGCCATCACCGACACCACCTTGATGGCGTTGTTGTTCATGCCGGTCATGCCATTCATACGGCGGATAATCCAGGCGCAGCCATAGATCACGGCAATCACTGCCACCAGCCCCAACCCCAGGCTGACAATGGTGCCAACGGTATCCGGGGCACGCACGGGTGAATCAGGGGCAACCGTCTTGGCAGTTTCCTGGGCAAAGGCCGGGTTGATCAGCAGCAGCGCCAGTACCGCAATGGATTTGGACCACATTTTACTTCTGCAACCGCTTGATACGTTCGCCCGGGCTGATCACATCGGTGAGACGGATGCCGAACTTTTCATTCACCATGACCACCTCGCCATGGGCGATCAGGGTACCGTTTACCAGCACGTCCAGCGGTTCGCCCGCAAGCCTGTCCAGTTCGATAACCGAGCCCTGGTTCAGTTGCAGCAGGTTCCGTATCGGGATCTGGGTGTTGCCCACTTCCATGGAAATGGTGACCGGTATATCGAGAATGACGTCGATATCCGGAGCAGGACCACCACCCATGGAGGGTTCGCTTCCGGTCTCGAATTCCTCCATGGGCGCAGCCTGAACATCGTCTTCGGCCTCTCCGGTCTCGCCGGCCTCTGCCATCGCAGCGGCCCACTCGTCCTCGCGTTCGCCCTCATCACCGGACTCTTCCATGGCGGCTTCCCACTCGGCAGCCAGCTTTTCGTCTTCGCTGAGCTCCTGCTCGTCTTTCTTGTCGTCGTCAGCCATTGCGTCCCACCTTCAATTGTTTCTTTACCTTGGGCACGGATGCCCGTTCATGAATTCTCAGTGCCAGTTTTCCGTCCCGAGTCCCCAGCGTTGCCTTGTAGATCGGGATGCCATTGGCCGTAACTGTCAGGTGTTCGGGAATCTCCACCGGGATAATGTCGCCGGCTTTCATCTTCGCGATGTCCCGCAACGATATCCGACGGCGACAGACCGTTGTGTTGATCGGTACGCTGACCTCTTTGATGTCTTCCTGAAGCGCGTTGACCCAGCGCTCGTCGACATCGTCGATGTCGCTCTGTACCCCGGCGTCGAGCACATCGCGGATGGGTTCGATCATGGAATACGGCAAGGCAAAGTGCAGTTCACCGCCGCCACCGTCGAGTTCAATGTGGAAGGTGCTGACCACAACCACTTCACTGGGACTGACGATGTTGGCCATGGCCGGGTTCACTTCCGAGCTCAGATACTCGAAATCCACCTTGAGTACCGCATGCCAGGCTTCCTTCATATCGTGGAACACCTGATCCAGCACCATCTGGACGATGCGGGTCTCGGTGGGGGTAAATTCGCGGCCCTCGATCTTGGCATGACGGCCCTCACCGCCAAAGAAATTGTCCACCAGCTTGAACACCAGCTTGGCATCCAGCACGAACAGGGAGGTGCCTCGAAGCGGACGAACCTTACACAGGTTGAGACTGGTGGGCACGTAAAGGGTGTGAATATACTCGCCGAACTTCATGATCTGGACGCCGCCGGTGGAGACATCGGCGTTGCGACGCATCAGGTTGAACAGGCTGATCCGGGTATAACGGGCAAAGCGCTCGTTGATCATCTCCAGGGTCGGCATCCGGCCCCGGACAATACGGTCCTGACTGGCGAGGTCATAGGACTTTATACCGGTGTCATCGGTCTCTTCGTAGGTATCAATGTCACCGTCGTCCACCCCGTGGAGGAGCGCATCGATTTCGTCCTGTGACAACAAGTCCTGCATACTTAGTCCTGCCCCTGAAGTACCGTGGCCCGTGCGCTATTGCACGACAAAATTTCTGAATAACACCCGCTTGATGGCGGGCTCGCCTTCCTGCTCCAGCACCTGATTCACCGTGGTCAGCATCCGCTCGGCCAGGCCACTCCGGCCCTCGGGCGTTTGCAGCTCGTTGAAGTTACTGCTACCGAGGACAGTCACCAGCTGGCTTCGAATCAGAGGCATGTGCAGCTTGGCAGCTTCAAGCGCCTGTGGATCGGTGGACTCCAGCGCCAGATAAGCCTGGGCGTAGCGTTGGCGGCCCTCAGCCTGAACCGTGGTAACAATGGCTTTTTCGATCAGGTAGTAGCTGCTGGGAATAAAGGTTTCCTCTGGAACCTCGGTTGCGTCACCCTCTTCCTCACCCATGCCCGGAAGACCGCCGCCCAGGAACCACAGGGTACCCACCACAGACAGCACAATGGCCAGGATCACCACCACAACCAGCATGATGATCAGCTTCAGTTTTCCCTTCTTGGCAGGAGCCGCTTCAGATTCGTTATTTTCAGCCATAATGTTCGCTTTGCCAGAAATCCGTCACGGGGAGCAATTTTCCGCGACTTTTCAGGATTGGATGCAAAGGGCGGGCCAGAACACCCAACCTTCCCGTTCAGAACAGCAGTTTAGCGTTGCCGGGAAGGATGGGCAAAGGAGATTGGAAGAGAATATCGAAGGGTATCAGGCGAAGATGTCTACTTCGCCTTTCCAGCTGAGATCAAGGCTGCCGGTGCTGATGCCTTCATCGTCCTGATCGCCAGCGACCAGCGATGCCGAACCGCTACCGGAGCCATCATCGTTTCCGGTGCCCTGCTCGCCGGTCTGCTGGCGAGGCGAATCGGAAACATCGAAGCCTGCCAACGACAGTCCCTGCTCACCCAGCATATCCCTGAGCCGGTGGGAATGCAGTTCAAGCTGGTCACGGACCACGGGATTGGCCGAATGGACCGTAATACTCGCCTGTTCGTTCTGCACCCGGACCTTGACCTCCATGGGGCCCATGTCCGGTGGTGTCAGGTGGATTTCGGCAACCGACATGTTGCGGGCCGTCAGCCAGCTGAGCTTACCCACCAGTTTGTCGCCCCACTCTGCATGGCCTACCGGCACATCAATGGACGTAGCATAACCTCGCAATGGCGCAGCATTCTCGGCCGTCAGTTTTGCTGCCCCATTGGCATTATTCGCCGCTTGCTGGGACACCAGATCCATGGCGGACTGGAAGCGGCCAGAATTGATCAACGAGCCGGAATCCGCATTGCGGCCGGAGTCGGTGAGCACTGAGGCCTTCATGACATCTGTCAGTGTCGCATCGCCGGAAACACCGCCGGATCCGGACTGAGCTTTCTGACCCGAGGCCCCTGTGAGAAGGCCACTGAACAATCCGGCAACGGAATTCGTCTGGCCCGAACCACCGGTGGCAGCGTTGACGCCGACTCCCGGCATTGTGGCTGACATGGCGGACTCACCGGCACCCCCGGCTTTTGGATTCAGCCAGGACTGCAACTCAACAAAGGTAAGAGGAAGCGCCGTCGGCTCTGATTTGCCATCACCGGCAACAGCGGCCTCGCCCGCGTCCCGTGATTCAGCATCCGTGGCAGCGTCGGCTTTTTCGCCACCCTTTGGATCAGCGTTCGCGTTTGCTTCCGTTTTCGTCTCTGAAGAAGTGTCCTGGGTCGCCCGGGATTCATCGGCAGATCTGGCCTCAGCGTTCCGATCCGCCCTCTGGCGATCGAGCCGCTTTTGCTCAGCCTGGGAGACAGAGTCAAAATCGCTTTTCCTGTCAGCCGGATCCCGGCTGGTTCCGGATTTTGACGGGCCGGGATCTTGTTGCGTCCCGGGCGCGGGGGTTTGGGGAAGAACCATCTGGGCCATGGCAACCTCTTGCCGCTTTTATCGCATTGTCGCCCTCACCTTGCCGGACCTGGCCGGTGCATGGGCGGTTAATCCACTCAATGCGAAGGACAAAGCAATTGTGATGCCAGCGCACACCTGCTTCACCTGACAAAGGGCCTGAATCGACCTGATTTACCCCACCATCAAGCCATCCAGGCCTGCGATTACCTGTTCGAATTCTTGGGCGATGTCATCCACTAATCCCGAGGCATCGTCCAGCCGGGACTCCTTTCCTGCGATTTCCGCCTTCAGGCAGAGTTCGCCAAGCCGCGGGGCGCCAATATTGATACAACTGCCCTTGAAGCTATGGGCCGTCTTGGCAAAGGCGTCACTATCGTCAGCCCTCAGGGCTTCTTGCAATCCCCGAATCCTGTCGCGGGAATCTGCAACATAGGTCTGTATCAGCACTTCGAATTCGTCCTCCATGACATCTCGAAGCTCAGCCAGTGCCTCCTCGTCCAGGTGTGGTTTATCAGTCATCTCGATTCTCCGCTGTACGGGCGAACTGCCAATCGTAGACAATTTCAACATGATTGCCCTGTTCATGAAACCTGATGGTCTCCGCCAGACGTTTCAACAGCAGCAGGCCCCGCCCTGCATAGCGCCCGCTCATGGTTGGGGAATTACCGGGGGCCACGCTGGGATGATTGTGAAAATCAAACCCCTGGCCGCTGTCCTCACAGATAACACGAAGCCGACCTCCATCCGGTTTCAGGGAATGGTGCAGTGTGAACCGGATGTAGTGACCCTCCACGTTGGCCAGGCGCCGATCGCGCTCCGCGTAGTAGCGGCCAAAGCCCTCCGGTGAGTGTTTCCATTCTGACGGGAGTTCCAGAACACCGTGCTCCAGCGCGTTGTTGTAGAGTTCCGCCAGCAGGGTATAGATTTCGCCGCTCTTCCGTCGAAGACCCGGCACCTCCATGCAGATATGAAGCAACAGAGGCAGAGGACTGAACTCGCCGAGAGTCCTTTCCCGGATTTCATAGCTGCAGCGCCATTCCGCCGGCCCGGCAAGAGCAGACGGTGCGGCACGATCTGGCAGGGTAGCCAGCCCAGCCTCGTCCATCATTTCCAGACAGCAGAGCGTCAGGTCATCGCCATCCTCAAAGTTTCCGGTGAACCGGTGAACCGCGGACATCATGGCATCAAACGGATGGTCGCCACCGTCCAGCCGGTCAAGCGTGCCGGTAACGCCCTGCTCAC
Organism: Marinobacter adhaerens HP15; assembly: GCF_000166295.1. Classification (NCBI taxonomy): domain Bacteria; kingdom Pseudomonadati; phylum Pseudomonadota; class Gammaproteobacteria; order Pseudomonadales; family Marinobacteraceae; genus Marinobacter; species Marinobacter adhaerens. Next base: position 2,439,649 of record NC_017506.1, read on the forward strand.
CGAATACGTTGCCGGCGCTGTCGGCAGATTCCAGAAAGCCATCGGTCATCATCAGCACCCTGTCACCAGGGGCGGCACCAACCCTATCGAAATCGGCATTGAACTGATCCGGCGCAAGGATACCCAGGGGAAGATGCCGCGATGGCAATGCCTGGAGTTCTCCGGAGGTCCGGATCAGCCAGCCATCGGGCTGACCGCCGTTCCAGACTTGCAGCTGATTAAGTTTGAAATCCGCCTCGATCATGGCGCCACAGCAGAACATGCCCGTGGGCAGAATCCGTTTGAGTTTCTGGTTGATCTCGCGCAATACGTCCTGGCCGTTAAAACCCTTATTGGCCATGCCGTAGAAGATCTCGGCTACAGGCATGGCGCCGATGGCAGCCGGCAGACCATGGCCGGTGAAATCCCCCATGAAGATCAGCATCCCGCCCGCCGGCCGCGGCGAGGCAAACAACACATCACCATTGAAAATGGACTGGGGCGAGGCGTGATAACGAATATTGGAGGCATCCAGGCAGCCGGAATGAGCCACGTTATCGAAGACCCGCTTGGCGATTTCCTGCTCTTCGGTAAGTTGTCGGTTGCGCTCACGAATGAGATCCCGCTGATCCGAGAGGGTCCGGTGCATCAATCGCATTCGGTTGAAGGCCTTGATCTTGGCTTCAATGATGATCCGGTTATAGGGCTTTCCCAGGAAGTCATCGCCACCGGCCTCCAGGCATCGGGCCAGGGCACCGGCTTCAGAGAGGGAGGTCAGGAAAATCAGGGGGACCAGCCGTTCACCTGCCAGGAGCTTGATCTGACGGGCCGCTTCCATGCCATCCATGACCGGCATCAGGGCATCCAGCAGCACCAGATCCGGCGCCTCCCGCTGGAAAACAGAGACCGCGTCCAGCCCGTTTGCCACATCAAGGACTTCGTGTCCCAGTCGCTTCAGCAGTGTTTTGAGGATCAGGCGATCGCTGTCCGAATCGTCAGCGATCAGTATTCTCAGGGGACGGCTATGTTCTGCAACGGAATCATCCATGAGTACTCCGGCAGTCCGCGAGCATCAGCGGATATTGAAAAGTTGCTCGAAATTGGAGATTGAAAGGATACGACGGACATCGTTATTGCAGTTTTCGATGACGATTCCTGCGCTGTCACCTCCGGCATAATCACGGAGTAACAACAGCATTCCCAGCGCCGAGCTATCCAGGTAGGTGGTGTCAGACAGATCCACAATGTAATTCCGGATGTTCGGATCACCGTGCTCGTAGGCATCACGGAACGCCTGATGGGTGCTGAAGTCGAAACGCCCCTCTATCCTGATAACAAGAGTCTGACCGTCATCATCGCGGCGCGTCTGGATCGGCATTCCAAAACCTCCCGGGCTATCAAGAGCAGCATTTGACCGGCGTGTTCTACCAGCCCTACATCCGGTAAGGATAGCTGAGTGGTCTGATTTTGCATCTGTATTTGCTTGATGCGGAGCAAGATTCAGCGTCGACGTTGGTTAAAAGCCCGCCCCGCGGCCTCATCCGAAAGCTTCTGTTCCCGGAGATCCTGCTCCCTCTGCTCCTGCTGGCGGCAGGTTTCTATGTATTTTTCCATGCCACGCCGGCGCTCCCAGGCGTGCTGCCATTCCTTTTTGCGCGCCTCGAAGACCTTTTCCGCCTGCTCCAGCTGCGTCTGTTGCTGCCGGATTACCTGATCCAGTTGCGCAATAAAGGCCTGCCACGCCTGGAGCCTGGACACCTGCACAACCCCCTGCTGGCTGTTGCGAATCTGATCCCGGTACTCCTGCTGGTAGCGATTCAGGTTCTGGACCTGTTCGCGCTGCTGCTCCGCTAGCTTCCTGGCCTCTCCCATTCGCTCCAGGGCTTCCTGCTCCTTGCGCTCCTCCAGGGAAAGAACCACTTCCAGACGCCGGGAACGCAGCATCAGGCATCACCTCCGCCGCCAGCTGCCGGATTCGGCACGGCCGACTTACGCCGATCGGGGGAACGACGCTCTGGCACCACCGCCAGCAACTGGTCAACACTTTCCTTCAGTGGTGCACTCTCATTCAGGCCCTGCTGCAGGAACTGGCGCATATTGCCGATGTGAGTGATGGCAAAATCGGTCTCGGGATCGGAACCCTTCACGTAAGCGCCGACAGAGATCAGATCCCGGGCCTGCTGGTACCGTGAGTACACCTGCTTGAATCGCTGGGCCCTGGAAAAATGTTCGGTCTCGGTTACCTGCGGCATCACCCGGCTGATCGACGCTTCCACATCAATGGCGGGATAGTGTCCCTCTTCGGCAAGCCGGCGGGAGAGTACGATGTGGCCATCCAGAATCGCCCGGGCAGCGTCTGCAATCGGATCCTGCTGGTCGTCGCCTTCGGTAAGTACGGTGTAGAACGCCGTGATAGAACCACCTCCGGGGCGACCATTGCCGGTTCGCTCCACCAACTGGGGCAGTTTGGCAAATACCGAGGGCGGGTAGCCTTTGGTCGCCGGCGGCTCACCCACGGCCAGCGCAATTTCCCGCTGGGCCTGGGCGTAACGGGTCAGGGAATCCATCAACAGGAGCACGCGTTTGCCCTGATCCCGGTAATACTCGGCAATCCGGGTGGTCAGCATGGCGGCGCGCAACCGCATCAGTGGCGAATCGTCCGCGGGCGCGGCCACCACCACCGAGCGGGAAAGGCCCTCTTCGCCCAGGATGTCTTCGATAAACTCCTTTACCTCGCGGCCCCGCTCACCAATCAGGCCCACCACGGTGATGTCGGCATCGGTAAAGCGGGTCATCATGCCCAGCAACATACTCTTGCCCACGCCGCTGCCGGCAAACAGACCCAAGCGCTGCCCCTGGCCGACGGTCATCAACGCATTGATCGCCCGTATACCCACATCCATCGACTGCCGCACCGGGGCGCGGTTCAGCGGGTTGATAATATCGCCGGTGAGCGCCACGCGGGCCTCTGCCTGCAAGGGGCCTTTTCCGTCCAGGGGCTCACCACTGCCATCGACCACCCGGCCAAGCAGCTGGGGGCCAACCGGCACCCGGCTTGCGGCAGACAGAGGCACAACCCTGGCACCGGGCTTGAGCCCCTCGATTGCTGTCAGGGGCATCAGATACACTCGGTCGTCCTCAAAGCCCACCACTTCCGCCTCAACATTACCGGTGTTCTGGCCAAAGATGACACAGCGGTCACCGACCACCATGGGGCAGCCGACACATTCGAGGGTAAGGCCCACCATGCGAGTCAGTCGGCCGGAAAGTTCAGGCTCGGGCTCGTTTCCCAGAAAACCCTGAAAGCGGTTGAGGCGATCAGCGAGGCTCGAGGTCATCACCGTCACCTGTATTTTGCGCCGGCTTCGGATCGTCTGAGGAATCCCCGGTCTCCGGGGAATCCAGCACGTCCCGATGGAAACCGGTCAAGTCTTCCATCATGGAGTCCAGTTCCTCGGTTTCCCCGCCCTCACTGTCGCTCATCTGCTGGTCCAGCATGCTCTGCACGGCCCGCTGGAAACGTTTCTCAACCGTGAAATCCACCAGGCTGTGACGGGTTTCCACCTTACAGCCACCGGGCAGGATACTGGCGTCTTCAATGACGGAAGCGGACGCTTCGAGGCGGGCGGTCACCTCGCGAACCATTTCACAGTCTTCCGGGTTTATATGGATGCGGATGTTTTCCGCGGTGGAGGGTAGCGCCTCCATGGCGCGGCGAACCACGTGACGGATCTGGGAGGAGTCGATGGTCAGTTCACGATAGACCACCGCCCGGGCCAGAACCGTGGTCAGGTTGACCAGAGAGGTTTCAAGTTCGTCCTCGTGGCGCTTGATCGGCAGCAGCAACTCACCGAGTAGATGTTCGAGACGGTCAAGCTTGGTGTCGATTTCCTTGCGGGTATCGTCGTAGCCCTGACTTTTGCCTTGCTCCCTGCCCTCTGCCAGGCCGGTTTCCAGCCCATCCTGGTGGCCTTCCTCTTTGCCGGCTTTCAGGCCATCCTGGTAACCCTGTTCCCGGCCCTCGTTATAGCCGTCTTCCCGCGCCGCCTCGCGAATCTCGTCAATGTCGGCGGCGGTGAGGGGTTTGACCTCGCGCTCCTCTTCTCGCGCTACTTCATTGCCACGGGCATCCAGCAGGGGCAGCTCCCACCGTTCATAGGCGGTCAGCTGTTCCTTGGGAATGCGATTGACGTCACGGGTGGAATCTTTCATCACATCATTTCTTCGCCGGCACCGCCGAGGGAGATTTCACCGGCCTCAGCCATACGGCGTGCGATGGTGATAATGTCTTTCTGGGCGGATTCAACTTCGCTGACCTTGACCGGCCCCTTGGCCTCAAGATCATCCTGCAGCAATTCCGCAGCGCGTTTGGACATGTTCTTGAAGATCTTGTTCTGAACCTCCTCGTCGGCGCCCTTGAGGGCCACCACCAGCACTTCCGAGGACACTTCCCGCAACAGCGCCTGGATTCCGCGGTCGTCCACTTCCTTGAGGTTATCGAACACGAACATCAGGTCTTCGATGGTGCTGGCAAGGTCCGGATCCATATCCTTTATGGAATCCATCAGATTGCCTTCGATGCTCCGATCCATGAAGTTCATGATGTCCGCTGCCCGCTTGACCCCGCCAATGCGGCTGGTCTGGGAGGCGGCGCCACCCGAGAACTGCTTCTCCAGGATATCGTTGAGTTCCTGCAAGGCCTGGGGCTGGATACTCTCCAGTGACGCAACACGCATCATCACATCAAGGCGGACCTTCTCATCCAGGGTGCCAAGAATTTCAGCGGCCTGATCCGGATCCAGGTAGGAAATAACAATGGCCTGGATTTGCGGGTGTTCATAGCGAATGATGTCGCCAACGGCCCGGGGCTCCATCCACTTGAGGGTATCGAGGCCGGTGGTATTGCCGCCAATCAGGATGCGATCGATCAGGCTGGATGCCTTGTCGTCGCCGAGCGCCTGGGTGAGCATCGTCCGGATGTACTCGTCATTGCCTACGCCAAGCCCGGTCTGCCCGCCGACGGCATCAACAAACTGGTTCATCACGTAGGTCACTTCGTCCTTGCTGACATCCTTCATCTGGGCCATGGCCACGCCCACACGCTGGACCTCTTTGGGGCCCATGTGCTTGAGGATTTCTGCGGCATCCGCTTCGCCCAGTGACATGAGCAGAATCGCAGCCTGTTCCACACGCGGAATTTTCCGCTGCGGCTTTGACGGCTCACCGCCACCCTGTTGATTGGCTTGCTCAGTCATCGACGTTCACCCACTGGCGCATTACCTGTGCGACCCGCGCCGGGTCTTCGGCAATCAGCCCTTTCAATGCGTTCAGCTGCCTATCATAACCGTCTGTGGCACCCGGCAAAAGCAGATCATCCTGGGCGGACATGGCCTTGCGGAGCTCATCTCCACCCTCGATGTCATCAAGGCCCCCGTAACCACCGCCACTGCCGGAGCCGGAATCCAGGCCGCGTTCCCGCTGGCCACCGCCGGACAGGCTTTTAAGCGTTGGGCGCAGCAGCCCCAGCACGAGCACCAGAATCACCAGGCCTGCGAGCACTTGCTTCATCAGATCCCAGAACCAGGGCTGTTCCCAGAAGGCCGGAGCCTCGAATTCAACGGATTCTTCCTGCGCAAATGCGGTATTCATCACCGTAACACTGTCACCCCGGGCAGCTGAATAGCCCACGGCGTCCCTAACCAGCATGCTGAGCCGCTGCAGCTCCTGCTCCGGCCAGGGCTCGTAGCTGACTTCGCCCGTTTGTGGATCCACTACTTTCATGTCGTCCACCGCCAGAGCCACGGTCACCCGCTTGACTCTGCCCAGCTCCTGACGTCGGTAGCTGACAGTACGATCCATTTCATAATTCCGCGTGGATTCACTTCGCACGTTGACCGGTGCTGGCGCCGCCTGCTCACCATCACCACCGGCAGCCTGCTCTGGCACCGTAGCATTAGCCGGCGGCTGGTTTGCCAGCGCACCGGGAATGCCGCCCTGTGCGCCGGCAGTGCGCCGTTCGGTCAGCTCACGCTCACTGCGCACCGCCTGCTGTTCGGGGTTGAACAATTCCTCTGCCTGCTCCACCGAGGAGAAATCGAGATCCGCCGACACTTCGGCACGATAGCGGCCATCACCCACGATGGGTCCGATGAGAGAGGCAACCCGACGTGTCAGACGCTCCTCGACTTTGGCGGTGTATTCGTATTGGTCCGCCATCTGATCCGCACCGCTCTGACTTTGCTTGCCCGTCAACAGATTGCCGTTTTGATCGACAACGGTTACGTGTTCCTTGCTCATCATGGGAACACTGCCGGCAACCAGATTCACAATAGCGTTGATCTGTTCCTGTTCCGGCCGGCGACCAGCGAAAACTTCAAGAAACACCGAGGCAGAGGGATCACGGGCATCGCGAACAAAGACAGAGCGCTCCGGGATAGCCAGGTGCACACGGGCATTCCGAACGCCACGCATGCTGGCAACGGTGCGGGCAAGCTCACCCTCAAGCCCGCGCCGGTATGAGATGGTTTCCATAAACTGCGACGTGCCGAGACCACGTTCCTGGTCCAGCAGTTCGTAGCCCATGGTTTGACGATCGGTGACACCTTCGGCCGCCAGCTTCAAGCGGGCGTTGTAGACCTGATCCGAGGGAACCAGCAATGCGCCGGTACGCGGATCCATCTTGTAGTCGATACCGTTGCTTTCGAGGATGGTGGTCACATCCTGAGGATTGTAGGATGAAAGATCACCCACCACCGGCTGATAGTTCGGCTCCTGAGCCCAGAGCACGACCGCCAGCCCCAGCGCCACGCTGGCGGCAAGCCCCACCATAAGCCCGATCTGGCGCAACAGGTTGAGCCGGTTGAACCCCATGAACAGGTCGCTACGGCTCTCTGGCGCGTCTCCCTCCCGGGCTGCGGGCATGTTGGAGGCATTGGTTTCTGCAGGTACGCTGGCCATGACTCTGCTCCGTTATCAGATCGGCATGTTCATAATGTCTTCGTAGGCCCGAACCACCCGGTTACGTACCTGGGTCAGCGCTTCGAAGGAGACAGAGGATTTCTGGGCGGCAATCATCACACGGGTGATGTCTACGTTCGGATCGCCCATGTCGTAGGCGGTTCGGAGATCCCCAGCCGTTTTCTGGAGGTCGTTGACGTTGTTCACCGCGTTGCTAAGCATGTCATTGAAGCTGGGCGTCTCCTGGGTTTCCTGAACCTGGCGAGGGCCGTCTATGCGACCACGAACCGATTGATCCTGCTCGACCCGCTGGTTCTGCATCATCTGTGAACGCAGGGACCTTATATCGGACAAAACACTGTTGATGTCGGCACGCTGAACCATAACTCTCTCCTGGCTCCGCCCTCCCAGGGACGGAATTGCTCTTGGGATAATCTCAGCTCCGGTGAAGCAATTGGCAGGCCAAGTAGTTTTTAGATATAAATATCAGAAGGTTACGAATACAAGGACGGAGTCGTGAAAGTTCCATGACGGACTTTTGACGACGGGCAGGGTGCCCCCACCGGCATGGGGAATCGAAGATAAAAAAACGGCACCCCGAGGGGTGCCAATGAAGGAGTTCGTCTTGCAGGGGGTCAGACCAAGGCCATTTCGGCGTCCAGATCGATTCCGGCGTCGCGCATCTGGGCCAGCTTGTACCTGAGCGTGCGGGGGCTGATCCCCAATTGCTCTGCGGCCCTGTTGCGACGCCCACGCTCTTTCCGGAGTGTCTGAATAATAATACGGAATTCCTGCTGCCTCAGATCATCTCCCAGCGAAACCGCGCCCTCCGGCTCGTCACTGCGCAAATGAGAAGGTTCGTCTAGGGGGGAAAAGCCAGAGTCTGAAATATCCGGCTCGCCCGCTGCTGTGTTGGCAACGGTTTCGGTCATCGAAACCGGCGCCGCGCTGCGAAGGTCCGGCCGGCCGGTGATGCCCAGCTCCAGACACAGATCGCCAGAGTGAATGACATTTCCCTGGTGCAGCACCAGCGCTCGCTGGATGGCATTGTCCAGCTCCCGCACATTCCCCGGCCATTGATGATTCATAAGCGCACTTTTTGCGTCCTGGGCAAAGGTAATCCCGGTCAGCTTCATTTTGCGGCAATGCTTTTTAAGCAGCGAAGTAGCCAGTGGCATGATATCCAGCGGCCGCTCCCGGAGCGGCTGCCAGTGCATCGGGAACACTGTCAGACGGTAATAAAGGTCTTCCCGGAACTTGCCTTCGCGAACGTAATCCGCCAGATCCCGGTTGGTGGTCGCTACAACACGGACATCCAGGCTGATGGTTTTGCGACCACCAACCCGCTCCACTTCCCGCTCCTGCAATACCCGCAAGAGCTTGGACTGAAGCCCCAGATCCATCTCCGAAATCTCGTCCAGCAGAATGGTGCCGCCGTTGGCCTGCTCGAATTTGCCGGGCGAGGAGGCGACGGCACCGGTAAAGGCACCTTTCTCGTGACCGAACAGGATAGCCTCCAGCATGTTTTCCGGTATTGCAGCACAGTTGATCGCTACGAACGGCTGCTCTGACCGTGGGGACTGCTGGTGAATGAACCGGGCAAGGACTTCCTTGCCAGTTCCGCTTTCCCCCGAGATCATGACGGTGGAATCGCTGCCGGCCACTTTGGTCGCCAGCTGGAACATCCGCTTGCTGATCGGGTCTTCTGCCACCGGTTCATCACTGGCTTTCTCACGCCCGCCGCCAACAACCTTGCTGACGGCATCCACCAGGAAACGCGGTTCGAATGGCTTTACCAGATAATCGATAGCACCGGCCTGCATGGCGGATACCGCATCGCTGATCTGGCCATAGGCCGTGATCAGCATCATCGGCAGGCCCGGGTACAACCGCTGCACCTCTGCCAGAAGCTGGTGCCCTGACAGACCCGGCATGTTGACATCACTGACCACCATATCCACCGGAGCCTCGGCCAGTCGCTCAAGGGCTTCGCTGGCATTGCATGCTTCCCGAACCCGGAATTTTGCCAGTTCGAGGGTGGTTACCAGCGCTTCACGCAGGTCATGGTCGTCCTCAACAATCAGAATCTGGGCCTTGGCCATGGTTGCCTCCGATCAGTGTCTGTTACGTAATTGCGGCAAACGCAGGGTGGCTACAGCACCGCCCTGCTCCGGCGATTCAATGGAAAACCGTCCCTGATGCGCCTTGATAACGGCCTGCACCACTGCAAGGCCGAGACCCGTGCCATGGGACTTGGTTGTATAAAAAGCTTCGGTCAGCCGGGCAGCGTCCGAGGGCTCAAAACCTGGGCCGTTGTCCACAACCCGGATGACCAGTTCCCCGGTTTCCTCGGTTACCCGAACCGCCACATGGCGAGCGCCGGCCTCCAGGCTGTTATTCACCAGATTGGTACAGGCGCCAACTAGGGCATCCCGATTACACATCAGCCGGCAGTCGCTGGAGATTTTGTTCTCGAGATTCACTGTCGCGCCCGGAGCCGGCTTCAGCCCCTCGACTGCCGATGCCAGTGCAGAGACCAGTTTGTCGGCAGATAACTCCTCGGCCAGCCGGGTTTCGCCCCGGGCGAAAATGAGCATATCCCGCACCTGCTGTTCCAGGTGGGTCAGGCGCGACATCAGGCGAGAAGCACAGCGCTGACGCATTTCTTCGTCCAGATCCTCCTGGCTCAGATGGCCACCGTAAAGAATGGCCGCGGACAGCGGGGTACGGATCTGGTGAGCGAGAGACGCAACCATCTTGCCCATGGCAGACAGACGCTGGGCGTGAGCCAGCTGCGCCTGAAGGTGCCGGGTTTCGGTTAGGTCTGTCAGCAGGATTAACTGGCCGGGCTGGTTTTCCATGGTCCGGATCTCGATGCTGACCCTGCGACCATCCTTCAGAGATACTTCGTGGCCATCGTCCCGCCGGGGCGCAAAGCAGCGATGGATGACATCAACCCAGCGGGCACCGTCGAGGGGCTCCCCCAGAAGCGCAATAGCTGCCGGGTTGGTCTGCGTTACCACGCCCTGGCTATCCAGAACGACAACGCCGGCAGGCAGTGCGTTCAGCAAGGTGGACAGACGATCTGCCAGCTGCTCTTTTTCTTCAAGCTCCTGCTGACGCTGGAGCGATTCCTGGTTCAGCTCGCCGGAAAGCTGGTTGACCCGGGATTCGAGGGTCCGGTAGGAGTCAGTGATCTGCCGCGACATCCGGTTGAACAATTCCAGGGCGGTATCCACCGCCTCATCGTCCTGTTCCGGAAACAGGGCGGTAACCTTGTCATTGACGTCCGCCGCAGCGTTGGTCTTTGTGCCGCCCGCGCCGGACTGAAGAACAAATTGTGCCTGACTCATAACCTGACTCCCCGATCGGCCCGTCGGTTCGGACCTCATAGTTCGGATACTTCGTTTGCAGGTTTGTAAGCCAGCAACGTGCCAACTTGATTTTTTCTATATATTTCAAAGGCAAGGAGATTCTTGAAAGAGTAGAATGACAATTTTACGTCGGTCAGAAACGGAAACGGCGCCTCAGGTTACGAACCTTTGACGCCGTTCAGGGAGCTCTAAATTCCGGGCGATCCTGCTCAGGACTCCTCAGATTCCTCTTCCCGCAGCCCGTACTTTCGAACCTTCTCTACCAGAGTAGTGCGTCGGATCCGCAGCTTCTCGGCAGCCCTGGCCACAACGCCGCCGGCCTCGTCGAGCGCCTGCTGGATCAGCTGTTTCTCGAGGTTGGAGAGGTAATCCTTCAGGTCGATACCGTTCACCGGCAGCAATGCCGGGGCATCCAGGCCCACCAGGCCAGGAATACCGGAAGGCATACCCGTGTCCTCCACCGGGCGATTCTCATCATAGTCGTCAACGTAGCGGAACTTCTTGGGCAGCTCCTGCACGCCGATTACGCCGTAGGGATGCATGATCGACAGGCGTTCGACAAGATTCGCCAGTTCACGCACATTGCCGGGCCAGTCGTGCCGGCAAAGGCTCATGATGGCCGCTGAATTCATCCGCAGCGATCCACGCTTCTCTTTTTCCATCCGGGAAATGAGTTCGTTAATCAGGAGGGGAATGTCTTCCACCCGGTCACGCAGGGCCGGCATCTCGATGGGGAACACATTCAGGCGATAATAGAGGTCTTCCCTGAAATCCCCGGATTCAATCATATCTTCCAGGTGCTTATGGGTGGCGGCGATTACCCGCACATCTGCAGACTGGGTGCGATTGCTTCCCACCCGCTCGAAAGTGCGCTCCTGCAGAACCCGGAGAATCTTGACCTGCATGTTGAGCGGCATGTCCCCGATCTCATCGAGAAACAGAGTGCCCCCCTCGGCCATCTCGAAGCGCCCTACCCGGGCCGTGATGGCTCCGGTAAAGGCCCCTTTTTCATGGCCGAACAGCTCGCTTTCCAGCAGCTCCGCCGGAATGGCACCACAGTTCACCGGAACAAATGGTTTATCACGACGGGAAGAATGGTAATGCAGGTTGCGGGCGACCACCTCCTTGCCGGTACCGGACTCACCGGTAATGAGAACGCTGACGTCCTTATCCGCCACCTGCTCCATCAGCTGGCGTACCTGCTGGACTTTTCGGCTGGTTCCCACAAGGCTCCGGAAGAGCTGCAAACCGCGCTGCTGGCCACGCTCCCGGGAGCGGGTGAACTGATCCCGATAGATCTGGGCTCGGTAGAGCGAATCCACGAACTTGGTGTAATTGAGCGGCCATTCCATGCGAGCAATGATGCGACCGCTGATCTCATCGGACAGTCCCTTGAGTTCAGGGTGACCAACAACCAGAAACGGTACGCCCTGAACGGCATCACACACAGCGGTGATCGCCTCGGTGGCTCCTGCATCCTCGCCATTCACCACCGCGACTGCGATATCTGAAAGGCTTTCCTCATCACCACTGCTCAAAAGTGCCCTGGCTTCATCGCCGGCAAGGACCTGCTCCTCGCCAATGAACTCAAGAATGGTGACTATGTCCCGCAATCTTGAATCATCCTCGCTCAGCACCAGCACTTTGTTATTTTTAGACATTCAACCGAATCTCTTGGGGGGATTTGTGCGGTATTTAAGACTGTAAGAACCCCAGAGTCAATTTTATGACGCTATTTTGGTCGGTTCGAAGAAACGTTCTGGTAGGCCTTCGCCGCACTCCGGTTCCTGTTTACACCCTTCAGGCCATCCTCCGCCTCCTTGCGGGCCATTCGGGCCGATTCATCGGCGGCGTCAATAAACTGCTGTAGTTCCTGCAAGCGGAGCCTCACCGGCTCCGAATCAACCTCTCCCGCTTCCAGGGCAGCCATCAGCGGCTCGACTGCCGGCTTCACCTGCTCGTTCAGCCCCGCCATCGCGTCCCAGTCCTTTTCGGCCAGGGCGCGACCGAGATCTGCCATCAGTCGATCCAGGTGGTCCAGGTGGGCTTGCGGGTCTGCCATGTCAGTCTCCTTGGAAATCAGCGGCGAGCGGCACGACGGGCGGCGGAGGCAGTAAATTCGTTGCCACGGAACCCCGGGGCGAAATCGTACGCCGGGAATCCATTATCCAGCCCATCAACGTAATAACGCTCCGCCTTCAGGTCGTAAGTCATTTCCATGGTAGTCCAGAATACCGGCTCACTGTAATAGCTGATGTTGTGAGCTTCCGACACACGCCACAGATTCCCCTCTGCATCGTATTCCTCGGACGCGAGGATCTGCCAGCTGTCTTCATCCACGTAAAACACGCGGCGATCATAAATGTGGCTGATACCGGTACGGCGTTTCGCTTCGACTACCCAAACCCGATGAAGTTCGTAGCGGGTAAGCTGCTGATTGATATGGCCCGGACGAATCACGTCGTCGGCTTCGATTTCTGGCCCGTGAAGCTTGTAGGCATTGTAGGGCACGAACAACTCGCGCTTGCCTTTCAGCTCCCAGTCGTATTGGTTAGGCGCACCGTTGTACATGTCTTTCTGGTCGACGGACCGCAGCGAGGATGAATTCGGCAGGTCGGTTTCGTAGGCCAGGTTGGGCGACCGGCGAAGACGACGGGAACCGGAATCGTACCGCCACGCAAGACGCGGCGACCGCACCTGGTCAAGCGTTTCATGCACCAGCGTGATGGTGCCGGCCAGTGACGACGGTGAGACGGTGTCCGTCTTCAGGTAAAAAATCTTGTTATCGATTTCCGCCAGCTCCGCGCCCCTCTGGCTGTATGCGAAGAAGTAGTCGTAATCATTGACCACCGGGTTGTAGGAGCCATCCCTCTGGGGCGTTGCAGAGGCACTACGCAGGGAAATTTCTTCGCCCCGATAGCGAAGGATATGGTTCCAGATAACCTCCAGACCATTTTTTGGAATCGGGAAGGAACTGGTCATGATGGTGTCGCGAACGCCGTTACCGTTGTCCAGCAACTGCGCTGTCAGCGCGTTCTCACGAAATTTGTCGTAGACGTGCTCGGGAAACGCAGCAGTCCGTCGGGTCTGGTAAACCGGCATGAAGAAGTCGGGCCCATACTTCTCCAGCATGGCAATGTGGCCGTCTGAAAGCTTGTCCCTGTATAGCTCCAGATTGTTGGAGGTAATAACGAAAAGAGCGTCATCTTCGGGAAACGGGTTAATTTCCACCTGCCCCTCACGCCAGCCGTCCGGCGGCGTGGCCAAACCTCCGGTCCATTCGGGTATGCTGCCTGAGCGGTTGCCCGCCTTTTCGGCTCCGACCGGGGTCAGTTCACCACCCAGCCGCTCGGCCTCGGCGGCCGTGACCTTGGACAGGGCCTGTCCGGAAAACCCGAGAAAAACCAGTGCGACACCTGCAACGAGTTGGCTTCGCATCCCTTACACCTCCAGAAATTCATGCTGTTGGGTAGCCGCCACGAGCAGAACTCGCACAGCCGGGCGCCTTTTTGCCAAATTCAAACGGTCGTTTCAAGTGAATGTTTGTGTTTTATTGTGAAACCTCACCGCACAGAGAATGGAAGAAATTTGATAGCGAAAATGATATAGTGACGAATTAATTTTTCGGGGTTACACCCGCGTTGGGGGATTGAAGGTATTCCATGGCCTCGCAATGGCACTCACTGGTTTCTCAAAAGCTCTTTCTCGCCCGCACGCTGCTTCAGCCACTCGACCGGCCCACAGACGAGGCTCAGGAACAACGTCCCAACGAGGCGGAACAGGCGCTGCGCCGGGAAGCCGCTATTCAGGGGGCGATCGAGCTGCTTCTGCGGTCTCGAAAACTGTTGCTGGTCTTGGTTGCGAGGCTATACCAGAGAAAGTCAGAGGAACCTTCAACCCTTGATGAGCTGGTCGATCTTATCGGGCCAGAACCGAGTGAAGTTGGCCGCCTGAAGGAGCTGGAACAGCGATCCGGGAGTTGGTGGAACCATATGGAGCAACTCGAACGCGCCCAAAGCAGACCCCCGGCGACCAAAAAAACCGTGAGCGAGGAAAACATTATTGCGGTATCGGCCGATTCCGGCCCGGATCGATCGTCGGCTGCTTTGATGAAAACGCTGACCGCCGTCAAACATTTTGCCGACGATCTGGAAGAGCAGCACAGCGAGTGGTAAGCCACTCCCAGCTCCGGTTATTCAAATCGTATTAACTTGAAGGTTTATTGAATGTCACCATCGTTTTTTGAAATCGTGCAATTGACCAATGGCGATTACGCCCTGCGCCGCATTGATGATGACAGTGCGCCACTGGTAAAAATCTCTTTTTCGGAAGAAGCCCGGGAAATGATGGAAGATCGGGATATGTCGGTTGCCAAAGCAATGATTGCAGCTGGCATTGAGGCTGTAGGCAATGTTGCCCACGATATCGACTGGGAAGATGACGAACTGGACGCCTCAGACGCCCAGCCCTCCTACACCCTGCATTGATCGGTTAACGCTGCCTGAGAACGACGCCGTGGCTATTGCCCTCGGCCGAGGCTCTTTGCAGGGATTCGAAGGCAGTTCGCCCCAGTTTACGGGTCCACATGACCACCGCGTGACAGGTGCCGGCACTGAGGGCTCGCTCTGCCAGGTCCTGGGCAGGATAGTCCGGTGTTGAACGCAGCACCAGCAATTCGCCGGCGACGATCCCGTGCATTTTTTGCCACTTGCTAACAAGCGCCTGGGGCGGGTCGATCCAGGCCAGCCAGCGCTTCTCCTGATTCAGCTGGGTCAGCATTGGCAACAGCAGCTGGAAATTTTCTACCTGGCCTTCCGGCAGAATGATCTCCGTCACATTGCCACAGACTTTGGGTTCGGTGGTTTCCGGAGCGCGTCGGGCGCGAATGACGGAACGTCGCTCGCGGGCGGCGGTTGCCGACACTGAACAGGACAGAGCATTGGGGTTGTAGGCCAGATTCTGATTAAAGCTCATTTGTTCCATAATTCACCCGTTATTCAAACTATCTGAGGCTATCCGAACCGCTCAGTGCAGGTCAGAGCGGCGGATAACACCAACACCCAGACCCTCGATGAACAGCTCCTGTTCGGTCAGGTCCACTTCGATCGGTGCGAATTCTTCGTTTTCGGCAATCAGGTAGACTTTCGAGCCTTCCTTGCGGAAACGCTTTACCGTGACCTCATCGCCAACCCGGGCAACAACCACCTGGCCGTTGTGAACATCCTGGGTACTGTGAACTGCCAGCAGGTCGCCATCGAGAATACCGATGTCTTTCATGCTCATGCCCCGGACCCGCAGAAGATAATCTGCAGACGGCGAAAAGAATTCTGGCTGCAGTGTGCAGTGATCCTCGATGTGCTCCTGAGCAAGGATCGGACTACCGGCAGCGACCTGACCAATGACCGGGAGGCCCAGGTCTTCTTCCGCCTCAGGCAGACGGATGCCGCGGCTCGCTCCCGGCACCATCTCGATGGCACCTTTCCTTGCCAATGCCCGGAGATGTTCTTCCGCGGCGTTGGCCGAACGGAAGCCCAGTTCTGCCGCGATTTCAGCACGAGTTGGCGGATAGCCGGTCTCGTCGACGTATCGGCGAATAATATCCAGTACCTGGGACTGCCTTGCTGTCAGCTTCATCAAGCTACTCCGCTATATCGGGATCGGGCCGCTGCAAACATCAGCCTCTCGTAAGAGTGGCTCCGGTGGCCCTGTTTTTTTATACAGTAAACTGACTATATACAGTGTTTTATCCAGTGTAAAGTCGGCTCCCTGATTTTCTTGCATCCGCTTAATAATGAGGATCAACAGCGGTGTGATATGGTTAGGGCACTATTCCTCACGAACCAGGGAGCACCATGACCCAAGTCAGTGCCTGCAGGATGCCTGACATCCTAGAGACGAACGAAGGGAAGGAACGCCGGGTTGGCGTCGAGATCGAACTGTCTGGTCTGGGCTACGATGAGCTGGTTACATTGGCGGCGAAGATGCTGGAGGGCACACCTGAGCTCAAGTCACGCTATGTGACAACCTTGCAGACAGCTCTTGGCGACTTCACGGTTGAGCTTGATTCCGATCCGATCAAGGATCTTGATCTGGCGGATGAGCGCCTCCCCGAGTCCATTCGTGAACTCGGTGGACAGGCGATGGATGTGATCGACGCCGCGGCCGAACGCGTGGTACCCCTCGAGATCATAAGCCCACCCCTGAAGTTTTCCAGCGTCGAGGTGATTGAAACGCTCGTCGACAAACTCAGGAACGCCGGGGCACTGGGTAGCCGGGACGCCATCTATTTTGCGTTTGGCCTGCAGCTTAATCCTGAGTTGCCCGACCTCAGCCCCGAGACCCTGGTTCGTTACTTCCAGGCGTTCGCGGCCCTGTATGAATGGCTCAAGCACCGGCATCAACTGGACGTCAGCCGCAAATTCACTACGTACATCGAACCCTGGCACGGCCGCTACACCGAGCTCCTGATGGAGGATAACTATCAACCAAACCTCGGGGAGCTCATGGAGGATTACCTGGAGTTCAATCCTACCCGCAATCGCGCGCTTGACCTGCTTCCACTGTTTGCCCACCTGGACAAGGAACGGCTGGAACGCCATGTTCAGGATCCCAGGATAAAAAGCAGGCCAACCCTGCATTACCGGTTGCCGGATTGCGACATCGACAATCCCGGCTGGCATTTCTCAACCGTTTGGAACGACTGGGTCGTTCTGGAGCAACTGGCCAACAATCCCGACGACCTTGCCGACATGCGGCAACTGTTCCGGGAGCGGCGCAAACTGAATCTTCACAACCTGACCCACAGCTGGCGGGAAACCACTGACGACTGGCTGGCCAAAAACGGGTATGTCTGAAGAGTCCAAAGAACAGGAACTTGAGGTTCCGGGCCTGACGATCGGCATCAGCGGTCCCGCTCGAAAAAGCCTTGCCCATCGCCTGATCAGCCTGGGTCTGCGCCTCCACGGTGCCCGGACCCACTATATTCGCCCCGGTTCACGGGTTGCCGTACCGATGCTTGATGGCCTGGTGCTGTCAGGCGGCACCCACGTCCATCCTGAACGTTATGGGCAGGAGCCACAGGTTACCGCCAACTATGACCGCAAGCGGGATAAAACCGATCAGTCACTGCTTGAGCAGGCTGAAGCCATTGGCATTCCCGTGCTCGGGATTTGCCGCGGCGCCCAGTTCATCAACGTTTTCCACGGCGGGTCCCTGTGCCAGAACGTGACACCGCTGAGGGTCAATACCCGGCATCGCCCACTGCTCTTGCCCCTGCAAACCGTGCGACTGGTAACGCACAGCCGGCTTGAGCAAGCCATGCGCTCCCCGGTGATCGGCGCCAACCGGATTCACAGCCAGGCCATCAAGCGCCTGGGCCGCAACCTGCGCGTGACCGCCGTGGACAATGATCTGTTTGTACAGGCTATTGAAAGCACCGGACGCCAATGGCTAACCGGCATCCAATGGCACCCGGAATACCTGCTCTACCATGGCGGACACCGACGCATCTTTGGCCAGTTCGTGGATGCTGCCCGCCGATACAAACTGGCGCGCCTGGAACCGGATTCCGACGACGCCTGATCCATCAACGGTTTTCAAAGGAGGCACTACCATGAACGGACGGAACCGAAAGCTCCGTTTAAACCTGAAGTCCGGTTTTATTCTCCCTCTCGCGCTCACAGTACCTGCACTGACAATGGCAGGTGAGGTTACGCTCACTGGCGAGGGCAGTGTCCGATACGAGCCCGACAGCGCCAGACTCCAGTTCACAGCCAGTGCCGAGCACGAGCTTCCCCAGAAGGCCACCGAACGGGTAGCGGCCCTGATGGCGCAGTGGCGCGAGGGTATTACCGAGTATCAGGATCAGCTCAATGATTACTCAGACGCGTCGGTAAACCTTTACACCCGAACTCTGCCCGCATCTGAAAGGGAGGAGCAGCCCCGCAAGCAGGCCGTCGCCTCACAGACCGTCAGCTTCAGCATCAGTGATCTTACTCTGCTCAACCCCCTGCTCCAGCAGGCCCAGGCTGTGGGCCTGGATTACCACCTGGGCCCTCACCAGTTCTTCCACTCGGATGAGACCGGTATGGAACAGGAAGCACTGGCCAGAGCCATCGCAGACGCCCAGGCCCGCTGCCGATTCGTGGCCAGTCAGCTCGACCAGAGCTGTGGTGATGTGGTCACCATCAACATCAATGGCGGGCACCGCCCGGTACCAATGATGATGGCGGAGGCAAAATCCATGTCGGATACGGTCTCGAGCGTGGGTGAGCGGGAAATCCGAGCCTCAGTGAGCGCCACCTTCGAGCTGGACTGAACTCAGAAATCCCGGGTGTAGAAGATATCCAGGGAGGCCGCCAGCCCGCTGGCAGCCTCCAGATAGAAGTAGCGGCCCAGATCGTAGCGCAGAGCGACCGTCGTGATCGGCTCGAAGATGCCGACACCGTAGCGGACACTCAGCTCATCCGTCAGATACCCACTCGCCACCACCGAGGTCTGATCGCCGGAACCCTCCGCTTCCAGGGTGAGCTGGCGAATACCGAACTCTTCGCCAATTTGCCCCGTCACCTTGTTGGCCTGGGTCAGTCCCAGGGACAGCGCCGCCCGGCTCATCTGGCCCTCATCACCCCGGCTCTGGGGCGCCCGGCCAAGGATGACATAGGAAAGCGCCTCCGTCTGAGGCATGTCGGGGTTGGAGAATACTTCCGTCTGGGGCGACTGCACAGGGCCGGTCAGACGAATACCGGCCACGACGGTATCCACGGTGCGGACGGCCTCGATGTCCAGATAGGGTTGGGTAAGGTTGCCCACGAACAACAGTCTTGCCCGCCTGAGCTTGAGCTCCTGACCATAGGCTTCATACTGGCCATTGACCAGTTGGAGCGTGCCACGGGTATCCATGTCATTGCCAATGCGAAGAGATCCCTCCAGATCACCGGTCACGCCGAAGGCGGCAAAAGTCACCTGATCTTCTCCAACAACCACGGTCACATCCATATTCAGCGATCGGACAACGGGCTCTTCCCGTTCCACGCCGACAATGACCTCATCCTCCGAGACCGACACGGCCTGGTCCGGCAAACCCTGTATCTCGATGTCGCCTCTTGGCACTCCGACCTGTCCGGATACCTCCAGGGCCCCCTCACTGAAAACGATGGTCAGATCCGGCTCCACCTCAAGCTGAGCATAAGGCTCCAGGTTGAATGGCACACGGCTGCCGGAAATCGTGATTTCCCCCCGGGGAGACTGTTGCCAGTCGATTTCCCCATCCACAATGGTCTGGCTTCGCGCATTGCTCCGGATCCTGCCACTGATCTCGGCCGAGTAACCGCCAAACTGAACGCTGGCGATCACCTCCTCGATCGGTACCGGCAAGCGGGGATCGGAAACCCGTCCATTCACCAGGTGCAGTTCGCCGGTCACCGCCGGCTTCATCAGCGGGCCGGAGAGCTGGCCCTGGCCGTTCACCCGACCGGCAACTTCGTCCAGCCCGGAAAGCAGTCCTGCAAGGGCAATATCCAGACCCTCAAGACTGAAGGAACCCTCAACGTTGCGGTCGTCCGAGTTCGGATCCAGGTTCATATCCAGCGTGAAATCGCCAAGCTCCGGTCCGGAGAGACGGACCGCAAGGTCGGCTTGTTTGGGCTTCAGGGCGACCTCGGTTGTCAGGGTATTGTAGGCGAGCGACTCCCACTCGCCGTCCACCAGCAACTGGAATTGACCTTCACCGGCGTCCAGGAAAAGGCGTCCGTCCGGACCGTCGCCGGTGGTGGTGAAATCAACCTCGCCGTTGATCCAACCGTCCCAACGTAACGTCTCTGGCAGCAAGGGAGCGAAGGCCACGGTTGCGAAGCGGTCGATACGATAGGCAATGCGGGGAACCGGAAGCAGTGTCTGGTCCTCGGCACAAACCGTACTCTCCTCCCAGCGCCAGCAATGATTGCCAAATGTGAGTTCACCATCGGCTTTGTATGCCAGGGTCGCCGGGGCCTGCAGCCGCCATTGTTGGGACTGTTCCGGAAGGTCAATCACGCCCCGGGACAGCTCTCCCTGCCAGGTTCTCCAGTCAGCGCCGGCCCCTCCTGCGAAACCCAGCTCAAGGTCAGCCTCGGCATGACGAGCTCCGATGCTCACGGTGTGCTTTCCCTGGGTGCCATTGGCTTCCAGAGTTAGCGTTTCAAGCTCTTGGCCGAACCCGTTGAGGTTTTCCGCCTGCAAACGGCTGACAAGGCGCATGCCGTCCTGCAGATCGGCCTCAAGACTGAGGGTTTCAATGGCGAGCTCATCCTGCCAGCCCAGGTTTTTGCCACTTGCACTCAGCTCGCCCTTCGGGCGCTCTGGTGTTCCCTCCGCCGTCAGAGTCGCTTGCAGATTCCCCGTCAGGCCAGGCAGGACAATTTCCGGCGCGGGCAGGTTCAGAGCCAGATCACCACGCAGAACGTCGCCCCAGGTACCGCTACCCTCAATACGGTTGTCACCCACCAACAACTGAAGGTCGGATAGTTCCCAACTGCCTGATGAGGTATCTAGCCGTCCCTGCAGAGACGCGGGATTGGAACGCCAGTCGCCCTTGAGATCCCATCCGGCATTCATGGCAGGCACCGGTCCATCCCCGAGTTGTCCCTCGGTCGTCACATCACCGCTGAGACTGGCTTCCAGTACAGGTACCCAATAACCGGGATTGAAGTCTTTCAGGCGCAAGGCCGCCTGCCAGGAAAGCGGCCCGGAAAAGTTCACGGAGCCGTTGCCGGTAAGAGACCCGGCGCCTGTGCTGACGGTCAGGTTGGTCAGTGTGGTCTGCTCGGCATCGCCATCCACCGTGGTGGTCAGTTCCGCGTTGCCCTGAGGACCCTCGACACCGGCTTGAAGCTCTGCATGGTAGTTCCCCTCACGCCAGGACACGGTGCCATCCAGGGAACGAAGGGTTACCACTGGCGGCTCAAAGCCCGGGATCAGCGTATACCAGGGAAATCCGCGCAAACGGATGTCGGCACTGGCTTCGAGGCCCTCGCTCCAGGAGACATTGCCATTGGCCACCACAGTGTCTTGCCCTGCGCCATTCTCCCGGTCCGCGGCCAACTCGATCCGGATGCTCTCGGCCGCGCGAATCGTCGCCAGGCCCTCCAGCGTCAGCCGCACCGGGCCTGTCGTGCCCGGAAGCGTAGCCTGCCCCCGGGTGCGAAAACCCTGCTGAAGGCTACCCCTGGCGTCCACAGACCAATCATTGAGCACAAGGGTCTCCGGCAGCGCCTGCGCTGCGCGGAACTGATCCGAGGTTAGCCTCAACTGTGCCGGCAGGGCCGGATCGAGCGGCTCGACTTCCCCCGAGAGTTCAGCATCCAGGTAGCCACGGCTGGATGCAGCGACCATCAGGTCCCGAACGCTGCCGGAGAGCCGGGCGTCGAGAAGCCACTCGTCTCCATAAGGCGGCGGGATGTCCGCTTTGACTTCCAGATTGACAGGCCAGTCCCGGCGGGTTTCTATCCGGCCAGCGGCGGACACCGTGTACTCACCCAGCTGATACCAGGCGCGCTTTATGTTCCAGGCGGCGCCCGACCCTCCGGCGTCCAGCTCAAACCGGTCCCAGACTTTGTTGCCGTTGAAGGTAAAAGGCCCGAGCCGGACGCCACTGATATTCAGCGCCAGCGGCAGGTCCACGCCCGGCAGTGTAATGGGGCTCCCGCCTTCGGCTTTGTCCGCCGGGGGCAACTGCGAGACTTCGAGCGTCTCTGCTTCCAGATTCTCAATACAGAGCTGTTTTCGGAACAGACAGGAAGGGGACCAGTCCACGAGTGGCGACTCAACGACCACTTCGACCCCGTAACCACGCCACTGCAGGTGGTCGGCCTGCCACCGACCAAACAGAGATCCCCGGTCATTTTCCACCTGAAGCCCTGGCACCTGTTCTATAACCCAGGCGGTTCCCGTCTCAGAGCGCAGGGCCAGCAAAACAGCGGCCACCACAAGGACAGGCACAAGAATCAATACCGCCAGCCCTACCAACAGCCAAAACCGGAGGCTGCGCGAGCGTGCCGATGGCTTGTGCGGCCTGTCGTCTGATGTTTCCGGCGTCCTCGTCACAGCTCAGGCCCCATGGAAAAGTGAATGCGCCAATCCCCGCCAAATTCACGATCCAACCCTTTGGCGATGTCCAGCCTCAACGGCCCGACCGGGCTGATCCAGCGTATGCCGACACCAGCGCCGGTCGCCAGCGGGTCGCTCGGATTGTTGATCGCATTGCCGTGGTCGACGAACATGGCGGCACGCCATTTGTCCGCAAACTGATACTGGTACTCGGCACTGCCAACCATCAGGAAGCGTCCGCCCACCGGCACGCCGTTATCATTCTCTGGCGACAGGGTTTCATAGCCATACCCTCGCACACTCTGGTCACCGCCAGCGAAGAAACGCAGGGATGGAGGCACATCTTCAAACCGGTTGGTTGCCACAGCCCCCGCCTGCAGACGACCCAGAAACCGGTGCTTGTCCGCCAGCGTAAACAGCCCCTTGACCAGTGCGTTTACATGAAGGATATCCACATCGGACAGCGCCGCCCGATGCGAACCGGTGACATCGAACTGCAGGCGATAGCCCCGGGATGGGTCCAGTGGCGAGTCCGTGTGTATTTTCGAGTATCCCGCACCGGGCAGCAGGAGTGTGCTTGTGCCTTTCTCGTCATTGCCGATGTTAAAACGCTCACCTTCCCAACGCAGCGACAATATCTGCAGCCAGCCGTTATCCAGCTGATGCTGCCACTGCTGCCCCAGGCTCAGAAGTTCCGATTCCACATTCTCGATGTCCTCTCGCTGGTAACCGGCGCTCAGGCGGATCAGGTCGGTCATGGGCGGATCCAGGGGCAGCTCGTACCAGGTACTCAGGTTCTGCCTGGGTACCGAGAGTTCTGTCTCGGCGCCCCGCTTGTGCCCCATGGGATTGATCCAGTGTTCCCGCCAGTTTCCACGAAACCTGGGTCCGACATCGGTCGAAAATCCCACGCCCGCCGCCACGGAGCGGGCGTCGCGCCGGGTGAGATCAACGCGGACCGGAATCACGCCGTCCTCGGCACTACCCGGTGAGGCATCGATATCAACACTGCTGAAATAGCCGCTGTTCTGGAGATCCCGGTTAAGCCTTGCTACTTCATCAGCATGGAAGGGTATACCCGGCTCGAAAGAAACGAACTGTTCCAGTAGACCGATCTCGAACCAGTGCCCCTCTTCAAAGGTTACCTCTCCGAGCCGGTACCTCTCGCCGCTATCATAGATAAGCGTAACCGCAGCGCTTCGGGTTGCCGGATCCACTTCCAGGGTACGGGTAACAAATGTGCCGTCGAAATAGCCACGCCGCCGGGCACGGGTCTGGATGGTGTCTCGCAGGCTGGCATATTGCCCGTGGTTGAGAATGTCGCCTTCCGCCGGGTGCTCTGGCAGATCGGCGGTAAACCGTTCATCAGACGCAGCTGCGCCCCTGATCTCCACGGTCCGGGACGTAACTCGCACCGGCTCCCCCGGCGTAATGGACAGAACAAGCGTTGCCGTTGTGTCGGAATCACCCTCTTCAATCCGCCACTCAATCAGCGGGCTGTAATACCCGAGCGCCCGCAATGCCTCCTCGGCCTGACCAACGGCCGTGGGGGCATAACGCCTGAGATTACTGGCACTACGGCCTTCAACCTCCCCGATAAACGCCTGGGCATTTGATTTCAGATCCGGGTAGTCTCCCTCCATGTTCACGACGACCTGTTGCGCGCAAACCCACGACGGCAGCCAGCAGAGCAACAAGATCAAAAGCCGGACCCGGCCCGAATTCACGACTTGGTAGATTGATAGCATCCGGCTATTTCAGTGTTGGTGGTAACAAGAAGGATTTCCGTTCAAGCGTGGGAGTTTAATGGCAGACGGTCAAGTTAATCCATGGTTGGCCTTTCGGACTGCCTTGAGCGGCTCAAGGGCGAGTCGTTTGTGGCGTTGAAATAAGCTAACCTGTCAGATACTTAGCAACAGACCGGACCCTGGCGAATGCTGAAGATAAATCGAGAAAACCTGAAATCCAGCCACCAGCTTGTCTGGTTCATCATTGATTTCCTGATGCTGGGCCTGCTGATCATCAACCTGGCGTTCATCATCTGGGACTCGATCTATAACTTTGTAGCCGTTCAGAATCTGCTGAAAGAGCATGCTCCGGCCATACAGTCGGCCTACCACCCCATCCATGAACGCTTCATCTTTTACGATCTGATCTTCGTCAGCATCTTCCTGACCGAGTTCTTCGTCCGCTGGGGTTACGCCATCAAGGCGAAAGTCTACGACCGCTGGTATTTCTACCCGTTTATCCACTGGTACGACCTGGTGGGCTGTATCCCGGTGGGAAGCCTGCGTTTCCTTCGTATCCTGCGGGTGATTTCCATCATCTATCGCCTGCATCAGTACAAAATCATTGATATCACGAATACCAGGATTTACCGCTTCGTGAACTTCTACTACGAAGCCTTTATGGAGGAGCTTTCAGACCGCATTGTGCTGAAAGTACTCAGCGGCGTGCAGCAGGAGGTCAAACGGGGCTCTCCGCTGTTCGACAAGATCCAGGAGGACATCCTCTACCCCCGCAGGGACATGCTCTCCGACTGGATCTCCAAGCGGGTCGCAGAGGCAGCCCAGGAAGGCTACGTGCCCAATCGCGGAGCCCTCAGAAGCTATCTGGAAGACAGGGTGGACAATGCCCTGAAACAGAATCTGGAACTGTCACGGCTGAAGTACCTTCCTGTGGTGGGTCCAACGATCCAGGAAACCCTGGAAGAAGCCGTCGGCGACATCGTTGCCCACGTTATTCACCAGATTCTCGAAGACCTGGCATCTGCCTCCAACCACGCCTTCATCGAAGACATCGTGAACGTGTTCCTGCCGACGCCCGGTGAAGTAAGGGCCGATGAAGCGCAGAACGAAGCGCTCATTAACCTGATCATTGAGATCATTGACGCCATCAAGGGACAAGTGAGGGTAAAACACTGGCGAGCGGAACTTCCGTGACCGACTGACGAGCCCTCTAAAACCAACAACAAAGAGACCATCCATGGATGCATCGCAATTGCCACTGCACTATCAGTCGGCCCATGACCTCTTGAAACAACTTGAAGCCGGCACCCTGACCAGCGAGGCACTTACCACGGCCTTGTTGGAGAGGATCCGCGAGCATAATCCAACCATCAACGCCGTCGTGACCCTGGACGAGCAAAAGGCTCTCACCAACGCCCGGAGGGCTGATGAGGAACGTGCAGCCGGCTCGGCAAGGGGCCCATTGCATGGTCTTCCCCTTACCCTGAAAGACACCTGGGAAGTGGCGGGCATGACCTGTACCGCGGGTGCCCCAGCCCTGAGGGATCACAAACCCAACCGCCACGCCGATGTCGTGCAGCGGCTGGAAGACGCCGGAGCCATTATTCTGGGCAAGACCAATGTGCCCATCTACGCCACCGATCTCCAGAGCTACAACAAACTGTTCGGGGTAACCAACAACCCCCACAATCTGGCGCACACTCCCGGTGGCTCCTCAGGTGGTGCTGCGGCCGCCCTGGCTGCAGGCATGACACCCCTTGAAGTGGGCAGCGACCTGGCCGGCTCCATTCGCACACCCGCGCACTTTTGTGGCGTGTTCGGCCACAAACCAACCCGCTCGCTGGTGTCATTTCGGGGTCACATCCCGGGGCCACCTGGAACCCAGTCCCGACCGGATCTGGTCGAGGGCGGCCCGATGGCGCGCAGTGCCGGGGACCTGGAACTCCTGATGAGCGTCATTGCCGGCCCCCGGCCAGCTGAAGAGCGCAGCTGGTCCCTGGCAATGGCCCCCTCGGAATTAAACAGTCTCGATCAGGCCCGGGTCGGCCTATGGCTGGAAGATCCCTTGTGCCCGATAGACCAGGAGCTGACCGAGGGTTATCAGAACCTGGGCAACGCATTGTCTGAACGGGGCGCACTGGTCACTGAGGCCCGCCATCCATTGCTGAGCCTCGAACACATTCTCCCCGCTTATTTCAATCTGCTGGGCGCCCTGCTAAGCACCTCTCTGAAGCCCGCCCAACGCCGACAGATGAAATGGATTGCCCGGCTGGAACCCTGGCTCAAATTTCTGGGGCCGATGACGCCTTTCATTGGTGAATACGGACGAGGTGTGAATCAGCCGGTCTACCAGTGGATGGCCTGGAGCGAAATGCGCGAGAAGATGCGGGCCGAGATCGAATCGTTATTTCAGGAAGTGGACGTTCTGCTGACGCCGGTGACACCCACCACCGCCATCCGGCATGACCACAGCCATCCGGTCTTCAAACGCCGGATTACCGTCGCCGGTCAGCCAAGGGCGTACATGGACCAGTTCTGCTGGATCGCCTTCGCCACCTTGTTGGGCCTGCCTGCCACCTCCGTACCCATCGGACGAACAAAAGAAGGCCTGCCATTCAATGTTCAGGTGATTGGTGCGCCGGGGATGGACCTGACCACAATCGGTTTTGCGGGACTCCTGGAGGAGGCCGGGTTGGCAGGATTTCTCACGCCCGAGGGCCTCTGACAATCGTGAGAGTAGAAACGAAAAAAGCCGGCTCTAGGCCGGCTTTTTCATATTGGTAGCGGGGGCTGGATTCGAACCAACGACCTCCGGGTTATGAGCCCGACGAGCTACCAGACTGCTCTACCCCGCATCAAACTGGTTGTTTCTCAGGGAACCCCTGATCAACGTGGCGCGCATGATAAGGGGTGTGATCGACACTGTCAAAGGAAAGTTCCGGATTTCCGAAAACTCACCTCTCCAGAATCGCTGTAACCCCCTGGCCGCCCGCGGCACAGATGGAAATCAGGCCTCGTCCGCTGCCCTTCTCCTCCAGCAACTTGGCCAGAGTCGCGACAATTCGGGCACCGGTGGCCGCAAAGGGGTGACCGGTTGCCAGGCTGCTGCCTTTTACATTGAGCTTGTCGCGGTCAATGCTGCCCAGAGGTTTGTCCAGGCGCAGGCGCTCCTTGCAGAAGGTCGGATCCTCCCAGGCCTTCAAGGTACTCAAGACCTGTGAAGCGAAAGCTTCATGGATTTCGTAAAAATCGAAATCCTGAAGGCTCAGCCCCGCTTTTTCCAGCATCCGGGGCACTGCATAGGCAGGTGCCATCAGCAGCCCCTCTTTCTTGTCCACAAAATCCACCGCCGCATTTTCAGAAAACGTCAGCCAGGCTTTCACCTCGTGATTGTTGGCTTTCGCCCATTCCTCACTGGCCAGCAACACGCAAGAGGCGCCATCCGTCAACGCGGTGCTGTTGGCCGCGGTCATGGTGCCGTTTTCCCGATCAAAAACCGGCTTGAGCGTAGCCAGCTTCTCCAGCGTGGTATCCGGACGCAGAATATTGTCCTTCTCCAGCCCCGCCATCGGCGTCAGCAAATCGTTGAAGAACCCTTCATCATAGGCCCTGGCCAGCTTCTGATGGCTCTCCCAGGCCAGCTTGTCCTGATCTTCCCGGGCAATATCCCACTCCTTCGCCGTCACCTGTGCATGCTCGCCCATCGACATTCCCGTGCGAGGCTCACCATTCTGAGGCACCTCGGGCTTCAGATGTCCGGGCCGAAACCGCCCAAGAATTTTCAATCGATCCCCGGCGGTCTTGGCCCGGTTCAGATCCAGCAAAATCTCACGAAGGCCCTCACCCACACCAATCGGTGCATCCGACGTGGTGTCGGTTCCGCCGGCAATACCACATTCAATCTGCCCCAGGGCAATCTTGTTGGCCACCAGAATCGCCGCCTCCAGCCCCGTGCCACAGGCCTGCTGGATGTCATAAGCCGGCGTCTCCGGCGCCAGCCCACAACTCATCACCGCCTCCCGGGTCAAATTAAAGTCCCGCGAATGCTTGATGACGGCCCCGGCAGCCACTTCACCCAGCCGCTGGCCCTCCAGGCCATACCGATCCACCAGACCTCGCAGCGCAGACGTCAGCAACTCCTGGTTACTGATCTTGCTGTAGACCGTATTCGACCGCGCGAACGGAATCCGGTTGCCACCCAACACCGCAACGCGACGAATCGCCGAAGGGGCGGCGCTGGTCTTTTTCGAAGTAGCGGTTTTCTTACGTGAAGTTTTCGATGCTTCTGCCATGATCATTTCATCCGTTTTGAAGTAACCGTGATGTCAGGGGGAACATTGGGGGAAGGCTTCCCGGAACCGTGGAGCGCCAAGGATGGCGCGACCGAGCCCTACAGGGACGTATTCACGGGCGTGTTCTGGGAAGCCTTCCACCAATGTTCCCTGCACCCAGGTTGAGTTGTTAATGTCGACAGTTTAGCGACAACCGGAAACGCCTCATTGGCACCCCTGACAACACCCTACAGGCATTGAGTCAATCCAAAAACTATCCGATTCTTTACCCTGTAGGACGATTCGCATCCAGCAACCCGAATGCAAACACAAGGAAGCCCCCATGTCTGACCTCTATCTTAGAATAGTAAACACCCCGGTTGGCAAAACCGCCGCACAATCCCTGGGCCTGCCAGCGCCCGTGCCCCTGAAACGCCTCAAGCGTACCGATCAGCCGTTTATCGAGGGCGACGTACTTGTAGGCGCAGCCAGCGGAGGCAAAGCCATCGCGGCAATCGGAAGCACCCTCAGCGCCAGTGCAGCCACATTGCACCACGCCAGCGGGAATGAACGGCTGAAAGACTCATCCAAGGCCGGCAACAAAGCCCGACCCATGGACCTGAATTCGGAAATCGATCAAAAATTTTCCGCCCTGGTGTTTGACGCCACCGGGTTTAAAGGACCCGACGACCTCCGGGCCCTTTACGATTTTTTCCACCCCACCATCAAGAAACTCGGCGGCAACGCTCGGGTACTGGTCATTGGTCAAAACCCCGCCACTTGCAGAAAGGCGCCCCAGGCCGCTGCCCAACAGGCCCTGGAAGGCTTTGTTCGCAGCATCGGCAAGGAAATCGGAAAGAAAGGCTCTACTGCAAACCTGCTATGGATGGCACCGGGGGCCGAACAGCAACTGGAATCCAGTGTCCGGTTCTTTCTCTCCGCACGCTCTGCCTACGTGTCTGGCCAGGTGGTCAGAATCGGCAAAAGTGATTCGGCGCCTGCGACCAATCCTGTCGCTCCGCTGACAGGAAAAGTTGCCCTGGTTACCGGGGCCTCCCGCGGCATCGGCGCAGCTATTGCAAAAACCCTTGCAAGAGACGGCGCCACGGTTATCGGACTCGATATTCCGCCTGCCATGGAAGATCTGCAAAGAGTCACATCTGCCATCAACGGCAAGGCACTGGCTTGCGATATTACTGACGAAAAGGCGCCGACGCTCATCGCCGACTTCATCGATGAACATTTTGGCGGAGTGGACCTGGTCATTCACAACGCAGGGATCACTCGTGACAAAACCCTTGGCAACATGCCCGAGCACTTCTGGGATATGACAATTGCCGTAAACCTGACCGCCGAGGAATTGATCGACGAAGAGTTGGCCAAGCGAGAACTGATGAAAGAGAACGGCCGCATCGTCTGCATCTCCTCCATCAGCGGCATTGCCGGGAATTTCGGGCAGACCAATTACTCAACCGCCAAGAGCGGCGTGATCGGCTACGTGGAAGCCATGGCCCGGCAACTGAAGAAAGGCGTAACCATCAACGCCGTTGCCCCGGGTTTTATCGAAACCCAGATGACCGCAGCCATGCCGGTCACCATCCGCGAGGCCGGTCGCCGGATGAACAGCCTCTCCCAGGGCGGGCAACCCGTTGACGTGGCTGAAACCATCGCCTGGTATTGCAGTCCTGCGTCCAGCGGAGTGAACGGCAACGTGGTGAGAGTCTGCGGCCAGTCGCTGATTGGCAAATAAAAAAAGGGCCGATCCTTTCGGATCGGCCCTTTTCGGAATTTTGGTGGGTGGTACTGGGATCGAACCAGTGACCCTCGCCTTGTAAGGGCGATGCTCTCCCAGCTGAGCTAACCACCCGGGTATACTGCATAAAAATGGCGGAGCGGACGGGACTCGAACCCGCGACCCCCGGCGTGACAGGCCGGTATTCTAACCAACTGAACTACCGCTCCGCATCAATTCTGACCCTCGGGCCCGAACCTGAAACCGGATGGGGTGATCCGGTGATGCATTTGAAAGTGGTGGGTGGTACTGGGATCGAACCAGTGACCCTCGCCTTGTAAGGGCGATGCTCTCCCAGCTGAGCTAACCACCCACTTTCAAGCCTTCCAAAGGCGCTCACTTGCTTGGCAGCCGCGCTGTCTCAACCAAGTGAGAGGCGCATTTTAAGCATTTGGCTGGCGGTGTCAAATATTTTCCCGGAATTTTATAAAAAAACCTGCAAGCCATTCAAAAGCGTACAGTTTTTGAGCAAACCTACTTTCTTGCAGCGGTCTTGCGCGTCGCTTTTTCAGCCCGCGGCACCGGCCGATCCTGCCCCGCCTTCTGCGCTTTTTCCTGGAGAGAAAGTTCGCTGACACGGCTGCGCCTGTCTTCGGGAACCGCTCGATTAGCGAGAGAGCAATTCAGATCGTCCAATCGTTTCTGCAGGTCACCCCAGCTATCCAGCAACTGGGGAACGACATCATCCGCCAGTTTTTCGAATCTGAGTCGAAGAGAATCCTTGAGAGCCATTGTTTTTAAATTTTCCCGAGCCATTCACCTGCCATCAGTGTAGTCAGCAGTCAGAAAATCCACCAGCCGCCTCCGGATTCTGCTTCTTCTCTGCGCTCCCGCTCCATCTCCAACTCCGCGTATTCCTGCTCCAGCCTCTTGATCTTGCGATCGGCTTCAAGAGGCACGGTTGGGCCACCACCGAACGGCCAGAACCAGGACGTGGATTCGTACTTGCCCTCCTGCTTCAGGCGCTCGATTTCGAGCTCACGCTCCTCCTCCAGAAGCACCAGTTGCCGCTCGTAATCCAGGTCTTCGTTAACTTCCACAATGGAGGTAGCCGCATGGTTCGGCGCCAACAGATCACTGTTCAGAAAACGGGTGGAAACAATCTCCTCTGCCTGCATGGCATATTCCCGCGTTACCAGCTGGAGGTCGCCCTGAGTCAGCGGATGATCCGGATCCAGGTCCGGATGCCGTTGGCCCGGTTCCGAAAGCTCGTTATAACGCAGGTAATAGATCTGTCCTGGCTCAACGTTCAGCGTGGCATCGGCGATCAGGCTAAGACTGAAGGAGTTCATGCCCTCCAGACCCAGCAAAGGTCGGCGCATGGCGATGTGGCGCTCTCCGGGGCTTACCTCGAGCCAGGTGAAGCTGTCGTTGCGAATGTTGAAATAGTGGGTGTCATCTATGTAGACACTGGGCGCTTCAATTTCATCAGCCGCCCATTGGGAGTGTGTCCTGTAGAAGTACAGCACCGCGTTGCGCCGATCCCAGCTATCGTTGTCGATATGAACGAAGTCATGCCCGGAAACCGGATGCAGGAACGACCCGACGCTTTTGCCGATGGACTGATAAACCGTACAGCCCGGCAACACCAGCAACAGCCACATCGCTGCCAGAAGCCGGGGAACAAGAAAAACGGAAGGCACTCGGGTTTTCATTGTTGTTAACTCTTCATCCTGATTGCGAGTTGCCTGATCTTAACAACTGCACAAAAACAGAAATGAGAGCTACCGCAAGGGATGGCTACAAACCGTTACAAAACCCGAAATGCCGATTGCTGGACCACGCTACGGGCAGTTACTGCCCGCTGATCTGGCTCCGTAACTGATTCACCTCTTCAGACAGCCGAACCAGACGGGAGGTCAGTTGTGACCGCGAGGCATCGATAGACTCAACCGTGCGCTTGAGACTGGCCACCTCATTACGGAGCGCCTGAACCCGGCCATCATCGGCCAGCTCATCGGTCTCCCGCTCCAGGGCCGAGATCCGACCCTCCATGCCGCTGATTCCCAGCTTCTGCTCCTGCTCAAAACGCCGGATACGGCTCTCGATCACCTGATCCACATCCGCCAGCTGCTGGCTCAGTTTCGTCAACTGATCCGTTGCCTGCCGGTTGGCATCCTGCAGCGCTGAAATCGACGTCTCCGTCTGTTGTTTCAGGGCTGCAAGATCGGCAGAAAGCGAGGACCGGACCTTTTCAACCGACGTCTCAAGCGAACCAATGGCCTGCTTGCCCTCCGCAAGGCCGGATTCCAACGCGGCAATCCGTTCCTGCTGCTCATCCAGGCGCTTCTTGTTGCGTTCATTGGCAATGGCCCAGAGTTTCCGGATCTCACTGTCTGCCGTATCCAGACGCTTCGTATGCGCCGCGATCTGCTCCTCCAGAGTAGCGCCCCGCTCCTGAAGGTTTTCCCCCGTTTCCGAAAGCTCGCCCTCAAACCGAGCAAGCGCCAGCTTGCTCTGCCGCGCCCAGTAATCCGCTTCTTCAAGCTGCCCTTCCAACGCCTGAACCCGCTGCTCCTGGGAGTACCAGCCAGCACCCGCGGCAACGGCCAGCACAATCAACAACACCCACAGCATTGCCGAGCTACTGCGACCATTGCTGCCGCCACTTCCGTTACCGCCCTTGCCACCTTTGGGAGGCTTCGCTGGTGTCGACGGTTCGCCTTTCCCTCCGGACGCTGGCCTGGACTTTCTTTCCGCTGCCTTCTTCGGCTCGGCACTACCAATCGGTCGCTCAGCCCTCAACTCATCATCATCTGGACGGATGGGTTCCATTACAGCTCCTGACTATGGACGGTTAAAACAATAGGGATCGATAATACCTGTACTTAGGCGCAGGTAAAAATGAAGGGGCGGTCATGCCGACTCCTCCCGAGGGTTTGGGGCAGAGTTGAGGGGCTTTTTGCGGAAATGTCTGAAGCCAAGGATGGCTTCAGTCAAGCGCACATGGATGTGCTAGTAGCGGTTTCCGGAAAAAGCCCCTCAACTCTGCCTTCCACCGAGGTTTGTTGCATGGTAGGTGGCCAAAACATACAATGGCCGGCTTTCCAATTATCACAGGACTGTTGCATATGCAGCCGCTTGTAGGACTCATCATGGGCTCCAAATCCGACTGGCCCACCATGGAACACGCCGCCACCATGCTCGAAAAACTCGGCGTGCCCTATGAAACCAAAGTCGTCTCGGCCCATCGCACACCGGATCTGCTTTTCGACTACGCCAAAACGGCCGCAGACCGCGGTTTGAAAGTCATTATTGCGGGCGCCGGCGGCGCAGCGCACCTGCCGGGCATGGTTGCCTCGCAAACCGCCCTGCCGGTCCTTGGTGTTCCTGTTCAGTCCAAAACCCTGAATGGCCTGGATTCATTGCTCTCCATCGTCCAGATGCCAGGCGGCATCGCTGTCGGCACCCTCGCTATTGGCAAAGCCGGCGCAACCAACGCTGGCCTGCTGGCAGCGCAGATTATTGGCACCTCGGACGACAGCGTACGCAAAGCGGTTGAGCAGTTCCGGGCCACTCAGACCGAAACGATTCTGGACAATCCTGATCCTCGGGACCAGTAACAGGCAGGAGAACTCGAATGAGAATTGGTGTACTGGGCGCCGGCCAACTGGGAAGAATGCTGGCACTGGCCGGATACCCACTGGCCAAGACCTTTGTTTTCTATGACATGTCCGGCAGCCCCAGTGCTGGCCTTGGTGAAGTCATCATCGATCGCGAGGGCCAGTACCTGGACGATTTCCTCTCCCGGGTCGACCGTGTTACCTATGAGTTCGAACACCTGCCAGTAGACGTGGCCGAGAAAATTGCTGCTCACAAACCGGTTCACCCCTGCCCCCGGGCGTTGCAGGTGTGTCAGAACCGGGAAGCGGAAAAGACTCTGTTCGGCGAGCTGGGCATCCCCACGCCAGAATGGAAAATTGCCGATAGCGCCGCCTCGTTGAAAGCCGCGGCCGAAGAACTTGGCTGCCCGGTGGTAGCGAAGTCCAACACCGAAGGATACGACGGCAAAGGACAGGCCGTACTCAAATCCCCTGAGGACGCCGAGGCCGCCTGGACCTCCATCGGCCACCCCCGCCTTATCGTGGAAAAGTTCGTCGACTTCCACCGGGAAGTGTCGATTATCGCCGTTCGCGCTGAAGACGGTGAGCTGGCGTTCTACCCGATGGCGGAGAACACCCACCACGAGGGAATTCTGCGCTACTCCATTGCGCCTGCTCCTAAGCTCGAGAAGCACGTTCAGGAAGATGCGGAGCGGTACATCAAGGCACTACTGAACGAATTGGACTATGTCGGCGTATTAACGCTTGAGTTGTTCGAGACAACCGATGGCCTGGTCGCCAACGAGATGGCGCCCAGGGTTCACAACTCGGGGCACTGGACCATCGAAGGCGCGATGACCAGCCAGTTCGAGAACCACATTCGCGCGGTAAGCGGGCACCCTCTTGGCAATGTTGCTCCACGTGGTTTGAGCTGCATGATCAATATCATCGGAGAGCACGGCGACATCGAGCGAATCCTCGAACTGCCCTACGCCCATGTTCATCTTTATAATAAGGGTGAGCGACCGGGTCGGAAGCTGGGCCACGTAAACATACTGGCCGACAGCTACGAAGAGCTCGTCTGGCGGGTGAAGAACTGCGCCCAGTTCCTGCCGGGCAGCCCAGAGTTTAAAAGTTCTTTAACACCAAAGGGTTGATCTGACTCAAATCGACCCTATATTGGGGTAACGAACATCAACATAAACAGAGAGACAGGGAGAACGACCTCATGGCATTTGAACTTCCCGCACTGCCCTACGAAAAGAACGCACTGGAACCGCACATCTCTCAGGAAACGCTCGAGTACCATTACGGCAAGCATCACAACACCTACGTCACCAAGCTCAATGGCCTGATCGAAGGTACTGACAACGCCAACAAATCTCTTGAAGACATCATCAAGAGTGCCAGCGGCCCGCTGTTCAACAACGCCGCACAGGTCTGGAACCACACCTTCTACTGGCACTGCCTGAGCCCGAACGGCGGTGGTGAACCCACCGGTGCTGCCAAGGAAGCGATCGAGAAGGCGTTCGGTTCTTTCGAAGATTTCAAGAAAGAATTCAATGACAAAGCAGCCAACAACTTCGGTTCTGGCTGGACCTGGCTGGTGAAAAAAGCGGACGGCTCCGTTGCCATCGCGAATACCAGCAATGCTGAAACGCCGTTGACCGGTGCCGACAAGCCGGTACTGACCGTCGACGTCTGGGAGCACGCGTACTACATCGACTATCGCAACTCCCGCCCGAACTACCTGGAAGCTTTCTGGAACCTGGTGAACTGGGATTTCGTAAACGAAAACCTGGCCTGATCCCGGCCTCGCTTCCAGACTCAGTCTAAAACGACTGTGATCAAGCGCCCGCCCCTGGCGGGCGTTTTTGTGTCTGCTATACCCAAGCAATTACAATTTGATACAAGCACACTCTGAAATCTTTGGAAAAATCGCCGATACTCCATGAAGATATCGCGAACCTGAACCATACTTGGAAACAACCATCAGGGTGAGCCCCCACGCACATCACCCAAAGTGCGACACCTTTGCCCTGAACCTTGCAGATCAGCGGCTCTGCAAAAACCGGAACAAGACAGGCTTGAATGCAAAACTCCTTCGAGGTTGAACATCGCCTGGGCTATCGAATCTTACGGTGGATTCTTGCGGTGGCCCTTGCCAGTGGCGTCGTTGTCAGTGCCATACAGGTCATCCTGGACGCCCAACGTGTGTCCAGAGGGCTGGATAGCGATGCCAAGCAAACCATCGCGATGGTGAAAGACGCAGCCACCCAGGCGGTGTTCAGCATCGACGCCGAACTCGCGCAACAAGTCGTGGACGGCCTCTTCGCCAAGGAAGCGGTCCACATGGCCCGCATCGTCCACCCTGACGGCGACCCACTGGGAGATCGCAGCCGTCCACTCCAGGAAACCGCTTTCCGCCCGGTCACCGATCCGATTTTTGACGCCGATCGGCTCTATCGGGAGCCGCTTTTCCGCGAAGGTAATCCGGAAGACGTCTACGGCTTTCTTGACGTTCACTACGACACCGCAGCAGCGGCCCGTACCTGGTTGGACAGGGCGGCTGTCACTTTCGCTTCCGGCATGGCCACAGCTCTCATTCTCGGCATGGTGTTGTTCTATGTATTCCACCTGCTCCTGACGCGCCCCCTCCTCCGAATTGTCAATTCCGTGAGGCAGGTGGATCCTGCGCACCCGGATGACCGCCTGGTCACCACGCCATCCGGCCACCAGAGCGACGAACTTGGCCTCTGGGTAAACGCAACCAACAACCTCCTGGTGGCCATCGGCGACAGCCAGAAACGCCATCGCGAGGCGGAGGACCGGGTGAGCCGTCTCTCACGTTACGACCAGCTCACTGGCCTGCCCAGCCGGGATACCTTCATGGAGTTGCTGGTGCGGGATATTGAGGATGCCGCCAGGCGCAACGCCCAACTGTCGCTGATTGTCTGCGGCATCGACGATTTCAAATCGGTGAACGAGCAATGCGGTTTCCGGTCCGGGGACCTTATTCTACAGACCGTTGCCGACCGCCTGACCAACAAACTGGACAATGCCCGCTTCACCATTGCACGCCTCGGCAGCGACCAGTTCGTGGTTGTCCAGAAAGGACTTCGGGACGGGTTCCAGGCAGCAGACACAGCTGAGCGAATCCTGGCCTGTGTCAATGAGCCCATGCTGGTCGAAGACCAGAACATCTCAATCAGCGCCACCCTGGGGGTTGCTCTTTACCCCTCCGACACCAGCAAGGCAGACCGACTGCTTCAGAGTGCCGAACAGACCATGACCCTGGCCAAGCAGAACGGTCACAACCACTTCCAGTTCTATGTCGCCAGCATTGACCAGGAAATCCGGGACCGAAAGCAACTGGAAAAGGATTTGTCCCAGGCTCTTGGTAATCACCAATTTCATCTGGTTTACCAGCCCCAGATTAATCTGGAGAGCAAACGGGTAATCGGGGCAGAGGCATTGTTACGTTGGGAGCACCCGACTCGTGGCACGGTTCCCCCCGACTTCTTTATCCCGGTGGCCGAAGCAAACGGCTCTATCGTGGAAATTGGCCAGTGGGTTCTGGACCAGGCTTGTTGGCAGGCAGCTCGCTGGGCCTCGGACGGCTCGCCGCTTCGTATTGCTGTTAATCTCTCGGCCGTTCAGCTGCGCCAGGAAAGCATTGTCGATGATATTCTCGATACCCTGCGACGACACAAGATACCGGCCGGTCGGCTGGAGCTGGAGGTAACAGAAACCAGCTTCATGACCAACCTGTCAGACGCCGTAGCCAAACTCCACAGACTCAACAAAGCGGGAATAAGCATCGCGGTGGACGACTTTGGAACCGGCTACTCGTCACTGACCTACCTCAAACAGATGCCGGTACAGCATCTGAAGATCGACAAACAGTTTATCCGCGATCTGCTGGTCAATGAGGAAGATACCCGAATCGCCAATACCATCATCGACCTTGGCAAGAGTCTGAACCTGTCAGTGGTTGCTGAAGGGGTGGAAACGGCAGAGCAGGAATATTACCTGAGCCAGCGTGGCTGCAAGCTCGCCCAGGGCTATTTTTTCAGCAAGCCGTTGCCGCCGCGTGAATTTGAGACCTTCGTTAAAGGTTTTCACGAGCAGATCGTGGAAAATAACCTCTGAACCACTACCTCTAGGAGTTGCCATGGGAACCACTGTTATCGGCCTGATCGTTATCGCCGTCGTTGTTTTCTATCTGGTCTTTATCTACAACCGCCTGGTTTCCCTGCGCAACCAGTTCAAAAACGGGTTTGCCCAGATTGATGTTCAACTGCAGCGTCGGCACGACCTTATTCCGAATCTTGTGGAAGCGGCAAAAGCCTATCTGACCCACGAAAAAAGCACCCTCACCCAGGTGATGGAAGCCCGTAACAATGCGGTCAGCGCCCAAAAAGACGCCGCCAAGGATCCTGGCGATGGAACCAAGATCCAACGCCTGGGCAGCGCCGAAAACCTGCTCACCAAGGCGCTCGCAAATTTCTACGCCGTGGCCGAGAACTATCCGGAGCTGAAGGCCAACGAAACCATTCAGCAACTGATGGAAGAACTCTCCAGCACCGAGAACCGGGTCGCCTTTGCCCGCCAGGCCTATAACGATGGCGTCATGAGCTACAACATTTTCCGGGAGCAGTTCCCGAATAATGTTATCGCCGGCATGTTTGCGTTCAAGGAAACGTCGCAACTGGAACTGGAATCACCGGAAGCCCGTCAGGCACCGAAAGTGGCCTTCTGAGGCCCTGAGTCATGGCTCATCCCGGTTTCTTTCAGCGCCAGGCCCACGCCCGGCGCAACACCACTCTGCTGGTTTTTCTTTTCCTGACGGCGGTCGCGTTTATCACGCTTGCCGTCTGCCTTGTGGGTTATTTTGTAACCCGTAGTGAATCCTCCGGTCTTGCGTTCCACCACTGGCTGCTCTCCAATCATGGCCTGCTGACCGCCGTTACGGTTGTTTCCCTGATTGTTCTGGGTTCCCTGCTCCGCTGGGTTGATCTGGCGGGAGGTGGCGACCGGGTCGCCAAAATGGTTGGCGCCAGGCCCATTGACCCCGATACCCGCGACAGTGACGAGCGCAAACTGCGCAACATCGTTGAGGAAATGGCTATTGCCAGTGGTGTCTCAGTGCCGGAACTCTATGTGATGGATCAGGAAACCGGCATCAACGCTTTTGTGGCCGGCTACACTCCCGGTGAGGCCGTCATGGTCGTCACCCACGGCGCCATCACCCAGTTATCCCGGGACGAACTGCAAGGCGTGGTCGCCCATGAATTCAGCCATATTTTCAACGGGGACATGCGGCTCAACGTTCGGCTCATTGCCCTGCTTGCCGGCATCCTGATGATCGGACAGATTGGCGGCTTTCTGCTGCGCGCATCCTTCTACCGCGGCCACCGTGTGGGTCGATCACGGGACGGTCGGGCCCAGGCGGCCATGGGCATCATTGGTCTGGCGCTTTTTGTGATTGGCTATGTGGGCGTTTTCTTCGGCCGGCTGATACAGGCGGCGGTCTCCAGACAACGCGAAATGCTGGCAGACGCATCCTCCGTGCAGTTTACGCGTAACCCCGAGGGTATTGCCGGCGCCCTGTTCAAGATTGGTATGAAGGGCGGCTACCTGGACACAACCAGCCACGCCAGCGACATGAATCACATGTGTTTTGGCGAAAGTGCGCGGATGAAATTCACCTCTTTGCTGGCATCCCACCCGCCCATAGATGAGCGAATCAATGCCATTCAGCCCGGCATGCTGGCCAGATTACGCAGCCGGCTCAGGGATACCGAACCAGGTGCCGACCTATACCGGGGAGGCTCTGGAGCACCAGAAGCGGGCGCGTCCGGGTTTAGTGGCGCGGCAACCGACATACTCGGGCCGGTTACCGGCAGGAGTGGCAGAACCTCACCGCTTGCATCCAGCCCGGAAAAAACCATAAAACCGGCCCGGAAATTTTCAGATCAGGTCGGCACTATCAACCGGCAAAGCGAAGATTTCGCCCTGCGTTTTCTGGAACGCCTGCCAGCCACCTTCCGAAACCTGCTGTACACCCGGGCCGGGGCCACGCAGCTCTGCTATGCCATGCTGATCAGCGAACTGCCGCGTCCACAGCAAACGGAACGGCTGAACCTGCTGCCGGCACACCCGGTATTGGGCAGCCAGCCGGATCTACTCAAGAAACTGCTGCCGGCGCTGAAAACCATCGGCGATGGCGTCCGTTTCCCTGCCCTGGAGCTGGCCATGCCTGCCCTTCGCAAGCTGGACCCGGAAGAGCGGGAGTTGCTCATTACCAATGTCCAGAAACTGGTGGCGGCGGATAACCGGGTTACCCTGTTTGAACTCGCTCTGACAAGCTTCCTGTCACGCCACCTGGGCGACGAAGCAGCCAGAGTGGTACCGGTGCGCTATAGGAGCTACAAACCGGTCATGCCGGCCCTCCAGAGGCTCCTGAGCTTGATGGCAAGGGCTGGGTCTGAGCCCCAATCTGACGCCGAGAAGCTCTATCGGGAGGCCATGGCCGGCTTCATGAATGCGAAGGATGGAGTGGAGCCGGTTCTGGAAAAAGTCACCATGCGCCAGCTACGGGAAGCGTTGACCGCGTTGAACGGTCTTTCACCGCTGCTGAAACCGGCAATCATCGATGCCTGTGGGCACTGCATTACCCGCGACGGGAAAGTGGAAACCCGGGAGTATGAATTGATGCGGCTGGTGGCGGACCAGATGGATTGCCCGATGCCGCCACTGGCTGTCTGAGCGCTTACTGGACCCGGGTGCTGCCGTCTTCAAACAGCGCGTCCACTGTCGGACGCTGCTCTTCGGTGGGGATACCCAGCTTCTCCCGGATGTTCAGATTGACGTCCCAAAGCTGATTGAACTTGTCGGAAGTAGCCGCAACGGCCTCTTCCTTGCCCAGCATGATTTTGGGGCGCAGGAACACCAGCAGGTTGCGCTTCACCCGGCGCTCCGATTCGGAGGAGAACAGGCGACCAACGAACGGGATGTCACCCAGCAAGGGCACCTTGCTCTTGTTGACCTGGTAATCATCCCGGGTCAAACCGCCCAGCACGATGGTCTCGCCATCATCCGCCAGTACGGTGGTCTTGATTTCCCGCTTGTTGGTGACGATATCCGAGGCGTTCTCGATGCTGTCTGCCACGCTTTCTGTGGTCTGCTCCACCACCAGACGCACCAGGCCGTCGGCACTGATGGTCGGGGTAACCTTGAGGGTCAGACCGATATCGCGACGCTCGATGGTGGTGAATGGATTGGTGGTGCCATCGCCGGTGACGGTGGACTGGCCAGTACGGAAAGGCACGTTCTGGCCCACGATGATCTCGGACTCCTGGTTATCCAGGGTAATGATGCTTGGCGTGGACAACAGGTTTGCAGCGGCAGACGTGGACAGTGCCTGAAGGAGAACCCCCCAGCTCACTCCATTTTCGTTCCGTTGGCCGGCGCCGATGGTGATACCACCGGTAGCCGGCGTGATGGCGGATCCGGTCAGAATCGCGCTGAGCACCTCACCCAGGCTGCGACCCACGTTACCGAAATTGGTGCCGGCAACCGGCGTGGATTCGCCAGACTCGTCACCGACCGCAACCTGGACACCCAGATCCTGGCCCAGTTCGTCGCTGATCTCGACAATTGCCGCCTCAATCATCACCTGGGCGCGGCGCACATCCAGCGCCGCAACAATCTGTTCGGCTTCCTGCATCAGGGATGGCTCACCCCTTACCACCAGCGCATTCAGCCCCTCATCCGCAAAAACAGCAAAGCTGCTTTGCGGTTTGGCGGCGCCGCCGCTTCCCGAACCAGTACCTTCTTTCACCAGCTCGCCCATCACACCCTTAAGGATCTCAGTCAGGTTTTTGGCGTCGGCGTGTTTCAGCCTCAGGACCTTGGTGGTGCCGCCGGTGGCAGAGGGCTGGTCCAGCTGTCGAATCAGGCCGCGCATCTTTTCGCGGAAGGTCTCATCGCCCCGCAGGATAAGGCGGTTGCTGCGCTCATCTGCGGTCACGCTGTATTTTCTGGCGGCATTGTCGCCGCCGGCCCGGCCGAGTTCATCCGGGGCCAGTTCCTGCAGAAGCGTCACCATATCACCCACCCAGGCTTCCTGAAGCTGGATGACTTCCACTTCGTATTTGGACGGGCTATCCAGCTCCCGGACAATCTGCTCGATGCGCTGGATATTGGAAGAATGATCACTGATGATCAGGGCGTTGGCGGCGGCCACCCCGGCCAGATGGCCGTATTTCGCCACCAGGGGGCGCAGAATCGGCACCAGCTCCAGGGCGTTGGCGTTGTCAATCTGGATAACCCGCGTGATCAGCTGCTCGGAGGGGGTTTCGGGAAAGCGCTCCAGAATCTCCGCCGACTGTTTGGCATCAACCTGTTGCACCACCTTGATCACTTCTGCGCCCGGGATGGCGGTAAAACCGTGAACATTCAAGACCGCCAGGAACAGATCGTAAATTTCGTCCTTGTTCATGGGCGCGCTGGAGAGCACCGTTACCTTGCCCTTCACCCTCGGATCCACCACAAAACTGTACCCGGTAATGTCCGCGACCTGGGTCACGAACGCACGGATATCGGCGTCTTTCAGGTTCAGCCGCCATGTCTCGGCTTCCTGCCCATGCGCCATGGACATAAAGGGAAGGAGAAAAAGCAGGACAATGGCCCGCAAAACATTGATCTTGTGGTTATACATCTGGCGATTTCGTCCTGTTTCGATGAACCCGGTCAGCGCCACTGCTCGGGTATGGCATAACTGATGGTGAGGATGGATCCGTCACGCTCGATTTCTATCTCCAGCTGGGCCTGGCCGCGCCAGTTCTCAAGCAGGGCCTTATCCTGGCTGATATCGCCCAGCCGCTGACCGTTGATAGCCGTTATCACGTCCCCGGCCTGCAGGTTGACGGCGTTGAGCATGGCGTTAGAGCCGTCATACACGTAACCGGACATGCCGCTATTGTCCACCGGGGTCAACCCGAAAGGCGCCAGTGCGGCAATGCCCTGGCTGTCAATCTGTTCACGGGCGCTGGCCAGGAACTCATCCGGTGATGATTCTGCAGGCTCCTCGGT
Organism: Marinobacter adhaerens HP15; assembly: GCF_000166295.1. NCBI lineage: Bacteria > Pseudomonadati > Pseudomonadota > Gammaproteobacteria > Pseudomonadales > Marinobacteraceae > Marinobacter > Marinobacter adhaerens. Next base: position 2,482,495 of record NC_017506.1, read on the forward strand.
CACTTCTGCAACCAGTTCGGAAGACTGTTCCTCGAAAGTCAGGGATTCGTATCGCCCACCCCGACGAATCAGAACACGCCCGGGTTCCACTTCCGCCAGCTCTGCATTGCCGGGTAGCATCTCCCCTACCCGGTAATATGCGGTTTCTCCATTGCTCCCAGCAACTATAGCACCGGAGTCCTCCGGGCGCTGTGCGACAAGTACCCCTTCCAGCCGGAGCCGAAGCCGGGTTTCCGGAGCCGAGCGGCGAACCGCATCGGCCACTTCGACCGGTCGCTCAGACCGCCCGAAGAAATCGTAAACGGCTATGGACGTTGTCAAACGGCTACCGCCTGACAGACTGCCTGCACCGGCTGCGACCGGCGCGTCTGGAACCGGCCGGTCGTCCCAGGCGTATAACCAGGTCATCCGGGCGAGAGTATTGGCCAGATACACCACCAGAACCAACAGCAACAGGTTGGCGAGGATCCGGGAAATCCGGCTCTGGGCCGGAATACTCAACAGCGCCATATTATCTTGCCCCCGGTACGAGAGGCTGGCGTACCCGGAATACGACATCACCGGGGCTGGCAGAATCGGGCCAGGGCTGGCCGGCGAGATCCACCATACGCTTGTAGACACGCAGTTCCATCATTCCGTTCCAGAACACGGTGGCATCTGCTGCCGGCCCCTGGCCGCCCTGCTCGGAGACTGTCAGCGCCACACCACCCTGGGAGGTATCCATCGTCGCCTGCATGGGCGGAAACTCGGCCTGCCCACGCTGGCCACCCATTGGCCAGGTCACCAGGCCGCCATCCCAGCGCCCCAGGCCTTCCGCCCGCGTAATCCGGTTATCGGCCCAGGCCATATTCAGACGGTCAATCATGACTTCGCCTTCAATCATGGCGCCGCCGCTCTGGCGGACCAGCTCCTCAAACTCGGCCACCGTGATCCGTCCGCTGGCATCAAGCTGGGCACTGGCCGGCCAGCCCACCGTAACATCGCCGTTGAGCGAGGATTGCGACGATTCCAGGGAAATTCGGGCTGGCCATTCCAGGCTGGTGACCGACGGCATATAAAGGCGCCAGTCAACACGCACCGGGAAACCGGCCACCACAACCCCGGCTTCACCATCCCAGAGTTTGCCGGCAACCTGCTGAACCTTTACCTGGGGAGGCAGAGATACATGGGCAAAGGCTTGCTGCCAGACCCATCCCGCAGGAACCAGAAAGACCAGTGACAGCAGATAAACCAGAGCGCCCAGCAGCAGGAGCAAAAATACCTTGCCGGGGCGGAGAAAGGATTTGGGTTCAGCGTCACTCATTCGGCGTTGCACAGATAATGGACCGGAAGCCGAGTCTAGCAAAGCCATGGGGCAAGTTCATGACAAAAAAACAAAAACCCCGCGTTGGCGTGAACCAACGCGGGGTTTTTAAGGGGCCGAGATCAGGCCGGCATTACATCATGCCGCCCATGCCTCCCATGCCGCCCATTCCACCCATGTCCGGCATACCGCCGCCGGCAGACTCGTCCTGCGGCTCATCCGCAACCATCGCCTCGGTGGTGATGATCAGGGAAGCCACAGAAGCGGCCGCCTGCAGAGCGGAACGGGTGACCTTGGCAGGATCCAGGATACCCATTTCCAGCATATCGCCGTAGGCTTCGGTCGCGGCGTTGTAGCCGAAGGAACCTTCGCCTTCGCGAACCTTGGCAACCACAACAGAAGACTCACCGCCTGCGTTGTAAACGATCTGGCGCAGAGGAGCTTCCATGGCACGGCGCAGAATGTTAACACCGGCTTTCTGCTCTTCGTTGATGGCGTCTACCTTGTCCAGGGCCGCAATGGCACGGATAAGGGTTACACCACCGCCCGGTACGATGCCCTCTTCAACCGCGGCGCGGGTAGAGTGCAGCGCGTCTTCAACGCGGGCCTTCTTCTCTTTCATTTCCACTTCGGAACCGGCACCAACCTTGATAACGGCAACACCGCCAGCCAGCTTGGCAACACGCTCCTGCAGCTTTTCCTTGTCGTAGTCGGAAGAGCTGTCTTCGATCTGCTTGCGGATCTGCTCAACGCGAGCTTCGATGTCCGCCTGCGCACCAGCACCGCCGATGATGGTGGTGTTTTCCTTGGTGACGTTCACACGCTTGGCTGTGCCAAGGTCATCCAGGGTGGTGTTCTCAAGAGTCAGGCCGACTTCTTCAGAGATTACGGTACCACCGGAAAGGATCGCGATGTCCTGCAGCATCTCCTTGCGACGGTCACCAAAGCCAGGCGCCTTGACGGCGTTTACCTTGACGATGCCACGCATGTTGTTCACTACCAGAGTGGCAAGCGCTTCACCCTCAATGTCTTCAGCGATGATCTGCAGCGGCTTACCAGCCTTGGCTACAGCTTCCAGCACCGGCAGCAGCTCGCGGATGTTTGAGATCTTCTTGTCGACCAGCAGGATGTACGGGTCTTCCAGCTCGGCAGACATGTTGTCCTGGTTGTTGATGAAGTACGGAGACAGGAAGCCACGGTCGAACTGCATACCTTCAACCACGTCCAGCTCGTCTTCCAGGCCTCGGCCTTCCTCAACGGTAATAACGCCTTCCTTGCCAACTTTTTCCATTGCATCGGCGATGATCTTACCGATGGTATCGTCACCGTTGGCAGAGATAGTGCCTACCTGAGCGATCATCTTGCTGTCGTCACAGGGCTTGGCCATATCACGGATTGCCTTCACGGCTTCCGTTGTGGCCTTGTCGATGCCGCGCTTCAGATCCATCGGGTTCATGCCGGCAGTCACTGCCTTCACGCCCTCGTTAACGATGGACTGAGCCAGAACGGTTGCGGTAGTGGTACCGTCACCGGCGGTGTCGTTGGCCTGGGAAGCCACTTCTTTCACCATCTGGGCGCCCATGTTCTCGAACTTGTCAGACAGTTCGATTTCCTTGGCTACGGAAACACCATCTTTGGTGATGGTCGGCGCGCCGAAGGACTTTTCCAGAACCACGTTACGGCCTTTCGGGCCGAGGGTCACTTTAACCGCGTCTGCCAGTACATTGACGCCCGCGACCATGCGCTTACGTGCGCTATCACCGAATCTAACGTCTTTTGCTGCCATGTCTTCTATTCCTGTTCGTTAAACCGAAGTTGTTGAATCAATCGGATTAATGAGAGTTCGTGCGATTCGCCTCAGCGATCACTCAAGCACGCCGTAGATGTCGCTCTCGCTCATGATGAGGAGCTCTTCGCCATCGATCTTGACGGTGTTCCCGGCGTACTGGCCGAAGACCACGGTGTCACCCACCTTGACCGCCAGTGAGCGGGTTTCGCCGTTTTCCAGGATGCGACCGTTACCAACGGCAATTACCTCGCCCTGGGAAGGCTTCTCTTTGGCGTTACCCGGCAGCACGATGCCACCCGCAGTTTTCTCTTCTTCTTCCTTACGGCGCACGACAACACGATCGTGTAGCGGACGAATTTTCATTGCTCGGTTTCTCCAATAGTCAGATTAATGTGGCAATGACATTGTTGATGTAGGTCGGACAGGCAACGCCTGGTCCGACAAATTGCCCGGCTGGATAACCAACTGTTTTCAGTGGAAATCAGCCCGCAGCGAACTTGTGGTTTCTATTTGGGGTAGCTGGTAGGTGTTTTCAACACCCCGGAGAGAAAATTTTTTCACTTTTTTTCGATCCGGTCCCGATCGGATTCCGTCTCATCCTGGTACTCGCCTTCGATGATGTCGCCATTGCTGTCCCGATCAAAAGGCCGCTGCCGGCCGAACGGGTTCTCCTGGCCGCCAAACGGATCCTGCCCGAACGGATTGGACCCACCACCGGCGCGAAAATAGAAGCTGCTGCCACGGCTTTGACCAGCAACGACCATGCGCTTGAGCGCCTGTGCTGCAAGCCAGTGGCGCGTTCCGGGTATCAGGCACAGAAACCCGACCGTGTCGGTAATAAAGCCAGGTGTTAGTAATAGCGCACCACCAATCGCAAGGATCAGCCCCTCGGCAACCTCCTTGGCCGGCAATTCGCCACTATTCAGTCGCTGATTGGCCTTCAAAAGCGTTGCCAACCCCTGCTGGCGAAGGAGCCAGGCGCCGATCACGGCGGTCAACAACACCAACCCGACGGTATTGAGCACACCAATCATGCCACCCACCTGAATCAACACCGCCATCTCGGCGATTGGCATGATAATGAATAAGAACAGAAACACTGACATCGGGACCTCAGGGTCTGAATGTGGCTTTAAGAAGGTCTGGTATACTCCACACCCTCGAAATTAGAAAGGCGGCTCGCACAGGTCAAGATGCGACGCCAGAGCAGCCCCTCCGTGGAATGTTGGAGGCCATGGATGGCCGGAAACAAGCGCACATGGACGTGCTCGTAGCGGTTCCACGGAGGGGATGCTCTGGTGACGCTGGCACCCATGCAGAAGACGTCGTAATGAGTTGGGACGCACAGCAACCGTAAAACCACCTGATAACAGTAGTTAGGGCAAAACATGAAACTTCAAGATTCCGTGATTGCAATCACTGGCGGCGGCCAGGGCCTTGGCCGCGCCATGGGCGAATACCTTGCGGCCAAAGGTGCAAAAATTGCGCTGATCGACCTGATGCCGGAGAAGCTGGACGAGGCCGTCACCGCCTGCGTGGCCGCGGGCGCTGAGGCCAGAAGCTACGTCTGCAACGTTGCGAAAGAGGAAGAGGTAGAAAAAACCTTCGAGGCCATCGTAAAAGACTTCGGCCACCTCAACGGCCTGGTTAACAATGCCGGTATCCTCCGGGACGGGCTTATGGTCAAAGTGAAGGATGGCGAAGTTGAGCGCCGCATGGAGCTGTCCCAGTGGCAGGCGGTTATCGACGTAAACCTTACCGGCGTATTTCTCTGCGGCCGCGAGGCAGCGACCCAGATGATCAAGAACGGTGATCAGGGTGCGATCATCAACATCGCTTCCATCTCTCGCGCCGGCAACATGGGCCAGAGCAACTACTCCGCTGCCAAGGCCGGTGTCTCTGCCCTTGTTCCGGTCTGGGCCAAGGAACTCGCCCGCTACGGCATCCGCTGCGCCGGTATCGCCCCGGGCTTCATCGAGACCGAAATGACCGCCTCCATGAAACCGGAAGCCCTGGAAAAAATGACGGCCGGCATTCCGCTCAAGCGCATGGGCAAGCCCGAAGAGATTGCTTCGGCTGCGGCGTTCATTTTTGAGAACGACTATGTGTCAGGGCGGATGATTGAAGTGGATGGGGCTCTTCGGCTCTAACGGGTCGAGCTACCATTGAGTGGGGCGCCCAGAGCGCCCCACTACCATCGAAACCGAGACATCGAAACCCGCCCGTCGCTAACCTCGACACCTTCAGCCTCAAGCCGGCTAACCTGCTCCTCAAATTTCTCGGACCCCACGGGAAAGGCAATCTGGCCGTTACTGCGAATCACCCGATACCAGGGTACGACATGCCCTTCCGGCAACTTGCCCAAGGCTTTTCCGATGTACCTCGCCTGCCGGCCCAACCCTGCCATCTCTGCAACCTGGCCGTAACTGACCACCTTTCCCTCCGGCACGGCCAGTACGACTTGCCAGATTTTCTGGTCTTTGGTCGGTTCGGACATCAAGGGCTCATCGCTTCTGCATCAGGCTTCGATTCATTGCGCGGTGCCAACGCATCCAGTCGATGGCCATTTCGGATCATGAAAATCGCCAACAGAATGGCAGGCACGCCCATTATGCCGGCCACCAGGAAGAATTCGGCGTAACCAAAGCCCGCCACGACAATGCCGGAGAACCCACCGAGAAACTTGCCAGGCAGAGTCATCAGGGAACTGAACAGTGCGTACTGCGTAGCCGTGAACGAGGCACTTGTCATGCTGGAGAGCCAGGCAATCAGGGCAACATTGGCAATGCCGCCACTGAGGTTATCGGCGCTCACCACGGCGGCCAGGGTAATGATGTTGGGCGGGTACTGGGCCAGAACGACAAACAGAAGATTGGTGGCGGCGGTCATGATTGCGCCAAGCAGGAGAATCCGGCGAACCCCGTAGCGAACCACCATTACACCGCCGACCAGCGAGCCGGCAATGGTCATGAAGAAGCCAAAGATCTTGGTGACATCCGCCACCTGGGTTTTGCTGAAACCCATGAAGTCCAGGTAGAAGGGATTGGCCATAACGCCCATGGCGATGTCGGAGATCCGGTAAACGGCCACCATGAGCAGGATAACCAGAGCCAGCTCTTTGTAACGGCGAAAGAAATCCAGGAACGGGCCGGCCACGGCGGCGTAGAACCAACCAACCAGTCTCGCCAGGCGGGGATTCAGATGCGTTAGCTTGGCGGCCTCTTGTTCGATCTTGTGGGCAATGTCCTGGGCGGCGGCAAAGTGGTTTACGCTGGGCTCGCGAACAATGAGCACCGTGAGCGCGCCAACTCCCACCAGGGCCGCCATGACTTCATAGGACACCTGCCAGGACCAGAATTCCGCCAGGTAGAGAGCACCGGCGCCGGCAACCAGAAGCGCCAGACGGTAGCCAAAGATGTACGTAGCGGCGAGGGCGGCCTGGAGCCGTTCCTCGGCAATCTCGATGCGGTAGGCATCAATGGCCACGTCCTGGGTGGCAGAGGAGAACGCCACCAGCAGGCCACAAAGGGCCATCATTTCCGGCGCTGCCGTGGCATCCACGTGAGCCATCAGGTACAGCCCCGTGGCGATACCTGCCTGAGCAAAGATAATCCAGCTTCGCCGCTTACCCAGCAGCCGGTCGAGCAGCGGCAGTTTCAGACGGTCCACCACCGGCGCCCAGAACACTTTGATGGAATAGGTAATACCAAGCCAGCTGAAGAACCCGATGGTGGCGGTTTCCACCCCGACATCCGCGAGACGGGCATTCAGCGTGGAAAACACCAGCAGGAACGGCAGCCCCGCCGAAAAGCCCAGGAATAGCAGGGCAATCACCTGCCAACGGGTATAGGTATGGAGCGTGTCCCGGATCAGGGTCAGGCGGGTGCCGGTTAAGATGGTGAAGCCTCCGGATCAGTCGCGGAAATTATTGAACTGCAGCGGGATATCCAGCTCAGCTTCGCGCAGCATGGCGATCGCTTCCTGAAGATCATCCCGCTTCTTGCCGGTCACTCGCACTTTGTCGCCCTGGATACTGGCCTGGACCTTCATCTTCTGGTCCTTGATCATCTTCACGATCTTCTTGGCCATATCGGTTTCAATGCCCTGCTTCAGCAGCAGGTGCTGTTTAACCAGCTTGCCGGACTTGCTGTCGCCATCCTCGGCCAGCGCTCGCGCATCGATATTACGCTTGGCAAAGGCCATACGCAGCATGTCCAGCAGCTGCTCCAGCTGGAACTCCTGCTCGGCACTAATGGTAATGCCCTTGTCATCCAGCTCAATGTCGGCTTCCACGTTCTTGAAGTCCCAGCGATTACCCAGCTCCCGCTTGGCCTGGTCGACCGCATTGGTGACTTCGTGCATATCGATTTCTGAAACAATGTCAAAAGAAGGCATGGTCGTTATTCTCCAACAGGGTAAGAAGGTATACTTCTTCAATTTGCTGGGGATGATACCAACCCCCGGCATCTCTCGCACCTGACAACGGACTGCTAAAAGTAGATAACAATGCCAAATCTGGACCTTCCCATCCTGGTAGTAGACGACGCGAAATTCAGCAGTATGGTGGTTGGCCGCACGCTGCGAAATGCCGGATATCGCGACGTACGCATCGTGAATAACGCACCGGAAGCCCTGCAGCTGATCGAACAGCGACCGGTAAGCGTGCTGATTGCCGACTGGCTGATGCCCGAGATGGATGGCCTTGAGCTGACGGACCAGGTGCGACAACAGGACGAGCAGAACAATCACTACACCTACGTGATCCTGCTCACGGCACGGGAAAGCGTCGAGGCGCTTTCAGAAGCCTTCGACCGGGGCGTGGACGACTTCATCTACAAGTCCGACATGACCAAGCAACTGATCCCCCGCATCTTTGCCGCAGACCGAATGGCCGACCGCCAGAACACCCTGCTGCGGGCCAACTCCCTGTTGATCGAGAACAACCGGGAGCTGGAATCCACTAACATCATTGATCTGGAAACCGGTCTCTGCAACACCAAATACGGTCGCGAGCGTCTGACCAAGATGCTGCGCCACGCTGAATCCCGAGGCGGCTGCTCTGCCTATGTACTGTGCGGCATTCGCAACTGGCAGGAACTCAAGCGCAAACACCCGCCCACAGTGATGAGCGAACTGGCCATCGGCATTGCCCGCCGACTGAGCACCCTGATTCGCCCCATTGATGCCCTGTGCCGCGTTGGCGACAACCAGTTCGCGATTATTGCCTACTTCCCGAACAGTGATCACTGCACCACCACCGCCTTCCGGCGCGTGTTCGACGGCATCAACCACAAGGCCCTGAAAACAACGGCCGGCTATATTTCTGTGGAAGCCGGCATGGTGCTGTGCAAAGCCGACGCCCAGAACGGCACACCGTCGATCCAGGATATGGAACGGGCAGCGGTGCAAGGGCTGGTAGATGCCTACGATACGCGTCGGTTTACCGAGACCGCGCCGGAGATCGGAGCGACCGCCTGAAGCGGCGACACACTCGGTAACACTGATACACACTTCACAAACAGACAGGAAAGGCCGGACGACTTATTCTCCAGTTGTGGATTTAAGCAGTATCCCCCATGGTGGAGGAGCCGAGTAGTACCTCTGCCGCCATATGGGGAATCGAATCCACCGGATTAACGAATTTTTCAGGCACTTTCGTTCTTTCCTTGTTTTTTGGGCCAGCTTTTTAGCTGGCCTTTTATTTTCCGCTCCAGACGTTTCCGCACCAGTTCCGTTATACTCCGGCTATAACGACTCCAAAAACAGTGCTGTAACCATGAAAACCCTCGGAACCGCCTCTGTCGCCGCCCTGCGCCAATACGTTCGTGCTGCCGAATCCGCCGGCGTGGATATCAATCGCCTTTTCGACCAGGCCGAACTGGACCAGAACATCCTGGACACCGACGACGGCCGCATTAACGGCGAGCAGTTCCAGCACTTTATCCGTTTATTGTGCGAACAAACCGGCAACCCGATCCTGGGCCTGGAAACCGGCGACTTCGTTCAACCTGGCTCCTACAGTGTGCTTGGCTACATCACCATGAGCTGCGCCACCCTCGGCGAAGCCGTGGCACGCATTGCGCCGTTCGAAAAACTCGTTGGAGACATGGGCACCACCAGCCTCGCTATGAAAGGCGACGACATCAAACTGACCTGGAACTGCAACTACACCGATCCTGTCGTTCGGCCGCAACTGGTGGATAACGTGTTTGCCTCCTGGGTGAACTACGCCCGCTGGCTTGCGGACAATCAGGAGGCGTCACCCAGTTCGGTAAAACTCCGTCGGGCCTCTCCGGGCTCAGAATTTGAAACGGCCTACCAGGAACGCTGGCACTGCACGGTCACCTTCTCAGCAGATGAAAACAGCATCACCCTCAAGAAAAGCCTGCTGGAAACCCGCCTGCGGCAACCGGACCCTCTCCTGCGCAAAACCCTGGAAGCCCATGCTCTGAGCCAGCTGGCTTCCCTGGATACCGACAGCGACCTGACTTCGAAGGTCCGCCACAGCATTCAGCAACAACTAATGCACGGCATTACCCGGCAAGACATGGTGGCGGAAGACCTGGGGATGACCAGCCGGACTCTACAGAGAAAGCTCGGCCAGGAAGGCGTGTCGTACCAAAAACTATTAGATGAAGTGCGGCAAAAGATGGCCGAGGACTATCTTCGCAACAGCGAGTTGGCCATTCCGGATATTGCGCTCAGGCTGGGATACAGTGAAACCACGTCGTTTCACAGGAAATTCAAGGCGGTAACGGGGAAGACGCCCGGAGAGTTCCGGGCGTCCGTAGAGCAGACTTAAAGCTTGCGGCCTTTGCCGGCGGCAATCCGCAGACGCAAGGCATTCAGCTTGATAAAGCCTTCCGCATCCTTCTGATCGTACGCACCCTGATCTTCTTCGAAGGTAGCAATCTTCTCGTCGAACAGGGAATCCTCAGACTTACGGCCAACCACGTCTACGTTGCCCTTGTAGAGCTTCAGGCGAACGGTGCCGTTTACATAATTCTGGGTCTGATCGATCAGCGCCTGCAGCGCCTCACGCTCCGGTGACCACCAGTAACCGTTGTAGATCACCTCGGCATAGCGCGGCATGATGCTGTCTTTCAGGTGCGCCACTTCGCGGTCCAGCGTGATGGACTCAATGGCACGGTGGGCACGCAGCATGATGGTACCGCCCGGGGTCTCGTAACAGCCGCGGGACTTCATGCCCACGTAGCGGTTCTCGACGATATCCAGACGGCCAATGCCGTTGGCACCCGCCAGCTTGTTCAGAGTTTCCAGAACCAAGTGGGGCTTCATGTCCTGACCGTCGATGGCAACAATGTCGCCCTTCTTGTAGGTCAGCTCAACATAGGTCGGCTCATCCGGCGCGGCTTCCGGAGACACACTCCAGCGCCACATATCTTCCTCGGCTTCCGCCCAGGGATCTTCCAGGTTGATGCCTTCGTAAGAGATGTGCAGCAGGTTGGCATCCATGGAGTACGGGCTCTTGCCCTTCTTCATTTCCACCGGGATGTTGCGCTCTTCGCAGTACTTAAGCAACTTCTCGCGGGAATTCAGGTCCCACTCACGCCAGGGTGCAATCACCTTCACACCCGGCTTCAGAGCGTAAGCACCCAGCTCGAAACGAACCTGATCGTTGCCCTTGCCGGTTGCGCCGTGGGAAATGGCGTCGGCGCCGGTTTCATTGGCGATATCGATCAAACGCTTGGCAATCAGAGGACGGGCAATGGACGTACCCAACAGGTACTCACCTTCGTAGATGGTGTTCGCGCGGAACATCGGGAACACGTAATCGCGCACAAACTCCTCGCGCAGGTCCTCGATGTAGATTTCCTTAACACCCAACGCCTCGGCTTTCGCCCGCGCCGGCTCAACTTCCTCGCCCTGGCCAATGTCGGCGGTAAACGTTACCACCTCACAGTTATAGGTATCCTGCAACCACCGAACGATGACGGAAGTATCCAGGCCACCGGAATAGGCCAGCACCACCTTTTTGATATCAGACATGCCCTTGCTCCACACTGAACAGAATGGATGTGTTGAAAATAAGGGCAGTATTGTACGGGAGAGCGGGGGGAATGGCTATTGGGCCGGGGTATTAGGCAGGGGTCGAAGCATGGATCAGATGATTGGGCTCATCTGATCCATGCTTCCAGCGAGGGATTCGCGAACTCAGCCGGCGCGCTGTTGCCCAACAGCTTCTTCACGAATTCCATCCCAGCCTTCTTTGATGGAGTGAAGGAGAGATAAAACCTCGTCAAGCTTTTCTACATCATTTTTCGCGCTAGCTTGAAGCAAGGTCCGCTCCATGTAGTCATAAAGGGCTTCAAGTCTGGGCGCCAACTCCCCACCCTTTTCAAAATCGAGAAAGCTGCGGAGACCACCGATAATATCAATGGCTTTCCCGATCAACTGCCCCTTGCCCGCGGCGTCTTTAGCCTGCATACGGGCCTTTGCCATATTGATGCGTTCAATAGCACCATTGTATAGCAGCTGAATCAATCGATGAGGATCTGCATCAATTGTGCTTGTTTGGTTGTTAACACGCTGGTATGCCTGCAAGCCGTTCATAAAAGACCTCTTGAGTTCCTAACCGATCTAAACTAATCAGTTGTCCCGGTTGTTTTGAGGAGCCAGCGCAGCAAGCTGCTGACTCACATAATCCTGAGTACTGTTGAGCTGCGAAATCAGGGAATCAGCTGCGGTGAACTGGCTCACCAACCTCTCCCTATAGGCCGCTATGCGCTCTTCAAGTCGTGCTTGACTCGCCTGGATCTGTTCCAGGTCCCGATTAAGACTTTCAGTCCGTGACTCAATAGCACCATCCGCGCCAACGAAACTGGAGACCAGATCGACTGTGCGTTCAGCCACGCCCTCAACAAAAGTGATAGAGCCTCGGGCACCAGTTTCATCACCTAAAATTCTCACCTGGAGGCCAGAGGCTCCACCGTTCCCATTTCCGAGAAACAGAACCTGACCGTCTCCTTCTGCAGCGCGCCCGCCTATTGTGCCAGCGACATCAAGGCCGGCAGTTTCGGTTGCTGAATCAAGGCCGAAAACCGCTGAATTCTCTGCAGACTCCAGAGAAACGGCCGACTCGTCGCCATAGTCAGCAGACGTAAAGCGTAAATTGCCGCTGCCGTCCAGCTCGACCTGCACCGACGTGCCAGCTGCATTAAGTGCGTTATTGCTGTTTAGCTGGGATTGGATTTCATCAACCAGCTCTTGAGCAGACCCATAAGTCTGTTGCGTCAGTTGAACACTTACCGACGTCTCCCCGTTTACCTTGAACGTCAGTTCATCGTTGGAATCGTCAATAACAATTCCATCTGCCAACGCACTCCCGGCAACCAACGTGCCCTGAGTAGCGGCCCGGGTGATGTTAATATCGTACTTGCCAGGCTCTGTGTTAAGTCCGCTGCGCACAAACTCAACCTGACTGTCAGTTGTCCGCCCTTGTTCAGCAAATAAGGCGGTCACGTCATCCGGGTTGGCCTTGAGCTGTTCTTCAAACCTGGCTCTATCAAATTCCAGACCACCTGTTTCGAAGTTTGTCGTTATTCCTACATCAGCCAAACTCCGAACCGCAGAGTTTTCCAAGCCGGGAACAACACGGGTGAGAACTTGGCGCAACTGGTTCTGAATGGAACGAACCGTGCTATCGCCCGTTAGCAGACTGCCAACGCCCGCCTCCGCATTGAAGCCAGCGAGGCTGTCGATTGTTGACTGAAGTGCGTTGAATTTGTCTACGAACCCTTGGACCCGATCCGTCACGGCCCCCAAGTCCTGCTGCACCTTGATCACAGAGGATCCAGTGGCCGTGAGGTCAAATGTCAGCCCGTCGATGACGTTCTCAAAACTGTTTGTGGCGCGAGTGATCTCGACCCCGTTGATTTCCATCACCGCATCGGTTGCTGCAATGGTTTCGCGAAGCCCAGAATCAGCATCCATTCCGGAGTTAAAGGCAAACCGGGACAAACCCTGGTTATCGGTGCCAGTTCCAACACTATCGTCAGCGACAGCAATACTGACGGCATTGGCGGTGCCGGTCTCATCGGCCGAAAGCACCAACTGAAAGCCGTCACCGGTATCGATAACGCCAGCGGAAACACCGGCGTCGGAGTCGTTGATTGCGTTAGCCAACCCCTGAAGAGTGTCGTTACTACTATCAATCGTGATGCTTGTTGTCTTGTCACCGACGTTCAGGGTAAGCCTGCCCTGGCCAACGCTGGTGGCATCACGATCAGCAAATACGTCGCGGGAGGCTAGCGCCTGAGCTCCAGCCAGGCTGGTAACTTCCACACTGTAAGTGCCTCGGCTAGCTTTCGTGCTGTCGACCGACACGGAAATCTCTTCGTTCGACGAACTTGCCGAAAACGCTTTGAGGTTATCCGGGGCACTCAGCTGGCGCATTGGGAGTCGAAGTTCGGTAATCGCACTCCTGAGCTTGCCGTAAGCCGAGATCAGCGACTGCGTCTGCTCGGTTTTCTGCGTTAATCGCTCTTCAGTGGGCGCGCGCTCCGCCGCAACCAACTGATCAACCAGATCGGAGGTCAGAACACCGGAGCCAATACCTAACGATGATATGCTTGCCATTAAAGTGCCTCCTCAAGGGGGCGAATCTCTTCATTGTTCAGTTTATCGGCAAAAAGCGGCAAAACTTTGCCTTTTCTTCACGCCGATTTGTAACAGGCTGTAACAAAGACTACCGACTCTGAGCCCGAAAGCGCTCTGCCCGATCAATACTCAAACCTACGACCAAAACGCAGAACACCGCCGGACCCTCTCAGGTGCGGCGGTGCTGAAATACCGTCGTTTAACTAAGTGCAACAGCTTTGACTGTTTAAACCTTAATATTAAACAACGTCAGCGGCTCATCCTGCTGCAAGTTCTCTGCCAACCTCAATGCTAGCTCATCGGGAATCTGGCGGATAACTTCTTTTGTCGACTGATCAACAACCTTCACGATCGTCTGACCCAAGTCACTATCCACTTCAAACTGTAGATCCCTTTGCACATTCTGAACAAAATCGTTCAGCTGGCTAACCGCATCATCCAGCTCATCCCGAGTGGCTTCAGTTTTCGCCTGCAGCTTTTCAGCTTTAGACAGCTCTGAAGTCACTTGAGGGTTCTGAGTCTGAGTAACTGCGGCAGACGAACCAGCAAGGTCGGAGGCATTCCTGCCTTCGGCCTGAGATGACGAAATTGCCCGAGCCGGTGTTTGATCACTGGTGCGAACCAGCTTCAGATCCGGGCTGTTCAGGTTAACGTCATTCATAGCTTTACCTCGCTACCCTTAGACGGAGTAAAACCGGAACCCGAAGGTTCCGGTTGTTACCGCTTGCCCCTTACTGCAGGAGGGACAGGACCTGCTGCGGACGGGCGTTCGCCTGAGCCAGGACGGAGATACCGGCCTGCTGCAGCACCTGGGCCTTGGATAGCTTCGCGGTTTCTGCTGCGAAGTCCGCGTCCAGGATACGGCTATTGGAAGCACTCAAGTTCTCAACAGACGTGCTCAGGTTGGCGATGGTTGACTCGAAACGGTTCTGAACCGCACCGAGGTCTGACCGGAACTGGTTGACCTGGTCGATTGCGAAGTCAACGGCTACCAGCGCCTGGTCGGAGCCAGCACGAGTGCTGATATCCAGTCCATTAACCGAAACGTTGGAGTTCGGATCCGTTGAGGAATCGACAGTCAGGTCCACTTCGTTAGTGCCATCACCATCTACGTCGGTAGTGATAGACGCTGTGAAGTTCTCACCCTTCGCGGACGCGAATACGATGTCGTCACCGGAAGAGCTCAGGAACGCAGACACACCGGTGTCCTTGGTTGCGCCATTGATCTGAGCCACAACATCCTGCAGGTTGCTCGCGTCGGTCACTTCGATTGCTTCGCCTGCAACGTTCAGGGAGAAGGAAGTTGTTTCACCGGCTTCGAAACGAGAAGCTACCGTCTGCTCTTCAGCTGCGGTCAGAGTGGAAACAGAGCCGCCTGTAGACGCATTTGGCGTTCCGCCATCGCTGGCTGTGATGTTTGCTATATCGTAAGTGACTGCTGAGTCGCTCTCTATTTGGACCACACTGCCATCGTCAACCGCACCCAAATCAGTGCCTGCTGTGAAACCAGCAGCAGTCAAGCCGGCCTGGACAGCAGAAGTGAGATCCGCCAGTGTATTACCGGTGCCCGCTGCCAGAGAAAAGCTTACAGTGGTGGTGTTGGATGAGTCATCTGTAACGTCAAAAGAGCCGGTAACGCCAGAGTCCAAGTCCAAAGTACTCGGATCAAAAAGAGTAACCTGGGTCGCCGTGGTTGAGCCATCAGTCGTGGAGACATCAGCCCCAGTAACACTGACTTGGGTACCAGATGCGTCAGAAATATCAATCGTTGCAGCGATGTCAGTAGTGCTGGCATTACTGAACACGATGGAGTTGCCATCATCTGAGGCAGCTACAGTCACATCAGCAAGGTTACCGTTGGAATCAATCTCGCCTTGGATAGCTTGCGCAAGTGCATCAGCATCAGCATAGGTCGCAGCAGCAACATCAATAGTCTCGCCACCGATTGTTGAAGAAACAGTGATGTCGCCAGAGAAATCGAGGCCAGAAACATCCAGAGAAGTTTCCCCAGCGTCACCGGCACCAAGAGAGGTAGCTGCGAGGCCGGAAGTCTGAGAGATAGTTGCGCCCAACTGGCTTCCACGTGAATCCAGACCAGCTACGGAGATGGTCTCACCAGCGTTCGCGCCTACCTGGAACGCCTGGGTGCCGAAAGTACCATCAAGAACCTTCAGACCGTTGAACGAGGTCTGGCTCGCGATACGGTTTACTTCTGCAATACGCTGATCAACTTCCTGGTTCAGCGCCTCACGGTCCGAGTCGCTGTTGGTAGCGTTGGCAGACTGAACGGCCAGCTCACGGATACGCTGCAGGTTGTTGGTAATCTCGTCCAGTGCGCCTTCAGCGGTCTGGGCCAGAGAGATACCATCGTTGGCATTACGAGTAGCCACGTTCAGGCCAGAAATCTGGGACTGGAACCGCGTGGAAATCGCGAGGCCCGCTGCATCGTCTTTTGCAGAGTTGATGCGCAGACCGGACGAAAGACGCTCCAGAGCCTGATTGGAAAGATTCTGAGACTGGCCCAACTGATTCTGGGCTGAGAGCGATGCAACGTTAGTGTTGATACCGAGAGCCATTATGCTTCTCCTTCGACTGATGTCGTTATTTCATGGAAAAGGTCTGGCGCCCGTTTTTCAGTTTGGGAGCGCCGCCCTGTTACTCCACTTAACGGCGCCGAAACTCGTTGCTTTAGAAAAAAATCCACTGTTTTTGTTAACAAATGTAAAACCGGCAATTTAGTGCCTTCGTCAGCGGCAGCAGATTGGCGCACAGCCAGAACACCTCAGCCAACCTGAACATTTTTTATCATAATAAACAGAAGGATAGGGATCAAATTTAGATATTGGCACGCGATTCGCTTTCAACCCTGCAAAACGGCAATTAAACGAATTTCGCCGGGAACGGTTCCCCTCTTTCGTGATCGGGCACCTGGCTTTCGGCACCTCTGAGCAGGGAGAATTGATATGCCTCAGGTCATTAACACCAACATCGCTTCGCTGAACGCTCAAAGAAACCTCAATGCTTCGCAGGGCCAGGCAAATGTGGCTCTTGAGCGTTTGTCTTCCGGCCTGCGCATCAACTCTGCAAAAGATGATGCTGCCGGTTTGGCAATCTCTGAGCGCTTCCAGTCACAGATCGCAGGCCTCAACCAGGCCCAGCGAAATGCCAACGACGGCATCTCTCTGGCTCAGACTGCCGAGGGGGCTATGGATGAAATTACCAACAACCTGCAGCGTATCCGTGAGCTGGCGGTTCAGTCTGCCAACGCTACCAACAGTCCTTCGGATCGTCAGGCGCTGAACCAGGAAGTTCAGCAGCGCATCGAGGAAATCAATCGAATTGCTGCTCAAACCTCTTTTAACGGTCTGAAAGTTCTCGACGGCACCTTCGACACCCAAACTTTCCAGGTGGGTGCCAATACGGGGGAAACCATCGCAATTAGCGGTCTTGACTCTCGCGGCAGCCAGATTGGCTCGGTGCTGAAAGAGACCGCTGGATTGTCGACCGATGTCATTGGGCCGGGAGAAGCTGCAACAACTGATCTGAATGTGTCGACCCTGGATTTCACAACGGATCTCACAATCACTGGCACAATTGGTGGTGAAGATGTGAGCATCGCTGCCGCTTCCTATGCTGATGCCGATGCCCTCGCCACCGCGCTGCAAACAGAGATTCAGAACGGCGGCGGAGACCTGGCGGAAGTGACAGTCACAGTCGATGGCAACACCCTCACCATTACTAATCCAACGTCGACGGATTTCCCGGTGACATCGTTTAGCATTTCAGACGCAAGCGGTGTTGCAGGCACCACTGCTGACAACACTGGCGGTGGGACCAACATTGCCGGTGCAGGCGGAACGGATACGATCGACGTATCAGGCCTGGACTTTACGAACGGCGGTACTATTACCTTCGGCGGCGTTGATTATCCGATCACTGCAGGCTCCGACTTCGATGATGTCGCTGCGGAACTGCAAGCTCAGCTTCAAGCAAATGAAGATCCAGATCTGACCGTAGCGAACGCGGGCGGGACACTCACCATCACTAACGGAGGTGCTGCAACTCCTGCAGATGACGTCGATCCCGGTACGATTAGCATTGAGGATGGCACTGGAACGCCCAATAATTCCATCGGTGGAGCACTAACCAGCATCGACGGCGCTGAAGATCTGACGCTTGCTCAATCATTCGCGAATGGCGACACCTACAACTTCGAAGTCGATATCAACGGAGATGTGTTTACTTTCGAAGGCATGGGATCGTTGAGCGACATTGTTAGCCAGATAAATGCTCAAAGCACCCAAACAGGCATCCGCGCAAACCTGAATTCCGATAACGATGAGATTATTTTTTCATCGCAGTTCGGTGAAGCCTTCGACATCACTATTGATGCAGATATCGATGGAGATGGCATCTTCGGCGGTGTCGACGATTACAACCAGGCTGTCAACGCCACAATTGCTGACGACACCTACGCCGTTACCGGCGTCGACATTTCGAGCCGAGATGGCGCGGATTTAGCAATGATTTCAATTGATTACGCAATTGACACCATCAACGGTTATCGAGCAGAACTAGGCGCCGTACAGAACCGCTTCGAATCAACCATCGCGAACCTTGCCACTACGTCGGAGAACCTGTCGGCCTCCAACAGCCGTATTCGCGATGCTGACTTCGCCGCAGAATCCGCCGAACTTGCCCGAACCCAGGTCCTGCAGCAGGCCGGCCTCTCTGTTCTGGCCCAGGCCAACGCAAGACCGCAGCAGGTTCTACAGCTGCTGCAGGGTTAAACCTAAAGAGCAAACCCAAGAGGGCTCGGTGCAAACCGGGCCCTCTTTTTTTGGATAAAAATCGCATTCTTCATTAGATGCCTTGCTTCCTCAAACTGGCACACCTTTCGCAACACCTCTCTCAACGCACGGCAAACCGTCAAAAACTGCAGACCTTTGCCGCATCCCATTGCGGCTGTATCCAAGAGGTGTCCCATGCAAGCCAAGCATCAAGTACAGATATCCCAATCCCAACAGGCCCAGGTTGCCCGCCTGCTTCTGCAGGCCAACCTTGCCTATGGGGAGTCCAACAGCAACGGCCTCAGCCATATCCAGCGGCTGAAGGCCCGGCAGGAATGTCGGGGCTATCTGAACGAGGCGCTGGCTCTGGAGCCGGAGCATGCCGGTGGGCTGGGCCTGCTTGGCCGTGTGGAGATGGACGACGGGCAGCTTGAGAAGGCACACACCCTGTTTAACGCGAGCCTGAATCATCAGCCGGGGCAAGTGCAGCAGTATCGCAACCTGGGTTACTGGGCCCTGAAAACCGAGCGGCCGGCGCTTGCAGAGCAGTATTTCCTGCAGGCCCTGGAGTGTGACCGGCAATCTGCCGCCGCTTTCTGTGGCGTTGCCCATTCCAAGCGACTGCAGGGGCAGTTTGATGTGGCTTATTTGCATTATCGCAAGCTTCTGGAAACCGGCGCTGAATGGGATTCCGTATACAGCGGGATGCTCGCTTGCGCCCAACACCTGGAAGTGAGCAAAGCCGATTCCGCACTGGCCCGTGATGCGATCGCCTTGCTTCAGAGGGATGGTTTGCCGCACCAGGAATTGGGTCGGTTTGTCGGCGCGATTATTTATCAACAGTACGATCTGGATAACCCGGATGCACAGATTTTCCTGGATGCGGCCAGCGAAGATGAACTGCTGATCCTTGCCCTCCAGAAAACTCTGATGCCAAATCCGGCCGTGGAAGAACTGGTGACAATGCTTCGTCGGGCGATCATTGCCGAAGTAGCGCAAACCGTTGAACTTCGGGACGAGCTGCAGCGCCTGACGCTGGCCATCGCTCAGTACGCCGACAGAACCGGCTATGCCCTCGCTGCGGAAGATGACGAAGAACGACTGGTCTCAGCAATCAACGACAGCATCCAGGCCCAGTTTGCCCTTGGCGAGGAACAGGATGGACTCATCGGATCACTGATGATCAGCGCCATGTATGGTGCCCTCTTCCATCAGCCCTTCGCGGTACAACTTGGCCAATGGAACCTAGTGGATTGGCCCCTGGCATTACAGTCAGTCCTGGCCGCCAGCTATTACGATCGGGCCGAAGACGAAGCCATCAAGCAGAATTTCGATGAGAAGGCCGAGGAGCTTTGCCTGGAGAAGACCGATGTTCCCCAAGCATGGCCGTCCTGGTCCCGGTTGGCCTATCGTACCGAAAGCAGCCTGAAAACCCTGATGGCCACTGAACTGGGGCTGGACACGGACAATCTCCCGGCCACCCTTCGGATCATGGTGTGCGGTGCGCAGTCTGGCCAGCGGGCGATGGAACTGGCCGGCTATCTGGACGATGTGGAAGTGATCGCGGTGGATGAATCTCTGGCCAACATCGCCAAAGCCACACGCATGGCCAACGAGATGGGTATGGACAACATCGTGTTCTGGCCCTGGTCCATCGCCCAGCGTTTTGTGGCGGATGGCCACCAGGTGCACTGGATTGAAGTTGGTCGCCTGCCCTCACCGGCCATGAACACCCTTTCGCTTGCCGCCCTGATTAACCAAGCCACTGGTTCTGGTGCAGTGGTGCACATGCACACTGCCATTGCGGAACAAACGGCTGGTGACAAACAGATTCGTAAACTGGTCAGTGAGCACAAGCTACAACCCACGCGACAGACATTGCGCCAACTCCGACGGATGGTTCTTGCCAATCGCAACGATGCCGCCTGGCAGGAACTGACCGCCGACGCTGATTTTTACAGCCTCGGGGGCTGCAGGGACCGATGGTTCCGGCCGCAGGACACAGCCCAACTGAAAGAGCTGATGGCCATGGCGAGTAACGAGGTGGAGTGGAAGCTTGTGAAAGCGCGGGATGTGGATGGCCACAGCCTCGCTACCGCACCGGTTCAGAAGCAGATCCAGGCAGAAGCCCTCGGCAGTGAAGTGCAGAGTCTGATGGGGCAGAATCTGAGCGTCTATTTCCTGAAGCGGCGGTGAACAGAAACCCGAGGTCAGATGCAGAGTATCATCTGACCTCGCTTCCGCACTCCGATCCTCAGATGTAGGGGATTAAAGACTCCCCATACAAATGAAGATCCTCAAGGATATGCCGCTTTTGCGGCGTGAGTTCCGGGTCTGCAGCCAGACGCTGTAGTTCCTGGGCAAAAGCCTCCAGAGACCGCCAACCCTTCTTCGGGTGCATTAATCTCTGGCTGCGAAACTCCTCCCACCTTTCCATCTCTTCGCCCACCAGGCTACCTGGGTAATTCCGCGCCCGATAACGAAAGAGCAGCTCCTGCAGGCGATCGTCTTCAAAGGTCACCTCCAGCTCGCCAAGCGTCTCAACCGGCTGTTCCAGCACCCAGTTCAGCTTCTCTCGATCGGCTTTGCTGATAAAGCCACCTGCATAGAGCTGTTCATCCGGGTCTGTCAGGTCGCTTTCGTGGGGCTGGTCGAAGGCCTCGGCAATTCTGGAGGGCAAATCCGGCGCCTTGCGCAGCATGGCCAGGTTGGCTCGCAGCGTATCCCCGTCCAGGGCCAATTCTTCGAGGCGCTCCGGAGAGAGGGTGGATAGCATATTCGCCGGCGCCAGCACCGGGCACTTGTTCAATTGCACGCCTTTGAGCGGAAAGCGACTGACGCCCTCTCCCAGTTCCGCCTGGGAAGTAAACACACGCTCACGAATCTGCTCAGCGCTGGCGTTGATCAGCTCGGTGGGGTCTTCGCGCAGGTCGTAAACAATCACCAGGTTCTTGTTGGATGGATGCTCGGCCACCGGAGCAACCAGTGCACAGCACCCACGGCTGGCCGGGTACTTGGCGGATATATGGAACACCGGCTTCATGGCAGCCGTGTCCAACATCGCCCGAGCCGAGTGTTTGTCTTTGTTCTGCAGAACAAAATCGAAGAGCTTCGGCTGTTTCTCCTTGATCAGCTTGGCCATTGCAATGGTCGCTTCAACATCCGACATGGCATCGTGGGCCGCTTCGTGGGCGATGCCGTTGGCAACGGTCAGCTCCTCCAGTTTGAAACTGGGGCTGCCATCTTCCTTGCGGGGCCAGTTGATACCTTCGGGTCGCAGGGCATAGGTCAGGCGTACCATATCGATGATATCCCAGCGGGAATTGCCGTTCTGCCATTCTCGTGCGTAGGGATCGCGCAGGTTGCGGTACAGGGTGTGCCGGGTCACTTCGTCGTCAAAGCGCAGGCTGTTGTAGCCCACCACGCACGTGCCTGGCTGGCTGAAGGCTTCATTAATCTGGGCGATGAACTCTGCCTCGGGAAAGCCATCTTCCAGGGCCTTTTGCGGGGTGATCCCGGTAATCAGACAGGCTTCGGGCGATGGCAGGTAATCGTCCGCTGGCTTGCAGTAAATCACCAGCGGATCTTCGATGATGTTGAGATCCGCATCCGTCCGCACGCCGGCAAACTGGGAAGGCCTGTCGTGAACCGGGTCTACGCCGAAGGTTTCGTAATCGTGCCAGTAAAACGAGCGGATCAAGGGACTGAGCTCCTGCCGAATGGGTTAAACACTGGCAGGAGTTTAGCATTTAAAACAATTGGGTACCCATATCGTCCCGATGGGTCTGCAACCGGTCCACGCCCTGGCTGATCAATTGGCTCATGTCCACTTTCATGCTTGTAGGCAGATTGATAAAAACACCTTTGCCAGCATTGATGACATTGGTACCGTCCGGGCTCTGCCATTCCAAACCCTCGCGCTGGAAGCCAATGAAGAAGTCGTTCGTGAAATCGGTCACGCCATCAGCGCCCTCTTCGCCGACGTACAGCGACTGCAGGTGGGTCAAGGGTGCGCAATGGGTGCCCGAGGCACAGTCCGCCGTTCCATCATCAATACCGATATGACTGGCCCGGTAATTGGTAGCCTGGGTGTTCTCATCAAAAAGCGTCGCGTCGAATTCCTGCCCGGATCCATCAACCAACTTCAGGCCGATATCGCCACTGAAACTGCTAGTCAGCGAAGAAACCGACCCTCTCGCCTGTCCAAACCCCATACGAAAGCCGGAAAGCTTACCCTCGGCAGGGTCTTCCGCCAGCTCGATGTAGGGTTTGAACGCCTCGAAATGAACGGTATCTCCGGCACTGTAGGTGCGGCCATTGAACTGCTGACCGTCATTACGGGCAATATGGCCAAGCGCCACATGCTGCGCGGCAAAGTCCACGCCGCCATCAAGTTCGCCGGCTTGCACGTCATCCACGTTCATCCGGGTTTCCACATCCATGGTCAGCGTCATGCGCGTGAACTCATGCGGATTACCCGGTATATCCTGGATGTTTTCAATCTGCATAAAAGCCTGCCCGGTCACCTCACCCATTGTTTCCTCTGAAATGGGCTTCAGCTCGGCCTGGGCAACGGGCGCAATACCCAGGCAGAACAGGGTGACGGCAGCGTATCCATACGCCTGCTGTCTCATATTTTGCGTCTCTGAATTAGTTATTTAGAGTCAGTTTCCGACGCCCGACTCCACTGCAGCCCGGTTTGTTTTTGGTTTTCCGGTGCTCACAGGCGGCAGGGTTTTACATTATTTTTTATTTGCCGCACACACACTATAACCAAGGCAGATCGGCCAATAGAGTGAGCAGAGTCACAATCACCGTTTACAATTCAGTAATACTCAACCAACTTTGAATACAGTCACAAAACCTTTGGCTTAAAATACTTACAACGCCTTACCCATTGTTACGAATGCTGTAGCAAACGTGTACATAACAAATACTACTGGTATACTTTCGCACCTTATGACCAACCCTCTACGGCCCCATCAATGACCACCCGGATACTGATCTGCGACGATTCAGCCCTTGCCAGAAAGCAAATGGCCCGGGCGCTGCCGGAGGGATTGCGCGGAGACGTCAGTTTCGCAAAGGACGGTGTGGAAGCGCTGGAAAAGTTGCGCGGGGGAGAGGCAGAGCTGCTGTTCCTGGATCTGAACATGCCAGAGATGGATGGCTATCAGGTGCTGGAACAGGTTCGCAAGGAAGATTTGCCGGTCATGACCATCGTCGTTTCCGGCGATATCCAGCCCGAAGCCAGGGACCGGGTCAAGAAGCTTGGCGCCCTCGACTTCATCAAAAAGCCGACAGAAACCTGCACCGTACTTGACCTACTGGTGGAATACGGAGTGTACCGCCCCGGAGAACTCGAAGATTCGGCGCTACAAGACAGCAGCCTGAAGAGCACAGGCAGTGCCGCTCCGGAAATCTCCGTTTCCCTGAACGACTACCTGCAGGAAATTTCCAACGTCGCCATGGGCCGGTCCTCCGACCTGCTGGCCCGGTTGTTACGTGTCTTCGTCAAACAGCCGATTCCCAAGGTCGCCTTCCTGGCCAACTCCGAACTGCACATGGCCATTTCCTCGGTCAGCGACAGCGACACCTATTCCGCCGTGTGCCAGGGCTTCACCGGGGCCGGCATCGCCGGAGAAGCTCTTCTGCTGTTCGCAGACGCCAGTTTTCGGGAAATGGCGGAAATGCTCCACTACGACACCCTTGAGGGTGAAGCGGTGAACGTAGAAGTGCTGATGGATATGTCCAGCATACTCTTCGGAGCCTTCCTCAAAGGCATTGGTGACCAGCTCGACCTGAAACTCGGCCTTGGCCACCCCACGGTGCTGGGGCAGCACCGCCAAATTACCGAGTTGCTGGAACATCACAGCGCCCGTGAAGAACAGCTGCTGTGTATCGAAATCTGCTACGCCCTGGAAGACCGGGACATCGAATGCGACATGCTGATCCTTCTTACCGAAGATTCAGTGCCTTTTCTCGAAGATCGCCTGCAATATCTGGTGGACTGACTCATGGCCATAGAAGAATCTGAAGCCAACTCCTTTCACTGGCTGATGGACATGCTGGAATCCGTGGAAGTCGGTCTGGTAGTCCTGGACCTGGATTTCAAAGTCGAAGTCTGGAATGGATTCATGGAAAACCACAGCGGCATCACCGCGAGCAGGATCCAGGGTCAGGTATTGTTCGATGTATTCCCGGATATCCCTCAAGCCTGGCTGACCCGAAAAGTAGACGCCGTGGCCTTGCTTAACACCAAAGCCTTTACCTCCTGGGAGCAACGCCCTTACCTGTTCCAGTTCCGCAATACCCGGCCCATCACCGGCACCGAAGAGTACATGTTCCAGAATCTCACCATCAGCCCACTCTCCGGCACCACGGGGGAAGTGAACAAAGTGTGCCTGATGGTTTACGACGTGACCGACATTGCCAGCAGCAAAATGGCCTTGGAACGAGCCAACGAACAACTGGCCAAGCTGAGCATGACAGACCGCCTGACCGGCCTGCTCAACCGGGGCACCTGGGAAAACCTGGTGGACGCCGAATTCGAACGCTTCCGCCGCTACGGCCACACCACCAGCCTGGTGATGTTTGATATTGACCACTTCAAGCCGGTTAATGACACCCATGGCCATCTGGCAGGGGACGAAGTGATCAAACACACCGCAAGTCTCACCCGCAACGCTATCCGCCAATCCGACAGCGCTGGGCGCTACGGCGGTGAGGAATTCGGCATCATACTGCCGGAAACGGACGCCGAGGGCGCACGCATCATCTGCGAACGGATACGAGAAAGCATAGAGCAGAGCGTAGTCGAAACCAGCGTGGCACCGATCCGGTATACCGTCAGCATTGGCATCGCCCAGTTAACGGAAGAGCCTGAGAACTATATGCAGTGGATGCAGAAGGCAGATGAGGCGCTATATGCGGCGAAAGAAGGTGGTCGAAACCGAGTGGTGGTGAGTTAACAGCCCTCCGCCGGAAAGAAGAAGGGCCGACTGGTATCAGTCCTGCTGCCAGCTCTGTACAGCTTCCTTACCATGCTTCTGACGCCATTCGTTCAGCGTCTTGTGATTGCCACCGCGGGTCTTGACCACTTCACCGGTGTGCGGGTTCTTGTAAGTCTTCATCGGGCGCTTCGGGCGGCTACCAGCCGTTGAATCAGCTTTGCCGCCAGACACGGAAGGATCAATAGCAGAAAGAATCTGAAGCACATCCTTCGGTGACTTGTCATACTCCTTCATCAAGGCGCGAACCTTGTTTTCAAACTCCAGTTCACCTTTTAGAGCCTGGTCTTTTTCAAGCTGTTCCAGCTCTGCAGCAAGCTTTTCCATAAGCTGTTTTTTCTGGTAATAGTCGTTAATCTTTGCCATGGAATTAAAACCTTATTCAAATAGGGGTTTTAAAAACTTAATTGGAGTTGACTAAAAGTCCAAAAAATAATAAATCAATAAATCGGGTACCGCAAAGCTTATTTATTTAAGAGTTATTAATTCCGAGAAGCCTGGAATTGGTTTAACTACCAACGGGAATCAAAGCATTGTGGAATCCACGTCTATCCAACTCTTTTTTGAATGCCTGTTTAGCGTCTTCGTCCCCGTGAACAATACGAATTTCTTGCGGGGCTTGGGAAATACCCTGAACAAATCGAAGTAAATCCGATTGCCCCGCATGGGCGGAATACCCACTTACCTGATGAATCCGGGCCCGAATATCATATCGGTTTCCATCAAACTGAACCCAGCCCCCTTTGGGGCCATAGTTCAAGATATCACGCCCGGGAGTGCCCGCGGCCTGATATCCCACAAACAATACATCATTTCGCTTATCACCCAGCATTGCTTTGAGATAATTGACGATGCGGCCGCCGGCACACATCCCGGAACCGGCCAAAACCACACAGGGGCGATGAGACCGCGCCAAATAATCCACAGCATTCAGATGTTCTTCATGGGAACTAATAACCGTCAGTTGTTCAAACGACAACGGGTGCCGCCCTTGCTTAACCAACTCAGTGGCCTCGGCATCCCAATAGGGTTTCAAATCCCGATATATCCGCGTGAACTCTGCTGCCAATGGTGAATCCACGACTATTTCCGGATTATTCCAAAGCTCTCCGCCAAACTCATGAATCAGACTTTCAATCTCATAAAGCAGCTCCTGCGTCCGGCCAATACTGAACGCAGGCACCAATACCGTTCCACCATCTTCAAGAGCGTGCTCCAATACCGCCTTCAACCTGTAACGCCGCGTTTCCCGGTCCTCATGGTCCTTATCCCCATAAGTACTCTCAATCACCAGCCGGTCCGCCCGTTCAGGCGATTGGGGGGCCGGCAACAATGGAGCATGAGGCGCCCCGAGATCGCCACTGAACACGATCCGTTCTTCAGTCTCCCCTTCACGGGCATCGCATTCCACATAGGCAGAGCCCAGAATATGCCCAGCTCTTTGAAGCCGAACCGACAGCGAGCAATCACCCTCAGCAAACACCGAGTGCCACTGGCCATAAGGTACCGGCACCAAGCGAGAACGAATCAGCCCCAGAACCCGCTCAATCAACTGCCGGTCACGGGTGAAGCCGATCTTCAGGGCATCTTCCAGGATCTCCGGCAGCATAATGGCCGAGGGTTCGGAACAAATGATGGGGCCGTCGAACCCCGCCGCCAGCAAATAAGGAATGCGGCCGACGTGGTCGATATGCACATGGGTGACCACTAAAGCCCGGATGTGTTCGATGGGAAAATCAATGGAGAGATCAGACGCAGAAGCGCCGCGGCCTTCATCCTGGCCTTGGAACAGGCCGCAGTCGATGAGAATGCCACTCTTTTGGGATCCCCGAGACAGGGACAATTCATGGCACGAGCCGGTTACGCCGGAGGTGGCGCCGTGGTGGGAAATATTGATCATTCTGACATCCTTGTCGAGTTTGGCTTCCAAGCCGGTAACGGATTTACCAGGTACCTCTGGTATCCACAATTATGCCCTGTTGCGGCCTCACCCGTTTGAACTCCGCGTGATCAACCAAAAGGACGTGTATATCCGCCTCTTTCAGGGCGTGATCGACGGTGACCAGCTTTTCCCTGGCCAGCCAATCAGGAAGCCTCCGTATATTTGGCTCCACCAATTGAACAGGGCCTCCATGCTCAGCGAGCAAAGCCCGGGCAATGTTCAAGGCCGGGCTTTCACGCAGATCATCAATATCGGCTTTAAAAGCCAGGCCGTAACAAGCCACGGTTACATCACGGATGCTCTTGTCCGGATTGTCACGCAGATAATCAGCAACCGAAGCTTTGACCTGGTCAATCACCCATCGCGGCTTGTCGTCATTAACATGACGGGCTGTCGTAATCAGGCGGCTCTCTTCAGGCGCGCTACTGACAATAAACCAGGGATCCACTGCGATGCAGTGCCCGCCAACACCCGGACCGGGCTGAAGAATGTTGACCCGGGGATGGCGATTGGCCAGCCGAATCAGCTCCCACACGTTGATGTCCAACGCACCACAAATAACAGATAGCTCATTTGCGAAAGCAATATTGACGTCGCGGAAGCTGTTTTCAGTGAGCTTACACAACTCAGCGGTGCGCGCAGTGGTGAGCACGCACTCGCCTTTAAGAAACACTTTATAAAGATCGGCAGCTGCTGCGGCACACCGGGTTGTCATGCCACCAATCACCCGGTCATTCTGCACCAGCTCACGCAAAATCTGCCCAGGCAAGACACGCTCAGGGCAATGGGCCACGCGAATGTCGGAACTCTCACCGACTTGCTGGGGGAACGTAAGGTCCGGCCTTTCCTCTGCAAGCCAGGCGGCAACCTGTTCAGTGGTTCCAACAGGAGACGTCGATTCCAGAATTACCAAGTCCCCTTTCTTGAGAGCTGGCGCAATCTTTCTGCTTGCGGCTTCGACGTAGGTGAGATCCGGGTCGTGACGATCGCCCTTGAAGGGCGTTGGCACAGCAATCAAAAACGCATCCGCCGGCTCCGCCTCAGAAGTGGCGCGCAGGTATCCCTGCATTACTGCCGCATTGACGACCATGTCGAGGTCGGGCTCAACAATGTGAACCTCGCCCCGATTAATTGAGTCCACTACCTCCTTGTTCACATCCAGACCAAAAACCTTGAACTTTCGGGACGCAAACACGGCCGCCGTAGGCAGGCCTATATACCCAAGCCCTACGACGCAAATCGTACCAACAGCCATATCCTTAACCTCTCTACCATTCCCTGTGTGACAGGACTTCAACAATGCGTTCACAGGCCTTGCCATCCCCGTATGGGTTATGTGCAAAAGCCATTTCCTTGTACGCCGCCTCGTCGGTTAGCAGGCGCTCAACCTCACTTACGATCAAGTCGACATCAGTACCCACCAGGCGAACCGTGCCGGCATCCACCGCTTCAGGGCGCTCTGTGGTTTCGCGCATCACCAGAACCGGCTTGCCAAGAGAGGGTGCCTCTTCCTGTATACCGCCTGAATCGGTCAGAATTATGTGAGACCTATTCATTAAATAAACAAACGGTAAATAGTCCAGAGGCTCTATCAGCCGAATGTTATCAACGCCCCCAAGCAACCGCCGCACAGGCTCCTGAACATTGGGATTCAAATGAACCGGATACAGGATCTGGCAGTCCGGGTACCGTTTCGCCACTTTCGCAAGTGCCTGGCAAATTCGCTCGAACCCTCCGCCGAAGCTTTCTCGTCGATGGCCAGTAACCAGAATCAGCTTCTTATTGCTGTCCAGAAAATCGAAGCGCTCTTCAAACCCCGAACGCAACTGGTGATCAGCATCCACGCGCGCAACCACTGTCAGGAGCGCATCGATGACCGTGTTTCCGGTAACCTCTATATGGGATGGTGGAACACCTTCCCGTACGAGGTTTTCAGCCGATTTAGGCGTGGGCGCGAAATGGAGGCGTGTGAGAACGCCTGTCAGCTTACGGTTCGCCTCCTCCGGCCATGGCGAATAGAGGTTGCCCGTGCGCAATCCCGCCTCCACATGTGCTACCGGAATCTGTTGATAATAGGCAGCAAGGGAAGCCGCGAAAGTAGTGGCTGTGTCACCGTGAACCAGCACAATGTCCGGACGCGCTCTGGAAAGAACGTCTCGCATACCTACCAGAATACCCGTCAGCACATCGGTAAGGTCCTGCCCGGGCTTCATGATATTCAAATCAAAATCCGGACGAATGCCAAAGAGGTCCAGCACCTGGTCCAGCATCTCCCGGTGTTGGCCAGTTACACAAACGCCCGCATCAAAGCGGGCGTCAGAAGCTAATCTAAGTACAAGTGGAGCCATTTTGATGGCTTCAGGGCGGGTGCCAAAAACACAAAGCGTTTTGATCTTGTCCATAATCAAGAAATACGTTCCAAAAGCAAACATCTGCCAGCGACGACTGCCAGTCCCTGTTCAATTACCTAACGAATTCACTGATGAAGCTGTCTCACCTTTTCTACTTGAAAGGGTATGACATCTTTGGCGCCATTGCACCACACAAGATCCGCAACGCTTCCATTTGGCGAAAAACCAGTCGGCGCATTTTTCAGGATGTCGACAATGCCTTGGCAATCGAACTCATGACTGGCTCGAATCAATCCGTTGAGCGTCTGTTCCACTTCTTCCCACGGCATAGAAGCTTCTCGGGCCATCATGATGCGGGGATGGGCAGTGCCTTGAGGATTATCGCCAATCAACAACTCCTCATACAACTTCTCTCCAGGCCGCAGTCCGGAGAACACAATCTCAATATCTCCATCCGGTCGGTCATCCGTCTTTTCCAGGAGCCCCATAAGATGAATCATTTTGCGAGCCAGATCCGCAATCTTCACGGGCTCGCCCATATCGAGTACAAACACCTCTCCACCCTGGCCCATACTGCCAGCCTGCAAAACCAACTGGCTCGCCTCAGGGATGGTCATGAAATAACGAATGATGTCCGGATGGGTTACTGTTACCGGTCCGCCGTCACGAATCTGGTCTCGAAATAACGGAACCACAGAACCGGATGAGCCGAGGACATTCCCAAAACGAACCATAGAGAAAATGGTCCCGGACTGCCTTTGAGCCAACCCCTGAAGCACCAGCTCAGCCATCCGCTTGCTGGCGCCCATAACGTTGGTTGGGCGTACTGCTTTGTCCGTAGAGATCAGAACGAATCGCTGCACTCCAGCCGCGATTGCTGCCTCCGCCACGTGGAAAGTACCGAAAACATTATTCTGAACACCTTCGATCACATTATGCTCAACCAGTGGCACATGCTTGTAGGCAGCGGCGTGGTAAACCGTTTCAATGCCAAAGCTCCGCATGACCGTTTCACAACGCCTGCGATGGGTAACACTTCCAAGCAAGGGGTTTATCTCCACCCCTAACCCCTCAATGGAGTTCAGTGCCTGCAGCTCACGCTCGATGGC
This sequence comes from Marinobacter adhaerens HP15, assembly GCF_000166295.1. NCBI lineage: Bacteria > Pseudomonadati > Pseudomonadota > Gammaproteobacteria > Pseudomonadales > Marinobacteraceae > Marinobacter > Marinobacter adhaerens. The sequence continues at coordinate 2,513,409 of NC_017506.1, forward strand.
ATAAAGTGAGAACTCCGATTGTTCAAAAAGTACTAAACGAGCCGGCCGGTGGCGAATAATCTGCCGACACAGTTCGGAACCGATGGAACCACCTGCACCCGTAACCAGTACAGACCGGTTATACAGGCTTGCAGCCACCTGAGCGTTGTCTGGCTGAACGGGATCCCTGCCCAGTAGGTCTTCAATCTCCAGATCCCGGATATCGTTGATTCGTGCCTGCCCTGCCACCAACTCTGACATGGTGGGAACGGTCTGTACCGGAATGGCCAGAGGCTCAAGCCTCTTGAGTAACCGCTTACGATCAATGCCTGAATCAGCATCCAGGGCCAACAGTAACCTTTTAATCCGGTGATCTTTTACAACGCGCTCAATATGGCTGATATCGTAAACCGGGATACCATTCACAAGTGCTCTGTGATTCGCCTTCAAAAGAGAGATAAACGCGCACGGATGGTACTCCGTGCCCTGGTCAAGCGCGTTTGCGAGCTGGAGCCCGGTTTCTCCGGCACCCACAATGCCTACATACTGCTTATTATTGTGCTTCGGTCGGTTCACCAACATGCGCACTGTCATGCGAGTACCGCTCACGAAGATAAAGGCCAGTGCACCGTAAATTATGGGAACGGAGCGGGGCACCAGCACCTCAAGCCAGTACCCAAGCAAAATCAGGGTAATCGCAGATACAAAGACACCAGTGATGACCGTGATAAAAGCCCGGTCGCTCAGATAACGGATCACCGCCCGATAAAGACCCAGCTTAACGAATACCGCAATGGTAATAGCGACGGTGAGACCCGAGACGATAAGCTGGCCCCGGTCGGGCACCCAGAACTGCTGGTCCAGACGAAGCGAAAACGCTGCCCAAAGAGCAAAAACAGCACGGCGACATCTGCGAAGACCGATATCAGTCTCTTGTGAACCCGGGAAAGATTCAGAAATCTCTGGAACATGGTTTTCCTTTACCAGCTAAAAAATACAAGGCACTCGATATTATAAGACACAAGGAGCGCAAACGATGCTTTGAACCAGCCAATCAGTGTTTTCCGGGCACCCTGTCTCCGGCACCCTTCCCTGAAACAGTCATCAAAATATATTTGAAGTAGGCCGACAAAGTCAGATTCTGAAGCATTTTCTGATCCGTCTCTGCCAGGAGTGTTGGCGTAGACATATCAATGTCGTTCACCTGGGCAAGTCCAGTAATACCCGGCCTGGCAGCCAAAACACCGCGTTTTTCACGTTCCATTATGAGCTCTTCCTGATTGAAGAGACACGGCCTCGGGCCCACAAGGCTCATTTCGCCTTTCAGCACATTCCATAGTTGCGGCAGTTCATCCAACTTGGTTCGTCTCAGAAAGCGACCGAATGGTGTAATCGCAGCAGGGCTAGCAAGGTGACTGGCGACAGACAGTGTTTCTTTACTCATCGTGCGAAATTTAACCAGGGTAAACGGCTTTTTGTGTCGGCCCACCCGCTCCTGCATGAAAACAGGTGAGCCCGTGTCAAAGAGCCCGACAACAACTAGTAGTAGCAGCAAAGGAAGGCCAAAAACCAACCCTAGTAGCGCAAAAAAAACATCGAAAGCACGAATCACATAAACTCCTTGGTGACGGAAGGGACAAGCTCCAATCGGTTCTGTTCCCGATTAATCACTGCCGAACAAATCGCGAGTGTAAACTCTATCTTGAATATCTGATAATTCCGGCACCATGCGATTGGAAATGACTACATCACATCTTTGCTTGAATTGATCCAAATCGTTTACGATTTCCGACCCATAAAACTGATCCTCTTCAATTACCGGCTCATAAACGACTACCTCAATCCCTTTGGCCTTGATTCTCTTCATAACACCCTGGATCGCTGAAGCTCGGTAATTGTCTGAACCTGACTTCATAATCAAACGATAGATACCAACACAGTTCGGCCGTTTCTTTATTACAGCCTCCGCAATAAAGTCTTTTCTTGTAGTGTTGGCATCCACTATCGCTTTGATCAAATTCTGTGGCACATCCGAATAGTTAGCCAGCAACTGCTTTGTGTCTTTTGGCAGACAGTAGCCTCCATACCCAAATGACGGATTGTTATAAAAGTCGCCAATTCGTGGGTCGAGGCATGCGCCATTGATAATCTGCCGACTATCCAACCCATGCGTCTCCGCATAGGTATCAAGCTCATTAAAAAAAGCGACCCGCATAGCGAGGTAGGTGTTGGCAAAGAGCTTGATGGCTTCAGCTTCTGTCGATTCTGTAAATAGTGTTGGAATGTCTTCCTTAAGCGCACCATCGCAAAGCAACTTGGCAAAGGTTTCAGCCCTCGCAGAGCGCTCGCCAACAACGATCCTTGAGGGGTATAAATTATCGTAGAGTGCCCTACCTTCACGCAGAAATTCGGGAGAAAAAACGATATTCTCCGTACCGTACTTGGCTCTAGCCATCGCGGTAAAACCTACCGGAATGGTGGACTTTATAACCATCAGCGCCCCCGGATTTATTTCGAGGACATCTGAAATCACCGACTCCACGGTTTTCGTGTTGAAATAATTTGTTTCAGGGTCATAATCTGTCGGCGTCGCAATTATCACAAAGTCGGCATCTTCATAAGCGATGGTCTTATCGGTGGTGGCCTTGAGGCTGAGTTTTTTGCTTACCAAAAAAGACTCAATTTCTGGATCCTCTATCGGCGACAGCCTCTCATTCACCATGCCAACGCGCCTGTCATCTATATCCAGAGCAATGACATCGTTATGCTGAGACAGCAAGACAGCATTTGATAAACCAACGTACCCGGTACCAACCACTGCAATTTTCATTTTCATTTGGGTCCTAATTCAAAATTCGTTTCGATCACTGAGACTCATAAAAAAGTTTTCCGACTGTCTCCAGTTCTGACCTGGTATTATCGCAAGGCGCCCATCCATCAAGCCTTCTCGCCTTCTCATTGTCGATCTCCAAATCGCAGAAAAGCTGTGTGTACATTTCTCGCTTCCCTATTAACCTCAAAGCAGCAGCCACAAGAGCCGACGGAACGGGAATGAGCCTTTCAGATCTATTCATTCCACGCCTTAGCGACGACACGATATCTGCGGTTGAGACGGCTGAGGAATCCGCTACAACAAAGGCCTGGTTTCCAGCTTCGGTGCTCTGAATGCACGCAATAAGGAAATCTGCCAAAGTTCCCACAGATATCAGACTGCGACGGTTTGAACACATACCAAAAGGGAGCGGAGCAGGAGAATTCGCGAGCCGAAGAAGACTTCCAAAATTCCCCGGCGCTTTAGCGCCATAAACAAGCGGAGGGCGAACAATGGCAAGTTCAGAAGAACCAACCCCTTCGAAAAGGCGGGTTAGCTCCACCTCTGCCTCCATCTTTGATTGCGTATAAGGAGAGCCGGGGCTGAATGGCGTGTTCTCAGATATTGACCTCCCCTTGGTCGCCGTCCCGTGCACGCCAATCGAACTAACAAACACGAACCGCCGAACACCGGCTTGAATCGCCGCCTCAGCAAGCCTGAGCGTCACATTCACATTCGCCCGCCTGAAGCCATCCAGTTCCTGGCGTTCGCTACCGCCCTTCCCATGTGCCTGGCCCGCCAAATGAACAACCGCGTCGATACCGCCTGAAAACAGCTGTTGCAGATCGTCCGTTTCCAAATCCAGCTGTCGATATGTCAGACCTGAAGGCCCTGTTAAATTGCCGCCACGGCCAACCGCTACGACGTCCTTTCCAGCAGACACAAGCCGGGCGCATAGCTCCCGCCCGACGAATCCCGTGGCACCGGTAACGAGAACCCTATTTTCCATGGAACAACTCAATCCAGATCTTTAATAGACAGCAAATCATCGAAATAGGTGATTGTTTTTCTCAGGCCGTCATCAAGCTTAATCGTGGGTTCCCAACCCAATTCAGCACGCGCAAGCTCAATGTTCGGCTGACGCTGCTTTGGGTCGTCCTGTGGGAGGGGCTTGAAAATCAATTCGGAAGACGAACCAGTCAATTCAATCACGCGCTCCGCGAGCTCTCTGATGGTAAATTCACCTGGGTTACCCAAGTTAACCGGGCCGGTGAAGTCTTCCCGTGAATTCATCAAACGGACGAAACCATCGACCAGATCATCCACATAGCAGAAGCTCCGGGTTTGCTGCCCTTCACCATAGATCGTGATGTCTTCTCCTTTCAACGCCTGAACAACGAAGTTACTGACGACACGTCCATCGTTGGGATGCATCCGAGGACCATAGGTGTTGAAAATTCGGGCCACCTTAATTGGGAGGTTATGCTGCCTGTAGTAATCAAAGAACAGCGTTTCCGCGCATCGCTTCCCTTCGTCGTAACAGGACCGTATTCCGATTGGGTTAACTTTACCCCAATAACTTTCGGGCTGGGGGTGTACCTCCGGGTCGCCGTACACTTCACTGGTGGACGCTTGGAAAATTCTCGCTCCCAATCGTTTTGCAAGACCCAGCATGTTGATCGCGCCGTGAACACTCGTCTTGGTAGTCTGTACCGGGTCGTGCTGATAGTGTACGGGAGAGGCGGGGCACGCAAGGTTATAGATTTGGTCGACTTCCACGTAAAGGGGGAATGTGACGTCGTGCCTCATTACCTCGAAGTAAGGGTTATTCATAAGGTGGGCAATATTCCGCTTTCGCCCCGTAAAGAAGTTGTCCACACAAAGGACGTCATGGCCTTCATTCAAGAGGCGTTCACACAGATGAGACCCTAGAAAACCAGCCCCACCAGTTACAAGTACTCTCATATCACATTCCTTTCTTTATAAATCTGAAATACAAACCACCCAATACATGGGTCAGGGTTAAAAACACCGCCTGAGAAAGACTCCTTCCAGGGTAGTCCCAATGCACCATGAAAACTTTTTTCATCATAGCCATCTTGGAGCCGGATATTTGACCCTCGATCTTTCGATAGAAAAGCAGCGGAGCGCGAACCTTTATACATTTCGGGGTTCTTTCAAGAATTCTCAGCCAGCAGTGATAGTCTTCGACAGCCTTATAGTTAATGCCTTCTACGAATGGAGCTGCCTTTAAAAGATCTCTTTCAGCAATCACGCTGGAAGTAGGGATCCGCGCGCGCAAGCTTTGTTGCTTAAACGAAACTTCTTCAAGGTCATATCGCTCGATACTATCAAACGATATTTCCTGCTCACTCGTGAAATCCTTCATCTGCGAGCAAACGAAACTCGCATTAGACTTGGATAGCACCTGCAATTGGATTTCCAGCTTCCTTGGATGCCAAATGTCGTCAGAATCCAAAAAGGCAACATATTTCCCAGACGCTTCTCTCACGCCAATATTCCGTGGGCCTGCTGGCCCCCCAAAATTAGCGCTGAGTGCAATCAATTTAATTCTCGGGTCCTCTTCCGCCCACTTTTGAACGATTTCTCGTGTTCCATCAGTCGAGCAGTCATCAACAACAAGCATCTCCCAATCGTCAAAGGTTTGGTTGAGGACCGATTGAATTGTAGAGTCGATTAATCTTTCAGCATTGTAGGCGGGCGTAACTATCGTTACTGATTGCTCTGAAGTCTTACTCACCCCCGATCCCCTCTAGAAAACATAGATCTAAAACCGTCGACCCATCTAAAGGCAAAACGACGATTAACTTGATAAGGCTGGCCAACAGTTTTTGGGACTTCGTAATCGGCCAACTCTCCCCAGGCATTCTGCCGAAGCAGCGAAAGCACCTCGTTTTCTGAACTCTCGAATTCTGAAAAGACCGGATCGTCTGCCTCTATGTTGCCAGTCTCAAATTGCCTGATGATGCGATCAGGGTCTGCACCTTCAAGATATTGATACTTGGTGGTTTCCAGCGCCTTAACATAATCCACGAACTGGGGATAACGATGAGACCGAACGTATAAAAACCTAAGGGTTTTACGCCGCACCAGGTCCTCATCCAAATCAAGTAGATCACTCTCTTCCATATCCTGGCGTGACAGGAAAATCTGAGCGAACCCCGCCCTCTCGTAAGGAGCTGGCCCGAGACACACAACCTGCTTACCACACGCCCCGGCCTCTACAGCTGAACTTCCCCCATTCAAAACAACAATATCTGACTGTTGTATGAGGTCGTATGTGCTTGCCTTCTCTTCACTACTGATGAAATGGATTCCTCGATCTTCCGCCCATTGCCGGTAAAGCCTGAGCGAACGCTCTCCCGTTACCCGCCCAATGTTTTCAGACCAATTAGGGTGGCACCGTAAAACTACTTGCTCTGGGTGGATGTCGTAGACCTCGAAAAAGTCGTCAAGGGCCTGGGTGTTATCCTGCCACCCAGTTTCCCAGTCTTCATGACCGGCGAACTCGTTCTTGCTACTCGGTACAATTAGAACCCTCTTTCCGGATGTCCTGGTTGGCCAAGGAGCAGGCTCGGGATTTTGGTTATATAGGCGCCACTCCAATGAGTTTCGCTGCAGGAACCTATCTCCTACTAGTTTTCCTGCATATTTGGCTTGGGATACTGTCAATGGTTTTTCGCTGTACTCTGAAACAAGCTCACCCAACGCTTTCAGACCGAGACAGTTGCCATTCGGCACCAGCTGGATACCGTCCCCAAACCATGTCCGTTCATGGCTTATAAAGGGAATACCCACTGATTCACAGGCGTAGGTGACACCACGAGTCAAATCCATGCGCCCATTGAAACAGATGACACCTTCTAGGCTATTGTCTGCTATCCATTGTTTGGTGCTTTCGTACACGGAACCTATAGGTGAATATAGAGACCGTCGGATTTCGACTACTTCCCTATCATTCCATTCAACATCGGACTCAGTCCGTGACAAAGTACAGGAGCTTGACAAAGCCATTCGATCCAACTGACGCTCGGTTAGATCAGTCTTTTGATCAACCACGGAGGTAATGTTTTCGTTAGTGTATGAGCGGACGCCTCCTAGTATACATTTACTGCACTCGCTTATTCGCCCAGAGCCCTTGATTTCACGGGCGTAGCAGTTGGATACAGAAGAATCACACGTAAGAAAGTAAACATTATGCCCCTTCGCTTTTAATAATTCTGAAAGATATATCAAATGCTCAACGTGAGGCCGAAAAGCAAAAAACATTAACAAAACCAATATTCAAGAAAAATCTCCGAAATTAGAATTTAAGTGAACGTGCTATAAATTTACTCGCGCTTGAAATAACCGCAACAAGGAAAAAAGAAAACATCACAAATGGAAAACTCATAAAATCAATAGCAAGAAGCAAAGGCGAAATAATAAGAATAGAATACATCATTAGATAAAAGCTCATAGCAACGATGCTAGAAGGAAAGGCTATATAAAAATAGCGCGCTGCGGCACTCAAGAATCCTACAAAAATTGAAACAACAAAAAAACCAAAAAGACCGAACTGATAAAACAATGCAGCGGGCAATGACGGAAACCTACCAGACAAAAACCACGAACTATCCGGCCGGGCAACAATTCCTAGCTTGCTTAAGATGTTCAAAGGGTGTAGAAAAACAATCACCTTGTCCCCAGGCCCATTCTCGATAATCCCGGCTGCGGTTGCCAAACTATGTGTGATATAACTAAGCGCGAGCACCAATAGATTAATAATATCAAACAATACTCCATTACCACCTACCTCAGAAAACCATGGGGCTAACCTTAGACCGAGGTAAGGAAGAAAGTGTTTTACATAGGCGGAAACGTCGATCCCTGTCGCTTCGGCTCGTTCAGAAAAGACATACAAAACATAGAAAAAAGAAAATAAAACCAAAACAAATACAGATGAGCGCAGCCCTTTACTTGGGAAAAGTGACCGATATGACCACCCAGATACTGCAGTTATCGCACCCGCAACGAAGACTGTGACCAATAGAACATTTGAACGCCCACCAGCCAGAACGGAGTTAGCCATAAGTAAAATAAAAACTAGAAAAATTCCTTTATATAGGAATGACCTTTTTAAACTTTCGCCAAACGCAACAAGAAGCACGGCAGCCACGTAATAGCCACTACTTAAAAGGTACCCCAGCATACTGAAGACCGAAGAAATACCACCCTCTCTTTCAATACCCTCTTTTCTCCAAGCTTCTCTGGCTACTGCCACACCTTGACTGTAATCTATGCCCTGAATTGCGATTTTGTCATAAATTATACAGAGAGTGCCAACGCTCGAAAATATTAACGACAACTGGATCGCTTTGTGTAAACTCTTCGGTGTCCGCGTTCCGCACATTGGCGCTCGATAATGGATACCTGCCAACCAACTCCAACTAAAACCAAATAAAACTAAGACTAAAAATGTGAGTTGAAGTAAAAAAGCTTCGCCTACAGATGTATAAAGCGAACTAACGGGTAGAAAGGCAAAAGCGACCCAGTAAAAAACCCAAACCCAGATAAAATGCTTAATCATTTAGCATCCCGAAGCTGTATATATTTAGTCTCCTACCAAAATCTGAAACACTATGGATTATCATAAAGAAGCTTATTTCAAACTAAAGTCATCGAGATCCGACGATATTAGCTGGGACACCAGCACAAACGGTATTTTCTGGAATATCTTTTAATACAACGGAGTTCGCGCCAACAACCGATCCCCGGCCAATGTTGACCCCTGGGCATATGACTACATTCACCCCCAACCAGCAGTCGTCGCCGATACTAATTGGCCTATCGAGTGAAGAAAGGTCTCCCCGCTCCTCAACGATTAATCGCTCCTGCTCCCGGATGGTTTTCTCCGGATATACTCTAAAGGGATGAGTTCCTGATGAAATGAAAACGTTTGGCGCAATGATGCACCCGCTCCCAATGCTTACCGATCCGTTAATGGTTGCTCTTCGCTGCACCGTGGTCCCGGCGCCAATTGTTATTTTTTTCGAAGACTCTATCTCAACATCGTGAGAAAGCCAGACATCATTTGATAAAAATAGTTCTCCGTACGCTGACAATCGTATATTGACTCGTGCGCCTATCTTCGCTCCCCTATTAAGGGTTATTTGTTCAGAACGCCCATCTATAACCGTTGTGGGGTGAATTCGCACCCCTCTGGCAATGAAACGGAGAAAATTCCACCACCGCCACAGAAACGTTCTTCTTAAATGGGAAGCTCTAAACAACGTCATCTCCTAAATTTCAGAGAAAAGATCAATACAAGAAGGTAATTTACAGCTGTCAAAGTTAGGGCGAGATGGGCAAGCTCAGTGATGCCTAGCTTATCTACGGACTGAAAGTAGCCGAGCAGCGAAAATAAGATGAAAACAAACGCCCCGGAAAAGCAATTTACCGCAAGTAGTAAACGCTCTTTTCCGGAAACAAGTAGATGACTAGACCAGAAATCAGATATTCGAATCGAAGCAACAGCCAGGAAAATTGGAAGTATTTCGAGGGAACGTTGATAGTCCTCAAACCAATTAACAATTATCTCTTCCAAAAGGAAGTAACTCGGCAACACGCCGATACCACCCAAAATCAAGAAGACTAAGCTCGCTTTCCAAGCGAGTGAAAAACTGGCCCTTCCCCCCCCTATCGCGAAACGTTTTGCCAATGCGGGATAAAGGGATGAATTGGTAATCGTTTGAATTGATTGCGCCGCTGTAAGTAATATCCAGGCAAATCCATACCACGCGAACTGAACAGGCGGAAGAACGGTAACTGCTACCCATCGGTCTGCGTTTGCCAAACTGAACCCTACCAACATCACAAGCATTAGCGACAGCGGTTCAGACCACCGAATTACGGCTAGTCTGCGAATTGCCAAAAGAAATAAGGCACGGAGCCCAGTGCTGTGGCGAGTAGAGCTTTTGACCAGTATAAGCGAAGCCAATAGGATGGAAATGATGGCTTCGGTTAGAAGTGTCTCTTCGGGCGAGCGCACGTACCACGCGACCATGCCGGCCGCTGTGATTATTGAAATCGCCCGCCCCATATTCTGCCAACTAAACCTTAACGCCTGCCCTCTACTCCTGCTCTCCACCGTTGAGAGCACGAAAATCTGCTGAGAAAAACCATGGACGACGCTTATTGCAAAGGTCCCCGGGCTCAAGCCGGCGATAGACAAATCTGCCACCCCGATCAAACAACCTACCAAGGCCAGAAGAAGTGCAACCAGAATGGACTGAAATAAAAGGATTTGGCTTGCCAATTCTTTTCGAGCGACGAAGCCCATCGGCATACTGCGCTGTAATTTTGGCTGTAGCCCCAAACAGCCAAGGACACAGAAGCTGCTCGAAACCAACAATCCAGCTATGTACGTGCCAAAATCAGGGGCGTCAAAAAGCCGAGCCATAAGCAAGGGGCGCAGCATCATTAGCGCCATGGCTCCGCCCAATATCGGAACGTACCAAACTTCTCTTTTCCACCTCTGATTGATACGTAACCAAGATGCCGAGTTTAATCGGTTGTTCACGCTAGCCTTTGAAGCAATTCTTGGCTTCTTTGATCATGCATTGCGTTGTAATCGAAAAGCGCAAATTGGAGTTGAAGCAAAAGGCGAGGCTTTCTCACTGGCGTCTGCCCCTTGTGAATACACCAAGTATCTTCTGCAAATCCATCGCCTGCGCGACCGTCAATTTCTTTTACTTGAGACGGACTGTAGTTCTCAGCAATCTCTTGATCGGTGTAGCGGCGGATGTTCCACCGATCAAAGAAACCGTTTATGGGCGGTTTCCCTTGAGAGCCCGCAACAACGACGTGGGCTCCATCCCCTTTCTCAACATCTGTGAGATAGAAAAAGAATTTGAAGAATTTGAAGTCGTCTACATCCCTATGGAATTTGTGCGCATGCCGGTGACGATCCTCTTCAGTCGCTTCCACCGGAAACGTCCACCACAAGTTGGCACCAACGAAGGTCGGAGGTGAATTCAAAAAACGACGGGCTATCTCCTTGAGAGTGGGATCTTGAGCCAGACGGGCAATTTCAGGATTTTCCGAAAGCGTATTAAAATACTGAGCAACAAGTATTTTTTTATTAAGCATTTCCTCCGCACGCTCTCTATGTTCTATCTTAAAACCATATGCAGGTGCCCTATCAGCGAAACATAACGCTTCTTCTGCGTATGAGCGGATAGACTGCACTACTTCATCCGGCAGCCTGAAACCAAATGCAACTCCATCCTTTCGAAGCGCTGACACCACTGAATCGATATCAACATCAGGAAAGCATGTCTCTTTGCCTTCTAGCTCAAGAGAATCGCGATGGGAACGTCCTTTAATTTTGAGAACTGCTGCACGCAGAAAGGGTATGGATAACCTCAAAGTGGAAAAACGCGCAAAGCCCCTCATTAAGGTATAGCCTGGTTTACTGGACAAACTCTCGAAAACGCGTTTTAACCGCCCTACTGCAGCAGCATTCAAATCAAAACCTCCTCTGAAAGATTATTGGTCATGCTCAAGCCAGCAAGTCCCAAGTAACAGCCGTACCCTTTTTAACATCGCTTTTAAGCCTTCGATCCAAAAGCTCATCGTAATATTTTGGGGGCAATCCATATCCCGGCCTAACACTACGAATTGAGCTGGAAGCGATCCGATCCCCACATTTCAAGTCTTCAACGAAATAGAGTGACCTTCGAAATTGTGCATTACCTACCTCGCTGGACTTTTGACCATAATCAACTTTGCCAAGCGATTTCCAAGCCGTTTTTGCGCCGGAACAAAGCTCTGCCAGATCTTTCGGCTCAAGAGAAAAGCTATCATCTGGCCCACCACCACGACGGTCTAGCGTGAAATGCTTTTCTATCAGAGAGGCCCCTAAAACTACGCTGGCAATTGCAGTTGTATTGTCCAAGGTATGATCAGACAGGCCGGTAACTAAGCCAAACCTTTCAACCATGTCTGTAATCGTGCGAAGGTTGTAATCCTCGGCTGGTGCCGGATAGCCGCTTACGCAATGCAGAATTGCTAGTTCCTTACAACCTCCCTCATGGGCAGCATTGATGGCTTCTTCAATCTCTTCGGCATTGGCCATACCCGTAGAGATAATCATAGGCTTCCCAGTGGCAGCCACATAACGGATAAGTGGGAGATCAATCGCTTCAAAAGACGCAATTTTGTATGCTGGCGCGTTTAGATCCTCAAGAAGGTCCACTGCAGTTCGGTCAAAGGGCGAACTAAATATCGGAATTCCAACATTCCGTGCGTGATCAAAAAGTGGCTTATGCCACTCCCACGGCATATGCGCTTCCTCATAAAGCTCATAGAGCGTTCTTCCGTCCCAAAGCCCCCCTTTGATCTTGAACTCGTCCGACTGGCAATCCAGCGTTATAGTATCAGGTCGGTATGTCTGTAACTTAACAGCGTCGGCACCTGCTTTGACGGCCTCGCTAATAATCCTCATCGCAGTCTCAAGATTACCGTTATGGTTAGCTGAAAGCTCTGCAATAATGTAGGGAGACTGGTTGCGAGAGATCTCTCTTCCGGCTATTACTATTTTCGGTTCAGTCATTATTCGATTCCTGATCTTTTGTTTTCCACTCTTGTTTTAGCAGACCAAAGCAAAAAACGTCGTGGAACTCGTGGCCATCAAAATGCTGATCTCGGAGGCGCCCTTCTTCGGAGAACCCTAGCGCCCTATGGAACGATATAGAGCGCTCATTAAAGCCGAGAGCCTGGCCGCAAAGCTTGTGAAGGCCAAGCTCTAGAAACACATACGTTAAAGCCTGGTTACCCAAAGACCTCCCTGTACCTTTCGGCGCGTCAGGCGCCAGGTAGAACCCCCAGTCTGCAACCTCCGGGCATCGCGTGCGCGTAATATTCACAAAACCTCTGGCCAGCCCGTGGTTTTCATAAATCATAGGATCTACCGCAGGATCATGCTTGATGCCGGAAAACCATTTTCTATGCTCTTCTATCCCGATTTCGTGAGTGGTGTACATGTAGCGACGTACCTCAGGGTGATTACGCCAACTCAACACCTGCTCAAGGTCGGTTTCCGTCATAGGCCGGAGATTGTGCGCTTTCACGATGCATTCCTGCTAACGGTCAGAATCGATTCAAGAACCCTGGAGGTACCTTTCCCATCAGTTATCGCAGCTGCGGCACGGCTCATGCGTTGAAGACAATCAAACCGACCAATTTCGGCCATGACTGAAGGCAAATAGGCCTGAACTGTATCGGGATCAGTGATCGTTGAAGTAGCTCCGGCGGCCTCCAAGGCTCTCGCTCCAGACACTTGATTATCCGCCAGAATCACCAACACTGCAGGGAGGCCCAAACAGCAACGCTCCCAGGAGGTGCCGCCCGCAGCTCCAATAGAGAGATCCGCCAGGCACATCCGCTCGGCCATGTCGGGCACATTCACATTCACCGTTGCCTTGAAAGGCAACCGGTTAGCCTGCTGCTGAACTTCGTCCAGATGAGGCGCAGAGCCTCCCATAACGATATCTAGTTGAGTGTCGCGAGGCAGCTCCGATTCCACCAATGAGTCTAAAACCTGG